>CAMOEK010000297.1:0-2503 GCA_946612125.1 uncultured Lachnospiraceae bacterium | reverse complement strand
CAACCGCACTGATACCTATGCAGGCCTCACGCGGCTTCATCCTTCCCTGCATCTGCTCGTTTTCAATAAACTTAAGCTTTTCAAAAGCCTTTTGTCTTAAGGCATCTATCGATTCCGGAGTTTTCTGCAGCCCAACCTTCTTCTTAAGCTCCTTCATTCTTGCGACGCGCATGGCATGCGCTTTACGAATAATGCCGATCAGAATGGAAAAGAAAAAGATCCCTGCTGCCAGGATGAAAAGTGTTATTAAAAACCAGAACAGCCTGTCCCATGCGGCCGGCTGCAATTCAACAGTATATTTCATCAGTCCGTTATCTCCCCATTCAGTACACCGGTCACAGTCTCAGGTATATCCTTCTTATGCTGAAGATAAGCATAATATACGCCGCATCTTCTAAGCTTGCTTCGTATCTGTGCCTGATACTCCGTTTGTTTCTTCCATATCTCGGTTGAAAGCTTCTTGCTCCTGCTTATGAACTCCGGGATCATCCTGTCCGTCAGTACATCAAAATAATTTTTTCTGTCAAGACTTGTGTCCGAGATCTCAAATACATAGAATTCCCGCTCTGCAGCGGCTGTTCTGAGTATCCTCTCCGGGATCTCAAGCAAGCCCTTCATATCCGTCACCAGACAGATAGCCACTCCTTTAAGCGGAGCGTCAAGTATACCATCCAGACGGCCGGCCGGATCATAAACTTCGTTACCGAAGACTTCATCCTGAAGTGCTGCCATACCTTCCTCAAGAAATGCAGGTCCGTTTCCGAATCTCTTAAGCCTGCTTCTCCAGTCTTTGCCGGAAAGTATGCAATAGTCTGCGCCGCTCCTGCCTGCCAGGTATGCTGCCGAAGCGATGGTAAGGATACTGCATTCTCTCTTGTCTGTTCCGTCAGGCATGATACCGCGCATGGTCCTGCCTGTATCCGCCATAAAGATGATCTGCTTACGTTTATCCGCCACATAGTTTCTGACCATGGGTATGCCGGATCTGGAAGACGCCTTCCAGTCCATATCACGCAGATTATCACCGGGAACATAAGGTCTTAAGTCTTCAAATTCCATGCTCTGTCCCCGGAATACCGAAGGGAACGCCCCGTCAGCAACCGAATTTGAACGACTGTAGTGTTTAAAACGTATCCTCGAGCTCAGTGCATTAAGCGATTCGTAATCCGGTCTGATACGCGAGGCTTTATTTTTTATCTGTGTCATGACTTCACCTCATCAGGGCGTAGGGAGCGCATTCAACAGATGATTGATGATGATATCAGGAGTAACCTCGTCTGCCGCAGCCGTATATTTGAGAGCGATACGGTGACGCAGTACAACAAAAGCCGCATTCTTGATGTCGTCAGGTATTACATATGATCTGCCCTGCATAAGCGCACCGGCCTTCCCCATCTTGAGGAAAGCGATCATCGCTCTGGGACTGGCGCCGAGTCTGACATATCCTTTCAGCTCATTCGGCAGAACGTTGTCTGCAAATCTTGTAGCCGTAACGATAGTTGAGATATACTGTTTTACCGAATCATCGCAATAAACACTCTCGGTGATACGCTGCAGTCTGGCTACATCCTTTACGTCAAGAACGGGAGAAACCTGTTGTTTTCCCAGCCTGCTTCTGTTCTCAAAAAGATTCAGGATCTGAAGATCCTCGCCTGCTGCAGGATAGAACAGTGTTTCCTTTATCATAAAACGATCCGACTGAGCCTCAGATAAGGGATATGTGCCTTCCTGCTCAATAGGGTTCTGTGTAGCTATTACGATAAAGACATCCTCAGGCATGGGATAGGATGTTCCGCCAATGGTCACCTGTCTCTCAGCCATTGCTTCAAGCATGGCGCTCTGTGTCTTTGCGCTGGATCTGTTGATCTCATCCAGCAAAACGAAATTAGCAAAAACAGGACCCAGCACGGTCTCGAAATTACCGCTGTCCTGTCTGTAGATCTGCGTACCACAAATATCGCTCGGAAGAAGATCCGGCGTGCATTGAATTCTGGAAAACCTTCCATTTACAGCATCCGCCACCGCTCTTGCCGCTGTCGTTTTGGCAAGTCCCGGTACCGATTCGATGAGAACATGTCCGTCTCCCAGCAATGCTGCCACAAGCGCTCTTTCAAGATTCTTCTGCCCTATCACTCTTGACGTAAAAAAAGAATCCAGATTTGCCAAAGCCTGCTGAGACCAGCTCATATCTTCAGCGGTGATGTTATTAACATTCTGCATAACCATTGCCTCCTGCGCATAAATAGTTATCTATCACAATCCCCCATTTGAGGTCATTATTTTTCATTAGATTAAAAAGCTAACGAAGCAGAAAATCAAATTCCATTTTAAATTGGGCATTGTTTGAAAAATATTCCACGAAAAATTATACAAATTTCACATTAAATATTCAAGATTTTTTTGCTTCCGGGAGGAGACGCATTCTTTATTCAATTCACACCGCCTTATTCTTGCCATTTACTTCGTTACATGATACTATGCTCTTACAAATAAACAACCTCGA
>CAMOEK010000296.1:0-2515 GCA_946612125.1 uncultured Lachnospiraceae bacterium | reverse complement strand
TCTGCAGTGGGCGGAAAAAGTTGGAACCGAATCTCTGTATACCATCAATCTGGGCACCGGCACTATGCAGGATGCAATGGATCTGGTGGAGTATACGAACTTTGCAGGCGGCAGCTACTGGTCAGACCTGCGTAAAAAGAACGGACACGAGAAACCCTACGGAGTAAAGCTTTTCTACCTGGGTAACGAAATGGACGGACACTGGCAGCTGGGCTCCTGGGAGGGCAATCCCAAGGGCTACGGTTATACATGTCAGGAAGTTTCAAAGGCGATCAAATGGATAGATGCATCAATAGAGACAGGCGTCTGCGGATCTTCTGCATCTTTTATGGATCATTTTCCGGCATGGGACGAGGAAGTGCTGGATCAGTGTTATGACACTGTAGATTACCTTTCGGTGCATCATTATCATTCGGCGCCGCCAGATGATGTGAAGGCGCTTTTAGGCGGCTCGCTGTATTACGAAGATTTTATCAATACCGAGGCGGCGATGATCGATTATGTGGCTGCAAAGCACAGATCACCTAAGAAGGTGATGATCTCCTTTGATGAGTACGGTTGCATGATGCGTGAGAACAGGCCGCTGAATCCCGGATACGGACGTTATAATATGGCGCGTTCACATTTTAAGTTCGATCCCGAAAGACCTTACATACTGCATGATCCCGACAATATGAAACATTTTGAATTCCCCGGCAGGGAGATACTTCACATGCTTTCATTCCTTTCCATACAGATGGCATTCCTGCGTCATGCGGACAGGGTAAAGGTCGGCTGTATGACAGGCGGTCTGGGAGCTTTATGCGCTTCTGATCATGATAATGTATGGAAGACGGCTTCGCATTATGCTTATATGCAGATGCTTCAGTATGCAAAGGGCACTTCGATGAGAACTTCGGTTGAATCCGAAACTTATGATATGCCCGGTTATGCGATAGACGACACCTCCCAGTATACCGGCAAGGAAGGCGTGAACTATATCGACAGCGCTTCAGCCTGGGATAAGGAGAATAAGAGGCTTAGCGTATTTGTCATCAACAGGAATGAGGATAAGGATTATACCCTGAATGTCGATGTGAGCGGCTTTAGCGGATATAAACTTAAGGGACATTATCAGATCACTGCGCCGGAAGGAGCTCCGGATAAAAAGAGCAGCGTAAGTGAGCAGGAAGTATATGCTCCGAAAGATAATAAGAGCGGCACGATGAAGGATGGCGTATATTCTGCGAATGTGGCGCCGCTTTCATGGAATGTGATCGTGTTTGAAGAAGCGTAACATCCGAAACCTATTGACACAAAAATATTATATAAAGTATAGTGAACATTGAGGGTGGAGCAGGAATCTTTATATTTGAAAGGAGAAGTAAATGGAAACAAGAAACTTTAAAAAATTGGGGATCGATGTTTCGCTTCTTGGCTTTGGCTGCATGAGATTTCCTGTGGGCTCCGACGGAAAGATCAACAGACCGCTGGCGGAAAAAATGCTTGATAAGGCTATTGCATCCGGCGTCAATTATATTGATACGGCATATCCTTATCATGATGGCGAAAGCGAGCTTTTTGTTGGAGAAGCATTAAAGAAGTACCCCAGAGACTCATTCTATCTGGCGACCAAACTGCCGGTATGGTTTGTCAACACTGTTGAAGATGTAGACAAATATTTTAACGAGCAGCTTAAAAAGCTTCAGACGGATCATTTTGATTTTTATCTGATGCATGCGATGAACAAGGACAGCTGGGAAAAGCAGGAGAAGCTGGGCACGGTAAAGCGTCTTGAGGAGTTAAAGGCAGAAGGCAAGATCCGCTTCCTGGGATTTTCCTTCCATGATGATTATGATACTTTTGAAAAGATCATAAGTTATCGTGACTGGGATTTTTGCCAGATACAGCTTAACTATATGGATATCGATGAGCAGGCCGGCATGAAAGGCTATAAACTGGCCGAAGAAAAAGGAATACCGTTAACGATCATGGAGCCTGTAAAAGGCGGATCGCTGGCAAGCTTTTCGCAGGATATCATGGATGTATTCAACAGCGTGCGTCCCGGTAAGAGCGCAGCTTCCTTTGCCTTAAGATATGTGGCTACGCTGCCCAATATCCTGACCGTATTAAGTGGTATGTCCACTATGGAACAGGTGGAGGATAATCTGGATACCTTCAACAACTTTGTTCCTATGGACGAAAAGGAATATCAGGCTATCGACAAGATAAAGGATATAATGAACAGCCGTATACAGAACGGATGCACAGGCTGCAGATACTGTATGCCCTGTCCCTTCGGCGTGGATATTCCGGGTAATTTCAGTGTGTGGAACCGTTTGCATGTTTACCAGAATTTCGGCACGGTCAAGTGGCAGTGGGAAGGCATGAAGAAAGATAATAAGACTCCGGACTTCTGCAGGGAATGCGGTAAGTGCGAAAAGGCCTGCCCTCAGCATTTGAGCATCAGGGAAGACTTAAAGAAGGTAAGGGCCGATCTGGAAAAAGCCGAAGCAGAAAAATAATACAGGATAAA
>CAMOEK010000295.1:0-2532 GCA_946612125.1 uncultured Lachnospiraceae bacterium | reverse complement strand
TTACAGCCTCGATAACACGATCAGCCTGGAAGGGCTTAACGATGAAATCCTTTGCTCCGGACTGAATAGCTTCGATAACCATTGCCTGCTGGCCCATAGCGGAGCACATGATAACCTTTGCGCCACCGTCGTTAGCCTTGATGTCCTTTAATGCCTGTATTCCGTCTTTCTCGGGCATTGTAATATCCATGAGCACCAGATCCGGTTTGAGCTCGGTATATTTGGAAACAGCTACAACACCGTTTTCTGCTTCACCGGCTACTTCATATCCGTTCTTGGTAAGTATATCCTTGATCATCATACGCATAAATGCCGCGTCATCAACAACAAGTATCCTGGCCATGTTATATACTCCTTAAATAATTAGTTTTTGCGCAAAACACTATTGATATACTACAACAAAAAATGCTATTTGGCAAGCTTTTTATTTTGTACTGTGGTATAATACAGACAGATAAAGAACACTGAAAAGAAAGGAGGCCGACTATGAAAGATAAACAGATAATCACTATCGGAAGAGAGCTTGGAAGCGGCGGCAGGGAAATCGGGAAACGCCTGGCTAAAGAGCTGAACATGCCTTATTATGACAAGGAGCTTCTTGCAGAGGCGGCGAAAAAGAGCGGCTACAGTGAGGCGGTATTTGAGATGCATGATGAGAAGCCGACCAATAGTTTTCTTTATTCGCTGGCTATGGGGATCAACAATTACGGTCTGTCTTATCAGAGACCTCTCGTGCTGGATCTTTACCTTGCACAGTTCGATACCATGCGAAAGCTTGCGCAGGAAGGGGGCGGAGTTTTCATCGGACGCTGCGCGGATCATGTCTTTTCGGATATGCCCGATGTTCTGAACGTTTTCATACACGCCGATATGGATTTCAGGGCGGGGCGTGTCATGGAATGGGATAAGATAAGCCGTGAGAAAGCAGTTGCGATCTGCAAAAGAGGTGATAAGGACCGCGCCGCATACTACAATTATTATTCGGATCATGACTGGGGCGACAGCCGTTTTTACGATATCACGATAAATACCGGAAAGCTTGGTATCGATAAGGCTGTGGAGCTTATCAAGTCCTGTGTATAAATTTTAAATTTTTTTGAAATAAAAATGCCTCTTTAGACATTATCCCATTAGGAGGATGGAAAAGAAGATGCTTGACAGGGCGCTGAAGCGCGTGGCAAACGGGCATGCTGATGCCCTGGAGACAATTTATAAGCAGACATCTTCTGCTGTGTACGCATATATTCTTTCAATCGTAAAGAATGCCGAGGACGCTGAAGACATACTTCAGGATACATACGTTAAGGTTTACCTGAATGCTTCGCAGTATACCAGTCAGGGAAAGCCTATGGCATGGATACTTACAATAGCCCGCAATCTTTCGTTAATGAAACTGAGGGCAGGAAAAAGATATACCGATATCCCGGAGTACGAATGGGATGCCATAGTGGATGAATCGGCGCGTTTTAACACAGAAGACAGAATGGTGCTGGAAGCGGCTGTAGCGGGCGTGAGCGAGGAAGAGAGCCAGATAGTCATGCTGCATGCTGTGGCAGGCCTCAAACACAGGGAAATCGCCGATATGCTGGACATGCCGCTGGCAACAGTCCTGTCCAAGTATAACAGGGCACTCAAGAAGATGAGGCGCATCATTGAAGGGAAATGAGAAAAGGGGAAAAAAGGATGACTAACAGGGAATTGGAAGAAAAGCTCCGGCGCGCAGCCGGCAAAGTCACTCCGGATGTTATGGACAGGGTCTATGAACGCATTGAGGCCGGCCGTGAGAACGATGCCATCGTTCCTATGGATCTGAGCGGCAGAAAGCGCAGACGTGTATCGGTCTGGATACCGCTTCTGGCTTCGGCGGCAGCCCTTATGCTGGTCCTGAATGTGGGCATGTTCATATATTATCATGGCGGCAAAGGCGGAGACGTTGTGCAGCTTGATCCAGCAGGACATAGCGGAGTAAGCGAGGGTGGAGCGCTTCTGATAGATCGCATAGTGGAGATAGATCCTGAGTATACGCCTGAAGAACTGGCAGCCTACAGTATCGATCAGCTCGACACCATACTTCTGGTTGCCAAGAACAGGCAGGAATCCAGACAGGAGAGCGCGGCTGCTCAGACCGGAGAGGTTGATATCGAAGTTGCGGATACGCTTCCCGAAACCGAGAAACCCGAGGCTGTGCAGGAGGGCAATGCGGATGCGCTGGTAGCTACCGTTGATCCTGCGGGAGAACTGCTGACAGGCAGCGGTGAAGAGACGGTATCTGAGAATATCGCTTCTGCGGATCCGATAGATGACGATCCCCAGCCTAACAGAGGAGATGAGGAGATCTATTATAATATCAAGCTGACGGATGAGAGCGCTTATGCGGCAGTTCTGAAGGACGCGGGCGTGGCAAAGGAAGATGTTCTTTCCCACAGCATAAGCAGCGTTACGCATACCACCTACGGCGTTTTATATACAATAGATTTCAGTACCGGCAGTTTTGCATATCACTACCGCATAACAGAAGACGGCACCATGCTC
>CAMOEK010000294.1:0-2538 GCA_946612125.1 uncultured Lachnospiraceae bacterium | reverse complement strand
TCGGGAAGAACAGCAAATAAACGCGCTGCCAGTTCTCTGGGGAGCGCGTTATTTTTTCTGGCGTCGCCCACATAGCATATTGCATTATTAGCATCAAAACTCTTGGTGAATTCCACCTGATTATCGGCCATGGTAAAAGCGATGGTAGGCACGCCCGTGGCGCACAGCTCATAGAGCGTGGTGCCGCCGGCAGTTATGGCTATATCACAGCTGCCCATCAGCGAAGCCATATCCTGCACGCCTTCGTTAAGCGCTATGCCGGGATAACGTCTGGCCAGCAGTTTAAGCGCAGCTTTGTACTTATCATCAAAGAGGGCGCCCATAACTACATCGCAATGCAGTATCGATAATGCAGTCAGATGTTTGTCCGTATATAATTCTTTTAAAAGCTTTTCGATCACATGATATGGATCCGTGCCGCCGGTGGATATGAATATCCTGTTTGCGGAAGGCCTTGCCACAAAGCTGCAGCCGGCAAACTGTTCGCGCAGAGGCGCATACTGTGTGCCCAGAAGTTTTATGGAAGCGTGATGATACAGATCCTTAGGCGGAGCAGGATCATAGTTGATGATCATATCGGTATCCGGATCAAATCTGCACAGATCGTCTATGTAAGCTGTTTTTTCTGCATATTCTCTGAACGCAGGAAAATCCTTTTCCTCTAAAGAATATGAGTCCAATAAAAGTAACTCATATTTTTCTGACGGAGCGTTCATGGTATAGGAAAAAGCTTTTTCATTGCTGCTGAACTGTTTGAGCAGCGCGGGGCTTTCTTCATCACTGAACCAGAAGCATACAGAGGCGCCGCGTTTTTTTAAAACTTCGGCTATGCTTAAGCATCTGCGTATATGACCGCTGGCTATTTCCTTATTTCCGTCTGTTTTGATCAGGATATTTTTCATCATTCAAAATCCTCATATTTTAAAGGCTCTCCGCGCTCTAAGTCGCGCAGGGCGTGTCTGCCCATAACCTTATCTGTCTCGATAGGAGGCAGGCCGTTACCGGGACGGATCGAACGTATATTATCGGGAGTAAGAGCTTCGCCCTTTTTGATATCGGCTACGATAAAGAGTGAGCGGGCGCCTTCACGTTCCGTCTCCTGCACGGGAGTGAGAGCATACTTGCTGCTTCCCAGAGCTTTTTCCATAATGCGCACGTTCCTGACCATTTCCGCAAATTCAGCCGGTTCCATCGAGAAAGCTCCGTCAGGGCCGCCGTCTTCGCGTGACAGGGTCAGATGTTTTTCTATCATGCATGCGCCCAGGGCTACAGCGCCTACAGGAACAGTGCTCCCCATTGAATGATCGGAGAGTCCGGTCAGACAGCCGTAGGTTTCACCCAGTGTGGGTATCATGCGCAGATTGATATCTTCATAAGGCGTGGGATATGCGGAAACACATTTGAGCAGAACAATATTCTCATTACCTTCGGCCCTGCAGGCGTCAAGGGCAGTCTGTATATCTTCGCTGCGCGCCACGCCGGTAGCCAGTATGACGGGCTTTTTCTTTGAAGCGCAAAGCCGTATCAAAGGTATATCCGTTATCTCGTAGGATGCGATCTTATACGCCGGCATGTTCATCTCTTCCATGAATGCCACGGCAGTGGGATCAAAGGGTGATGAGAAGCA
The DNA here is from genome assembly GCA_946612125.1 of uncultured Lachnospiraceae bacterium. Classification (GTDB taxonomy): domain Bacteria; phylum Bacillota; class Clostridia; order Lachnospirales; family Lachnospiraceae; genus NK4A136. The sequence goes on along the minus strand of CAMOEK010000294.1, from coordinate 911 downwards.
GTCAAGGCCCAGCTTTGCCGCTTCCTCACACAGCTTGGGCTGCCATTCCCAGGGGGTGTAGGCCTCCTGATATAATTTGTGCAAAGTGGTGCCGTCCCATATAGTACCGCCGCTTATCTGAAAATAAGGTTTATCGCTTTCTATTGTGATGGTGTCGGCTGTATAAGTCTGAAGCTTGATCGCGTCGGCGCCGGCTTCCTTTGCGGCGTGCAGTATGCGCACAGCCCTGTCATAATCCTGAAGGTGATTGGCGCTCATCTCTGCAACAATATAAACCGGATAGCCCGGGCCTATAAAATGATCGCCTATTTTTATCTGTCCCATAAATTTCCCTTTATCCATGTCTATACTCCGTAGCCCTGCAGATAGTCGTCATTGGTCCAGGGCCTTCTGGCAGTAAACAGACTGCCGTCGTTTTTCTTTACATATACCGCCGGAAAATATCTGATAAACAGCGGTGAGAGACACAGCGTGTAACCTCCGGCGTTGGTGTATACCACGCGGTCACCTGCCTTAAGTTCTTTTTCGTTTTCTATTGTGAAGAGTCTGTCGTATTCCATGCAGGTATGTCCGCATATTGTCTGTGAAGGAACGGCTGCGCGTTCTTCATCGGAATACTCAAGATAATGGGGATACCATCTGCGGGTGATCTGCGGATTAAGATACAGTCTGCTTCCGTCTGTCACTATATAACGATTGCTGCGTATGGCCTTAACATCCGATACGGTGGTCACGAAATCAAAACAGGATGAGATAAGCGATACGCCCGGCTCAACTATAAGAGAGGTTACAGCCGGATCAAAGTATTTGCCTAATTCGTCTGCTATGGCAGGCATGTAGTCGGAATAGTCCGGCTTGTCCTTAAGACCGCCGTAATATCCGCCGCCCATATCGATATAATCAGGCTTGAG
>CAMOEK010000293.1:0-2563 GCA_946612125.1 uncultured Lachnospiraceae bacterium | reverse complement strand
TCCTGAGCGAAGCGAAGGATCTTTTTTATTTGCAAATAACTTCAGTATAGTGTATTATTGAAGCAGTTTTTTTCAAACGGAGGTACGCAACATGGTCGATCTTAAAGGCAGACATTTTTTGACGCTTAAGGATTTTACGCCGGAGGAGATATTCTATCTCGTGGATCTGGCAGCCGAGCTTAAAAGGAAGAAGAAGGAGCATGTGCCCGTAGATTCAATGCGCGGCAGGAATGTGGCTCTTATATTTGAAAAGACCAGTACCCGTACACGCTGTTCCTTTGAAGTGGCAGCGCACGATCTGGGCATGGGCTGCACCTATCTGGATCCCAAGAGTTCACAGATAGGCAAGAAGGAGAGCATCGCGGATACCGCGAGGGTCCTTTCTTCCATGTTTGACGGTATCGAGTACCGTGGTTACGGACAGGAGATAGTAGAGGAGCTGGCGCGTTATTCGAAGGTGCCCGTATGGAACGGACTTACCAACGAGTATCATCCTACACAGATGCTGGCAGACCTTCTTACGATACGCGAAGTATTCGGCGATCACAAGGGCCTTAAGCTGGCTTATATGGGCGATGCGCGTTACAACACCGGTAATTCCCTTATGGTGCTGTGCAGCAAGATGGGCATGCATTTCGCGGCAGCCGCGCCCAAAAAGTATTTCCCCGATCCCGCGCTGGTAGCTACCTGCGAAGGCTGGGCAAAAGAGAGCGGCGGCAGCATAACCCTCACGGAAGATGCAAAAGAAGCGGCAAAGGACGCCGATGTGATATATACCGATGTATGGGTATCCATGGGTGAACCCGATGAGATATGGGAGGAGAGGATCAGAGAGCTTTCACCTTACAAGGTAACAAAGGAGCTTATGAGCTGCGCAAAGGACAGCGCGATCTTCCTTCATTGCCTGCCTGCATTCCACGATCTTAAGACCGAGACCGCGAAGGAAAAGGGCGCGCAGTTTGGCATAGTGGATATGGAAGTTACGGATGAGGTTTTTGAAGGCCCTCAGTCAAAGGTATTTCAGGAGGCCGAAAACCGCATGCATACAATAAAGGCCGTTATGGCAGCTACTCTGGGGGCGTGATATGGCGATCAGCACAAAGGCTGAGATCTTAAGAGCGATAAGAAACAGCAACGACTATATTTCCGGGCAGGAGATATGCGACAAGCTGGGTGTATCCCGTACCGCTGTATGGAAGGTTATCAAGCAGCTCCAGGCGGAAGGCTACGACATAGAGGCGGTGACCAATAAAGGATACCGCCTGCTTTCCTATCCCGATATCTTATCGGGCAGCGAGCTTATGAGCCGCCTTAATACCCGCTGGGCCGGACAGCGCGTCTATTTCCATAAGGAGACCGAATCCACCAACGACGACGCAAAGTATCTGGCGGAAGAGGGGATGGAGCACGGTTCTCTGGTAGTGGCGGATCATCAGACGGCGGGCAAAGGCCGCAGAGGCCGCGAATGGATTTCCCCTCCGGGAGAGGCTATATATATGAGCCTGCTGCTGCGGCCGGACTTTTCGCCTGATAGGGCGCCCATGCTTACTCTGCTCATGGCTATAAGCGTTGCCGAAGTTATCAGCGGTCTGTACAAGGACCTGAAGGTCAACATCAAATGGCCCAACGATATTCTGGTGCAGGACCGCAAGGTCTGCGGGATATTAACGGAGATGAGCGCGGAACCCGATTACATCCATCATGTGGTTGTAGGCGTGGGCATCAATGTCAATCAGAAGACTTTCCCTCCGGAGGTGGAGGAGATAGCCACTTCGCTGCGGCTTTGCCAGGGCGAGATGATAGACCGCGCGCAGATAATCGTAGCAGTGATGGAATACTTTGAATATTATTACGGCATTTTTGCAGAGCGCGGAGATGTGTCGGACTTTGTGCATATATATGACAGCTATCTGATAAACCGCGGCCGTGAGGTCAGGGTGCTGGATCCCAAGGGTGAATTCACCGGCATGGCCGAGGGCATCAATGATAAGGGAGAGCTGATAGTCGACCTGCCGGACGGCAGCGCGGTTACGGTGGCTTCAGGTGAAGTAAGCGTGCGGGGGATATATGGTTATGTCTGAAAAAAGAAGCGTCCTCTGCGGCGCAAATGCATACGAACAGAAATATTATTTTAATAAGGACGAGTACGGCAATCTGCCCTCTTCCATACAGGATGAGCTTCATATAATCTGCGTCCTGTTCACCGAAGAGGTGGGCGGTATCTTTACAATAGTTTTTGAAGAGGACGGCAGCGTGTCCATGGATACGCAGGCGGCAGAAGAGGATTATCTCTACGATGATGTGTCCGCAGGCCTTCTGGTATCGCAGATCAGGATCAAAAAGCGCGAGCTCTTCGAGCAGCTGAGCCTCTATTACCGCACATTTATACTAAAGGAAGCCGTAGTGTGACACGGGATTCTGTCATCCTGAGCCGCTCCCCGGTCATCCTGAGCCGCTCCCCGGTCATCCTGAGCTGCCTCCCCGGTCATCCTGAGCCGCCCCCGGTCATCCTGAGCGAAGCGAAGGATCCTGACAGAACCACCGTTACCACAGAAGCCCCTGT
>CAMOEK010000292.1:0-2586 GCA_946612125.1 uncultured Lachnospiraceae bacterium | reverse complement strand
TAAAAAAATCGCTGAACAGCCTGAAAAATCAGGGTTTCTATTGATTTTTCGGGCTGTTTCTGTTATAATTATTGAGTAGGTATACATACTTATTTCGAGGGCATGTGATCTTATGTATTACGATTTTAAAGTGAAGATACCAGAGGCTAAAGGAAAGATCTACGAGCGTACGATCAATGGTGTGGTCTATATCAACTATGAGTATGACCGTATTTATAAGCCGGACAAAAAATATAACGTCCCCAAACGTACGACGATCGGAAAGCAGTGCGAGGATGATCCGGGCATGATGTATCCGAATCCTAACTTTTTGAAATACTTTCCGGATGAGAGTCTGCCGGAAGACCGGGGCTGGAATGAGCGGAGCAGCTGTATCAGGATAGGGACCTGGCTGGTTATTGAGAAACTGATGAAGGAGACCATGATCGAAAAGATCATAGACAGTTTATATCGGGATGACCGTGGTACAGGGCTGTTCCTGGACCTGGCAGCATACTATCTGACAACAGAAAACAATGCGGGTCAGTATTACCCTGATTATGCTTATGACCATCCGCTTTTTACGCCGGGATATAAGATCTACAGTGATTCTACAGTGTCATCATTTATCAGCCAGATATCTGTGGAAGACAGCATATCCTTCCAGAATGAATGGAATGGTATTAAGAAAAAGCAGGACAGGATATATATCTCCTATGATTCCACGAACAAAAACTGTCAGGCAGGCGATATAGAGATCGTCGAGTTTGGTCATGCCAAGGAAGACAGGGGCCTTCCCGTCTTTAATTATTCCATTGCTTATGATGTTGACAACAGAGAGCCACTGTTTTATGAGACCTATCCCGGCAGTATTGTTGACATTTCCCAGCTGCAGCTCATGCTGAACAAAGCCGCAGCATATGGCTATAAGAATGCCGGATTCATTCTTGACAGAGGTTATTTCTCCAGAGAAAACATCCGGTTCATGGACAGGCTGGGCTATGACTTTGTGATCATGGTCAAAGGGATGAAGTCATTTGTGAATGAGAAGATCCGGCAGGTACAGGGAAGTTTTGAAGACAAGAGACAATGTACGATCCGGCGATATCAGGTAAACGGCACGACTGTAAAGACGAAGGTCTTCTATTCGGATGAAAAAGACCGGTATCTGCACATTTATTACAGTTGCGGAAAGGCGGCAGCTGAACGTGAATGTCTGGAGACGAAGATCGACAGGATCGCGGCATACCTGAAAAAGCAGGAAGGGCAGGCTGTTGTTATTGACAGGAGCTATGAGAAATACTTTCATCTGGAGTATTACCACGAAGGTGAAGAAGACCAGTGCTTTGTCTGCGGTATCGAAAAATCGAGTGTCATAGAAGAAGAACTGAAGATGTGCGGTTATTTCTGTATCATCACATCTGATGAGATGACAGCAAAAGAAGCGCTGGATCTATATAAACGCAGAGATGGCTCGGAGAAACTGTTTAAGGCAGACAAAAGCTTTTTGGGTAACCGGAGTCTGAGGGTATATACCGGAGACGCACTGGAGGGCAAGATGCTGATCGCATTTGTTTCATTGATCATCAGGAACCGGATGTATACGAAACTTAAGGATGCGGAGGAGGAGATGACGGAGCGGCCGAACTACATGAATGTGCCGGCATCTGTCAGGGAACTTGAAAAGATAGAAATGATCCGCCAGGCTGATGGCATCTACAGGCTGGATCACGCTGTCACAGCAACCCAGAAAACGATCCTTAGGGCATTTGGGATCGATAAGAATTATGTAAAGAAGAAGGCTAAGGAGATCAGTGACAAACTGAATCCGAGAGGCTTAGAGTCAGGAGTTAAGAGGTAAAAGATAATAACACAAACTAGAAAGTAAAATTTGATTTAATTTTTTCTGCATATAATTTGACATTTTACTTATTTCACATTAATATATGAAATATAAGGGGGGGTGAAAATAAAATGACAAGTGAAGAACTTCTCGATTTGTTAAATGAAATTCAAAATAATAAGTGCGAAACACGTATTTTAGAAATAAAAGCGGCAAAAAATGGATGCCCCAAAAGGTTATATGACACATTATCAGGGTTTTCCAATCAGGATGATGGAGGCGTTATTGTTTTCGGGGTGGATGAAGAGAACGGCTTCGATGAGTGCGGGGTATATGATCCGCATGATATTCAAAAGAAAATCAATGAGCAGTGTCTGCAAATGGAGCCGCCTGTTCGACCATTATTAACAGTTGCTGAAAAAGAAGGAATATTTTTCGTGTCTGCGGAAATCCCCGGAATGGATATATCAGATCGGCCATGTTTTTATAAAGGTTCGGGCAGAATGAAAGGTTCCTATGTACGAGTCGGCGACAGCGATGAACCTATGACTGAATATGAAGTATACAGTTATGAGGCATTTAGAAAAAAATATCAGGACGACGTCAGACCGGTGGCAAGAGCCTCTCTGAATGTTTTAGACCATGGAATGCTGGAGGATTATCTTAGGAGACTGAAACAAGCGCGTCCTAACCTGAGTGTTTTAAATGACGAGGACATATATGAGTTAATGAGCATTACGCGTAATCATTTGATCACGCTCAGT
>CAMOEK010000291.1:0-2591 GCA_946612125.1 uncultured Lachnospiraceae bacterium | reverse complement strand
TTATTGATAAAGCCCTTGAACAGAGTCAGGAATAATATCTTGAAATCCAGCATCAGGGTCCAGTTCTCGATATAATAAAGGTCGCATTCTATCCTGCGGCGGATCGAGGTATCCCCTCTGAAGCCCTTTATCTGCGCCCAGCCGGTCATTCCCGGGCGCACCTGGTGTTTTATCATGTAGCCGGGGATCTCTTCCCTGAATTTCTCTACAAACTGCGGTCTCTCCGGTCTGGGACCCACCAGCGACATCTGCCCAACCAGCACATTAAAGAGCTGGGGCAGCTCATCCAGACTGGTCTTTCTTAAAAATCTTCCTATTCCTGTGATCCTGGGATCGCCCTTTCTGGTCCAGCCTTCCTTCTCTTCCTCATCCTTCTGCTCACGCATGCTGCGGAACTTATACATCATGAAGGTCTTATTATGCAGACCCACCCGTTCCTGTGAAAAGATGACTTTTCCGCCATCCGTAAGCTTGATCAGCAGGGCAGAGATCAACATGACCGGTGAAAACAGTATTATAAGTATTATAGAACCCAGCAGATCGATCACGCGCTTGATGAGCATATTGATGGTATTGGTTAACGGAACATAACGTATGTTAACCACAGACAATCCCGTCAGATCTTCGATATACGGATTTGATGAGATCACACTGTTATAATCAGGTATGAACTTGGTATGCACTCCGGCCTTTTCGCACTGGCGCACCAGCTCCTCAAGACGGTCGTAATCCTGAAGCGAAAGAGTTATGCCTATCTCATCCAGCTTGTTCTCCGGAAGGATAACATCCAGATTGGCTATACGCCCCAGGACCTTAACCCCGCGGTACTCGGTCCCTGCCGGTATATGATCATCCAGCACGCCGCATACCACATATCCCCATTGGGGATTCTCCATTATCCTGTCAATATAGGATTCCGCCGCGCGGGAATATCCCACCAGCACCACATGCTTCAGATTGTAGCCTTTCTTCCGCAGCGTTCGCAGTATTTTTCTGATAACCTGCCTCTCGATAACCGTGCCGAAGGTCGAAAGCAGGAAGAAATAGAACATCATTGCACGCGAGAAATCCTGCAGTTTCATGATGTACATTATGAAGATGACCACGCCCAGACCCAGGACATTTGCCTTGATCACATTGAAGATCTCTCTTTCCACGCTGGAATAGCGTTTGGAAATATACAGATCGCACAGATAATATATCACCAGATATCCCGGTATGATATAGTACAGAAGCGAGAAATACTTCTCCATCGAATGATGCCCCACAAGCGCATCATCCGCTGATTTAAGCAGAACAAATTTAATATACCAGGCCAGGATATAGGAACCCGCTATAAGCATTGCGTCCAGCAACACATGTATGCGGTTGAGCACCTTCTGGTTGTCTCTTATCATAGTATTATCACGCTCCAAAGATCCTTCGCTTTGCCCGGGATGACATGGTTAAATGTCATTCTGAAGGCTTCAGCCCGAAGAATCTTATCTATTATAACATAAACCGCCTGAATATGTTAATTATCAGCACACCTTCCATAACAAGCTGCCTCGAAAAAGGGATCTTTGAAAAATCCACTTTCCTGTCCCTGTTTGCAATGCAGAGCTTGATCCCCTCCGCAAATGCGCTCAGATAGCCTTTCCCCATGCCCTTTTTTGCAAAAAATGCAAATTTGATGATCCAACCGGCCAGCAGAGGAATAAAATTAATAATAATGTGCCATATGGGCATATTTTTATATAACAGATATAACTGGTTTCTTACGGTAAGCCTCAGCTTAAATTCATTATAACGCGATCCGCTGCTGCCGCTGCCCGCATGCTCTACCACTGCGCCCGGCGCATAGATATTGCGGTATCCCTGCCACTGCGCCCGATACCCCAGATCCACATCCTCCAGATACGCAAAATGCGCTTCGTCGAAGCCACCCAGCTCCTGCAACACATCTTTCCGGTATATCGCCGCGCCTCCACAGGCGCTGAACACTTCCCTGCGTCGCTGATACTTCGAAGCTTCCTTATCCCTGGCGTCCGAAAAAGCCCAGCCAAGGGCGCAGAAAAAATCACCTGCATCGTCCATCTTTTCCGGCTCATACAAATTGAGCATCTTTGCCGATACGGAAAAGATCTTATCCGAACGCCGTATCTCACGCCACATGGTTTCCACAAAAGCCGGATCCGCCAGTGTATCATTGTTGAGCAGCAGCACGTATTCACTCACTGCAGCCGCTATGCCATCGTTTACAGATGCCGCAAAACCTTTGTTTTCCTTATGGCTTAAATACCTTACACGGGGAAAGCCTGTGTTTTCCGGGTATTTTTCCTTCAGGCTCTCCGCCGATCCGTCAGCAGAGGCATCATCCACGATGATAACCTCAAAAGAGCGTACACTCTGATCAAAAAGAGAGTCCACGCATGCTTCGAGGTACTGTTTTCCGTTGTAGTTCGGTATGATCACCGATAATTTTATGGCCATAGTTGATTCTGTCCGGGGCTTTACTGTTTTCCGGAGCCGCTACTTCTTTCAAAGGCTTTACTTTTGTCAAGATCCTTCGCTTCGCTCAGGATGACCGGGAATAATATGCTCAGGATGAC
>CAMOEK010000290.1:0-2593 GCA_946612125.1 uncultured Lachnospiraceae bacterium | reverse complement strand
CAGCAGCTGACTTATAAAAGGAGAAGTGTTTATATATGAAAAACCTCAAGAAGCTTACGCTGCTTCACTCTAATGATATGCACGGAGACTTTCTGGCCGAAAAGATCGATGACGATCTTGTAGGAGGAGTATCCCTTCTGTCCGGATATATAAACAAGGTACGACAGGAAGAGAAAAATGTGCTCTATGCCATAGCAGGCGATATGTTCTGCGGCTCGGTCATAGATTCCGAATTTCATGGTATCTCCACCATACAGATAATGAACATGCTCTCACCCGATATAGTGACCGTGGGCAATCATGAGGTGGATTACGGCATCGCGCATCTTTTATTCCTGGAAAAATGCGCGGAATTTCCTATCATCAATGCAAATCTTTATCTGAAGACAAATCATACAAGACTGTTCGATCCGTATAAAGTGATAGAGATCGACGGAATGAAGATACTCTTTATAGGCGTACTTACAGAGATCACCCTGCTTAAATGCAAGATGGATAAACTGGTAGGAACATTTGTTACTCTTGAGGATGCAGCAGAAGAAGTCGGAAAGATCTGCAATGCTTATAACGCAACGGATGTCGATATGACCGTTCTGCTTACCCACATCGGGCTGGAAGAGGATAAAAAGCTTGCGGCTCTGCTCGATCCTTCCTGGGGCGTGGATATGATAATAGGCGGACATTCACATGATTTTATGGAAGAACCGGCTGTTGTTAACGGCATCCCCATTGTTCAGGCAGGAACAGGCACGGATCAGATAGGGCGCTTCGACTTAATGATCGATACAAACGAAAACAGAATAGACAGTTATACCTGGACACCCGTACCCATAAATGCAAACACCTGTCCCAAAGACGAAGCTATAGAAGAGGTGATACGCACTTATAAGAATACGACAGACGAAAAATACGGACGCATAATAACCAAATTTGTAAGAAAACTGACTGCGCCTTCGCACATAGAAGAAACAGAGATAGGAAATCTTTTTGCCGATATCTTAAGAGATTCTCTGGGAGTGGATATCTTCCTTTTGGCGGCGGGTTCGATACGTATGCATGAATTCGGACCTGTAGTCACAAAACAGGGGTTTGACGAGTGTTTCCCTTTTGATGACAGCGCGCATATGGTATTCTGGACCGGAGCCCAGCTTAAACACGCGCTTCTGCGTATGCTGCGCGACGAAACCCTGGCCGGAGAACATACCGAATTTTATCAGGTATCGCACGGCCTGGAATTTGAATATGACGAGATAACGCATACTCTGATGAAGCTGAACTTTGAAGGAAAAGCAGTTGAAGACGACCACATTTATTCAATAGGACTTCAGGATTTCCATTATAAAAACTTAAAGGATTCTTTTGATCTGGACCATGATGAGATTGAAAAAGATCACCCGCAGCGCGATATAGCCAGCTCCTGCGTGCAGATATTGGAAGAAGCCCTTCAAAGAGGACGTCATCAGAATGCAAAGATCGAGGGCCGCATAGTCATACACATGACAGAGGAAAACCTGCTCAAATTGCAGGAACGCAAAAACGCCGGCAAGTTTTAAGATCTCCTGGAAAAATACAAGCTTAGCTACGCTTCCTTCACCAGTTTACCCGTCATATGCTCCGGCACCAGCGCAAACATAAAAGTCCTCGGACCGGCGTTTTTGATCTCGTGTTCGATATACTCCTCATCATTTGTGAACTTATAACTCAGCAGGCGTGATATCTCAAAGATCTTTTCCGTATCCTCAATGATCTCGATCCTTCCAAAAACGATCACACTTCGGATATTCAGGGCCCATTCTCCTTCCTTTCGAAAGCCGCTGTCACAGACACAAAAGGATACCTTGTCATGCCGTTTGATGGCGTCAACCCTGTGGCCGCTTACTCCGCCATGAAAATACAGCTTCCCGTCCTTTTCACAATAAAAATGGTTCAGGGGCATCCCATAGGGATAATCATCATCTCCCAGTACCGACAGCACGCCCCTCGGTTCGTTCTTTAATATTTCGATACACTCTTCTTCCGGTATCATCTGTTTTTTTCTTGTCAGTTCACGAAACATAGTTACCTCCTCTCGTTTCTGCGCCACTTTAAAACCTGTATTCCCTTGTTTTCAACATTCCATACGGTTTCGCCGTGCCTTACAAAATATAACATCCCTTCACCCCGTCTTCACTATCCTGTAATATATGACATATCATTAATATGCCTTACCCGATGTTTTCCATCATCGCCAATGATCATATGTGATATCCCTCCGGCAGGCCCATGGATATCAACCTCATAAAATGATTCAAGCGGAAGCCCTATATACATTGCATTCCAAATACTCAAAAGATCACCATGAGACACGATAATGATGTTCTCTTCTTTACTGTTAATAACTTCTTCGTAAAAAGGTTTCAGACGATTCCAGGCATCTCTCCGACTCTCTCCGTCAGAAAACAGTCTGTCATCGACAGTATTCTCCGGACACTCGATATTTTCACGAAGCCACTGAACCGACTTGCCACAGCATTTTCCAAGATTTCTTTCTCTTAGTTCATGCCTGAAAATCGGTTCAACGCCTAAATATTTAGCTATTTCTTCAGCTGTCTGC
>CAMOEK010000289.1:0-2624 GCA_946612125.1 uncultured Lachnospiraceae bacterium | reverse complement strand
CACGAGGTCCGTCCCCCTAGGTTTGCCCCTGATTTATCCTCAGGCATAAGCCCTAAGAAATTCAGATCAGATCAGCTATATCGGGATTCTCGCCGGTAAGACCTACGTAAGCGCCGTCTTTAGCTTCGGAAGCATCTGCATGAGCCAGCAGCCACTTGTTGCAGGCGGTCATCCACTTATCTTCTTCATTCTTTGCGCTCAGTGCGGGAACTGCGCCGTTGGTACCCTTAGGCAGTACGATGGCAACCTTGAAACCTTCGCCCTTCTTTGCAGAGCAGGGAGCATAGTGAAGGCTGGTAGCATATACTTCAACAACATCACCCTTCTTAGCCAGGAAAGCCTTAACCTTTGAGGTGTCGAGCTTGCCGTCAACGATATCGTCAGCCTTAGCCAGCAGCAGGATGAAATCGGTCGATCCGATGTTGAGCTCGCTGTCGCGATGATACTCCAGGCAGTTTAACTTGGTGTTGTGGCCGTTGCAGTAGCCTATCTGTATAGGCATTCCGCCGTAAGCATTATTCTGCAGTACGCCGAAATCGCAGGTGTACTCAAGAGCTGCGCAGCTCATAACATATTCAACGCCTTCGGGTAACGGAGTGGACTCGTCCAGCGCTTTTACCAGACAATCTGTGCTATAGCCCAATACTTTACCATAGGGTTTGAATTCGGGATCGTTTACAGAATAGATCTTCATTTTGATACCTCCGTTCAGGATAGATTTTTTATTAACATAGCATAAATAAGCACATCTTACAAGCGGATAAATTAAGGCGTAAACCTTGAAAAATATAGCTTTCTGACATATAATCTTATAGTCCTTCGATTCTTCGCAAGAGGCTGCGCAAGCGGCTTGTCCGTGTCCGGTTCCAAACATAGAGATGCGCTGTAATCTCAAGGAGGGGCCCGCGCGGAGCGTGGGAAGATGCCTTGAGATATTCGTAAGGGGGGACCCACGAATGTGGGGGGATTCCTTGCGATGTACAGGAATCGAAAAATCAGAGGGACGCAATAAAACAAAGCATATCGTTGTTATACATATATATACCCGGAGGAACACTAATGTCCGAAAATATGGAAAAGCGCATAGGTGCGCTGGTAGATAAAATACTGGCTGATTACGAGGGCGGCAAGGATATAGACCGTGAGCTTAACTTTGACCAGCCCGATAAAGACGTGATCGTCGATATGCTGGAAAAGATCAAAAAGCTGGTATTCCCCGGATATTTCAAGAACAGGGCGATGAAGGTGTATACACCGCGTAACGATACCACCATGCTGGTGGAGGATGTGCTTTTTTATCTGCAAAAGCAGCTGGTTATCGTTCTGCGTTACCAGGAAGGCTTAAAGGATGCTTCCGATGAAGAGATAAGGGAAAAGGCGGAGGAAACGGCCTTTGCTTTCATGGAAAAGCTACCCCATATAAGGGAGTATGTGGAGACTGATGTGCAGGCTTCCTTTGACGGCGATCCCGCAGCTTTTTATAAAGATGAGATAATCTTCTCTTATCCCGGACTTTATGCGATCTTTGTTAACCGTGTGGCTCATGAACTTTATCTGCTGGGCGTGCCGCTGATCCCCCGCATCATGACGGAGCATGCGCATTCGCTCACCGGTATAGATATCAACCCGGGCGCCACCATAGGCAAGTATTTCTTTATAGACCACGGTACAGGCATAGTGGTTGGTGAGACGACGGTGATAGGCGATAATGTGAAGGTATATCAGGGCGTGACATTGGGCGCCGCATCCACAAGGGGCGGCAGGAGCCTTAATAACAAAAAGCGTCATCCCACTATAGAAAACAATGTGACGATCTATTCCGGAGCATCCATACTGGGAGGTGACACCGTTATAGGAGAGGGGGCCGTGATAGGCGGCAACTGCTTTATTACCAAGTCCATCCCGGCTGGAGCAAAGGTATACATACGCAGCCAGGAGCTGACCTATAAGTATGCCGACGAAAACAAGGAGAAATGTGTACCCCTTGATGAGGAAGACAGCTGGTTTTACATCATCTGACGAAAACTTGTCATACAAAGGGTATTAGAATATAATCAAACGGATGAACAGGATCATAGGAACTAAAATACAACACTGGCAGGTGATGGCAGTGATGCTTGCGGTTTTTGATGCCGTGGTATTCAATCTGTCATTTTTTCTGGCCCTTCTGCTTCGCTTTGACTTTAGTGTCGGCAGCATCCCTTCGGATTATCTGACGCCGTATCTTCAGTTTACGCTTATATACATGGCAGCAGGCCTGGTTGTATACGGTCTGTGCGGACTGTATTCGGCCATGTGGCGCTACGCTTCGTTCATGGAGCTGGAGCGGATAGTGCTGTCTGCAGCCATATGTTTTGTGATCCACGTTGCCGGCATTACGCCTTTTGTCATAAATGCGTCGGACGAATTCTTCCATATGCCCTGGTCGTATTATTTCGTGGGTATCATGGTGCAGTTTTTGATGACCATGGCTGCACGCTTTTCTTACCGCTTTATCCTGCTGGTCAAGGATCATAAAGGTGCCAATGACGGGGAATTCCGTCCTGTTATGCTCATAGGCGCCGGTTCCGCAGGAAGGGCTATCATACGCGAGATGACGCGCTTCGGCCACGGCCACGACCGTA
>CAMOEK010000288.1:0-2624 GCA_946612125.1 uncultured Lachnospiraceae bacterium | reverse complement strand
TCAACAGTTCGATTGTCCATTAGGCGTTATTTTGTGATATTGAATTTTATTCTCGATTCCTGCGCTAAAAAGGAAGAGAATAGAAGGCTTCTGTATTCCGTCTGAAAAGCTTTGCGGGACGATGACCTGCGCCTGAGTCGGCCATCTGTGAAGTCTCGCTGACAAAGGGTGCCATCTTCCTGCGAAAATTGGGCGTGAGCAGTTTCTCGCCGAGTATGATCTCGTGGGCTTCCTGAAGGCTGTAGAGCGTAAAGAGTTCCGGCATAAGATCAAAGACTATGCGTCCCGACTGTGCGGTACGTTCACGCAGGGCTTTAAGCGCCCTTACTATGATCTCTGCATGATCAAAAGCAAAGTCCTTATCCTCAAGTATCTCGTATTCCGTTTTTTCGTGATGTCCGGTAAAGACTCTTGTTTCTTTTACGAGAGCGCTGAGTCTGATATCTTCCTTTTCAAGTTTAAGACGGTAAAGTGTGGTTATGTCAGCGCTGTCCCTGCGCACATGTTTTTTTAATTCTTCCTGTTCCATATCTATACGGAACCATGCAGCCTCCCATGCGTCACTACCGGCGCGCACATGATAATTGCCTGCATCCACGAGCGCAAGGAAGCCCTGGGATATGATCCAGCCCCGCGGATCGCGGCCGGGACGGCTGAAAACTCCAAAAGGTTCAAGATATGCATTGTCCACGGAGGTTTCTTCTTTTAGCTCTCTGTGTGCCGTTTCTTCAATCGTTTCGGTTTTCCTTGCGAATCCCCCCGGAAGGCCGTAATGATCCTTGTAGGGATAGCCGCCTCTGCGTATCAGGAGTATCCCAAGATATTTTTCGGGATCCTTACGATATTCCTGCTGCTGCGCAGATGTAAGTATGGCAAAGACCGCCATATCCGCGGTAAGGGACGGGCGGTCGTAAGCCGTTATATCATATTGCTTTAAAAAACTCTTTTCTGCGGGAGTCATTACGTGATCTGTCATTTTAACCGGCTCTCTTTACTATACTGTTACGGCTTTCTCCGTCTGAGATATAGTCTGCAGCGATATCTGTCATGTATTCATTGACATGGGTCAGGGCTATACTCATATGTTTATGAAAACCTTCCGGCAGCTTCATGCTGTCAAAATCTTCCCTTATCCTTTTGAGGAAGGCTTTTTTATCATGCTTACCGTAACGTATGGTCCCCTGATGGGGATTGGGAACGTTGGTCAGATCGAGCATGCTGCCGTTTATCTCTTCTTTTGTACATTCTTCTCTGAACGGACCTGCACCGTGACGGGTAAGATAAGTTCTGCTCACATAGCAGCATTCGGCTTCAGCTGCCTCACCTCTCAGATGTTCGCTGATGATCTCTGCGGGATTTCTTAAGCCCGTGCTGCTGGGAGTGGTATGGCAGCCGAATTCCCTGCGTGAACGGTCCAGCAACAGCCCCTGGCCGTTCTCAAATATCAGACGGTCATAATCCTTAAGGATATCGCCGCTCTTTATAATGCAGTGAGAGAGCATAAGCCTGAAGTCACAGATATAATTCTCTGTCAGCCCTTCGTCGTCTATGATCTCCATCCAGCCCTGAGGTATTTCTTTCAGGCCGGCCCTGCGAAGCCGGGAGAACATTTGCTCCCGGCATTCGGTTTTGAGAAGATATCGCAATTCATTATCCGACATATCACGCATTTTTTCAAGACCCGGCCCCTGCCTTAAAAGTGTCTCCCATATACCGGCTCCGCAGCTTCCGTGACGTTTGCTGCCTCGGTGCTCTTCAAGAAGCTGGTTGGTGATCATATCGAAGGGAGTGGTCACGGGGCATTCCGGATCCATGAATACGATCATATCCTTTATGCCTTTTTCACTAAGCGCCGTATATTCATCCATGAATATCATGGGATTGACGACGTAGTAGCGGGGGAGCCAGCTGTCGGCTCCGGCAAAGCTGCCGGAACCGAAGTGGTGAAATACATGTCTTATCCCTTCGGGAGTGATAACGGTATGACCGCGCTGAGAACCGCCGTTGCTGCATATAACAAGCGAACGCATACCTTTCCCGGCAGCATCCGCAGCAAAGAAGTCGGTCATAAGGCCCTTCCCTTCATCGCCGTAGTTTGCTCCTATGACTATCTTTATATCGCGCATACAGTTACCTCCTTTCCGCGGGGGTGATGATCTACGGATGAGAGTCTACCAGCTTATCTCGGACAGGGCGCCCGAGAGGATGTTTTCCTGGCTTTTTATCCTGCCTTCTGCCTGACCGCAGACGATACGGATGATCGTATCGGCAATGCTTTCAAGATCGCAGATCCTGAAGTGTTCCTCATCCATGAACTCACGCCAGGTCCGGATGTAGCCTTCGTCACGGGAATTACCGTGTCTTACAAAGATGTGATAGACATCATATTTATCCTGAACGGTATTATATAATGCAGTTGTTTCCACATCGGTGTGAATGCGTCGCCCTGTGACTTCGCCTAATCTGTTTCCGGGCAGATACGGGTTTATGCCTTCATCGCCCATGGTTATTATGATGCCTTTCTCTCCGCGGCGCCAGGCATCCAGACGGCAGTGCTCGCAGGCAAAATACCAGGCTGCAGTATAGGATTCATAGGAATTCCCGCCTCCTCCGAATTCGAAATA
>CAMOEK010000287.1:0-2651 GCA_946612125.1 uncultured Lachnospiraceae bacterium | reverse complement strand
TAATGATCTGCTGCCAGACCACGGCATAAATGACCAGCAAAAAAAGCACCGCACCATAATTAAAACAGAAGCCAAAACTCAGAAAGGCTTCGCCTGCGGCCCTCTTACTGAAGATGCCTCCAAGCGAATATACCATGAGCATCAGATGCAGCAGACACAGTGTTACGGCTTTTGAGCCTTTTGTCTTTTTCTCTGCATCCATATTTACAGCTTTGACATATCTATCTCAAAATCGTCATATATCGCGACCGGGATGATGTCTTTAAAACCGTACTGCTCCATTATTTCATTTTCAAAATCATATACCGATATCATCTCCGAAGCAGGATCGACTATCCAGTATAAACGGACTCCATTCTGCTTATATTGATATAGTTTACGCAGATAATCCATGCTTTTTGTGGAAGGCGACACCACCTCCACTATCCAGTCAGGAGCGCCCTCACAGCCGCGTTCTGATATCTTGTCCTTATCACAGATCACGGATATGTCGGGCTCGACATAATTCTTATCATCTGCTCTCAAAAACACGCCGAAAGGTCCCAGAAACACCTGACATTTTCCCTTTTTCTCATCAATATGATCGGCTATCTTTCTGTAAACATACCCTACAATCTCCTGATGCCGCGGACTTGGCGCCGCCATATCATATACCACTCCGTCAAGCATCTCCTTATGAACGCTTTCCGGAAGCTCCAATATATCTTTAAGTGTTATCTCTTTTTCTTTCATCATAGCTAAAACCATACTACACCTCCCGTGACCGGGGCGTATCCTTTCCACGCCCCATTATACGCTATTTACAGCCTCTTATCAACAATGTCCGCCTTTGAAATGCTCCTTCGCAACGCTCAGGATGACACGCAGCGTCATGACACAAAGTTCATTTGAGCTCATAGCGGCCTCCCCTGCATAACACCAATCCTTCTATCTCAAGCTGCATCATAAGGCTTAAAAGCTCCTGTATCTTCATGTCCGGCTTTCCCAGTCTGCCATACAGTTCCTGAGCTGTCATCGGCGCATCCATAAGGCACTTTCTTATAAACGATCCGGGCTCTGCCGCCCATCTTTCATCCGGCTGTTCTTCTGCCAAAGGCGCCGGTGCTTTTTCCATTCTTTCCGGAAATTCTATCACTCTTCTCTCCCTTTGCTCACTGTCTGTCAGAGCCAGCAATACCTCTTCTATGCAGTGCGCCACTCCCGCGCCCTGGGCTATAAGTCTGTTGCAGCCCCTGCTCAGTTCATCCTCAATACGTCCCGGAACGGCATATACATCTTTTCCCTGTTCAAGGGCATAGTTTACGGTTATAAAGGTTCCGCTTTTCTCCCTTGCCTCCACGACCAGCAACAGATCGCTGAAAGCGCTAATCAGTCTGTTCCTCATTGGGAAATGAAAAGGCAGGGATTCCCTTCCCGGCGGATATTCGCTTATTACTCCCCCACTTTTTATAAGCCTGTTATAAAGTGCTTTATTGCTGGGCGGATATATAACATCCACACCGCTGCCCAAAAGCGCATAGCTTTCCATCCCGGCGTCCAGACAGGCCTCCTGAGCCATGCCGTCTATGCCTCGCGCCATGCCGCTTATCACGGACACTCCCGCTTTTGCCAGCTCCCGCCCGAAATATGTGGCAGTACGCCTGCCGTAATCGCTGCAGTTTCTGGCGCCTATGACAGCCACATGCTTTTTATCTTCAGCCGGCAGCGACCCGCGGTAAAAAAGCGCATAAGGCGCATCATCCAGCATTCTTAGCTTTGCCGGGTATCCCGGCTCATCTATGCAGATCATATGAATGGCCAGCTTTTCCATCTGCTCCGCCATGGCTATAGGCAGTCCCCTTTTCTTTGCCGCCATAAGCTCTGCTTTTTCCTCTTCTTTCAAATATACCAGTCTTTCTATCTCTGCATTCTCAAGTGTGCATATTCTCTCTGCATCGCCAAATTCCCCTAACAGGCAGCGTCCTGCCTGCGGCATCACTTCCGCCAGCGCTGCCAGCTGCAGTCTGTATAATCTTTCTTTATCCATTGCCGCCTCCTATCCCCAGTTTCTCCAATAAAGCTTCCTGCAATACCTTAGAAAAATTGATCCCTGCTTCTTCTGCTTTACTTGCCAGCCATTGCGGTAAGGTACAATTTTTCTTTACGGACAGATTCCTGAGCTTTATACGATAAGCGACTGTATCCACATCAACATAACTCAAAAACTCCCCGGACTTCAGTTTATACTTCTCACTTCCGGGCAACGGTATCTTTACGCCATCATCCTCCATATCGACTATTGTCAGATTTATGATATCACGCGCCATTTCTATGGCATCTGCAAGATCCTTTCCCTGTGTAGCACAGTCCAGATCAGGCACATATACATAAAACGGTATCTTATCCTTCTTGTTCTCCTTAAAAACAACCGGGTAAACTGTTTTAGCTGCCATTATTATTTCCTCCCTGTTCGTCTTATTATCTCTTTAGCGGTTTCTTCATTTATATCCAGATGCCGCGGAACAGCAATCTTCGTTTCTCCATTATATTATACGCATCAATACGCATTGAGTCAATCATCCCCAGTACCGGTCTTCTATGCCCCTGTAGCAGAGCGCCTCCTGCAGCTGGCTGAGCCCCACTTCGCTGCTGCCGTCTATATCCGCTATGGT
>CAMOEK010000286.1:0-2656 GCA_946612125.1 uncultured Lachnospiraceae bacterium | reverse complement strand
GGGGACGGTCCTTCCGTCCTCATTTTCTTGAGGACATGGGGTCTGTCCCCCCGTCCTCACTGTCCTCACGCATGCGTTATCGCCTGAAACATGAATTCATCCGCATCATGTTCATCAAAGAATTTACCTTTCACAAATAATGTTGTATCTTCTTCGTGCAATTCATGACTGAGAAACCCATCTGCATCCTTTGGTGTAAAACACAGTATTACTTTTTTCACGCCATCTCCAAATGCCGCGATCACAGTATCTATATCAGCTTCTCCGATAATGGCATGGAGTATCAACGTGTCTCCCTCTTCTTCAGCTATAACATATGTATCCGCCTCCTGCAGATGATATACACTCTCCTGCATAAACTGCGAAAGATAAAACATATACAGTCCGCTGTTTCCGACCATATACATTGCGCTGTTCTGCTCTCTTTCATTTAGTATCTGTACCATCTTAAGCCAGTCTTTTTGATCCCGCATCGGTACGGGTACAACATTCCTCTCTAACAAAATAGATACTTCTTTACTGTACTGATATTCCCTGCCTTCCCGAAATCCGAATCTCGGATAAAATCCTTTTACTGAATCATTTGCAAAAAGATATATCCCGCCGACCTTATCTTCATAATCTTCCATGATCTTTTCCATGAGCATCCGCGAATACCCGTTTCCTCTGTGATCCAGATCTGTCATAACAGTTCCCAGCTGCAAAAGCCTAATCACATGTCCCTTATAATTCATATCACAAATATTAACAGACACATTGGAAACCACTTCCCCATCGATCACGACCGAGTAGGGATTATAATTATCCTTCCAGAATCCGTTCTGATACCAGCCCTCAAAATCCAGGCCGAATATATTTTTCGCCAGCGCATTAAAAGATGATCTAAGCTGTTCATTATCTCTGTAATTACTCTTTATACTTGTACTCATTTCTAACTCCTTTAAATATTTGCCTCTTGAGGACGCGGGGTCTGTCCCCACGTCCTCCAAGATTGTTTATCGTAACATCATTTTGAGGACAAAAGAACCGTCCCCCTGTCCTCATCATTTTGAGGACAAAAGGACCGTCCCCGCGTCCTCACGCGTCCTCATGCAAGCCGCCCGGGGTAAGGCGATAGATCTTATCGCATACCTCGCTTAAATATTTACGGTCATGGGATACACTGATTACCGCTCCCGGAAATTCCTTAAGCATTTTCCGTATCACCGGTCCGGACAGCGGCGAAAAGTTACGTGTAGGCTCATCCAGTACCAGCACATTTGCACCGGACATACTGAGCTTAAGCAGCAGTACTTTCGCCTTCTGACCACCGGAAAGTTCACGTATCGGATGCTCCATCTCGTCCGCGGTATACTTAAGCGATCCAAGATATGTCCTTATCCTTGTGCGTTCTTCTTTATCTCCTGAAGCATCCAGATAATCCACAGGCGTAACATCCATATCCAGCAGTTTTTCATAATCCTGCGGCATGTATGCTGCCTTTATATCATCACGCGCAAGCAGTTCTCCGGTCAGGATGTTCAGCAATGTTGTTTTGCCGCAACCGTTAGTACCCACGACAGCTATCTTTTCAGATCCGCGTACCTTAAGCTCTATATTCTCTGCCAGCATTCTGCTGCCGTCTGCGCTTATAAGTTTATCCGCATGATACTGAAGCACCCATTTACCGGAGGGGATAACGCTGTCCTTATCACCCAGCTTAAAGAAGATAGCTTCCTCCTGCTCTGGCATTTCGGTCATGTTCTCGTCTTCCCGCTCAAAGCGCTTCTCCATAGCCTTTACATTCTTCATCTTCTTTTTCAGAAGCCTGCCGATCATATCCCTGTCCGCATGACTGATATTATCGAGACGCGCTCCCACGCTCTGCTCCATTTTCCGCAATTTTTCATCACGGATCTTTTTCTCCCTGCGCTCGCCAAGAGCCTGCATCTCCTGCTTTTCAAAGTTATGCATCCTCTCTTCCACATATTGACGGTATGGCATATTCGCCACACTGTGACGGCACTTCGTTTTACGGCGGATCTGCTCAAAATGCACCACGCGATTTGCTGTATGCTCGATAAGCGTTTCATCATGTGAGATAAACATCACGGCTCCCTTCCATCCGTTGATCAGCTTCTCCATGAGTTCCAGCGTTTCGATGTCGATATCATTTGACGGCTCATCCAAAAGCAGTATTGTCGGTCTCTCAATAAGGATACGCATCATCTGCGCCTTTACGCGCTCTCCGCCGGAAAGTGTCTGCATCTTCTGATCACGATAAACAAACTGTTTCTCAACACCAAAGTCATTTGCAAGCGCTGCCAGTTCCTTCGGTGTCTGCTCTGCAAAATAACTGCTTTCACAGAAATACTCATAAACGCTTTTTTGTTTATCGGCCTCGGGCAGTTCCTGCGGCAGATAGCCCAATGTTTCACCGCCGTCGGCTTTTTCGCCTTCCGCCTCGATGTAATCCTCAACCATTTCAGGATCAACGATCCATTTCATCAGCGTAGATTTACCGTTGCCTTCTTCTCCGATCATAACTACACGATCACCGTCGTTAAGTACCAGAGAAAAATCTTCCAATATTGTTCTTAAATCTTTTCTATGTACAAGTGTCACATTCTTTATCTGAAACATATGCATCACCTTCCTTCCGGGATGAGGACAAGAG
>CAMOEK010000285.1:0-2672 GCA_946612125.1 uncultured Lachnospiraceae bacterium | reverse complement strand
TGAACAGGGGATATGCAAGCCGGATCCGGAAATGTTTCGCAGGATGACAGAACAGCTGGACGTAAAGGCTGATGAATGTCTGTATGTGGGTGACGGAGGATCAAGGGAACTGTACGCTGCAAGGGAAGCCGGAATGCATCCGGTGCAGTGTACATGGTTTCACGATATGGCTTTTGAGCCGCATATACCCTGCGCGATACTTGATGAATTTGACCGGGCAGACAGGCAGGACGATATCTTAAAGTATATCTAAATTTATGCTTCGATGTATTCAAAGGAGACAGGCGTAGTACTTGTAGAAGACTGTTGTTTTTGGTATAATTTAAGGGCTGACGGCGGTTAGCTGCCGGCAGAAATCACATGATAATAAGGGGGTCTGCATTATGGCTGATGAATTGTTTTCCAATAAACACATAATTTCCTGGTTACAGTATTTTTCTGATAATACCGATATAGATCTGGAGCATGTAAAGCTCCTTGATATCACCAAAAAGAATAAGAGCCTTATACCTGCAGTGGAAGCTCACCGCTGCGTACTGGTATTTACCGAGGCCGGAAACATGGACATATTCTATAAGATGTGGGAAGTGGGTCTGGGTGACTGCGAAGTCATATATAATGAGGGGTCCGAGCCTGTAGGGCCTATCAAGAGGGATAAAGTTTCGGCGATGATCGACCGCGGCATCAATGCCAGCGCCGGCATGATCGTGCTCAATCCCAATGCCAGATCTACAGTTAAGTTCGGCATGGATAATAAGCTCTTTGCGACGGGGTCCGTGAAGTATGTAGGAAGCGAGATCCGCTCCGTACTGCTTTCCCGCATGCAGATCGATGAGCACAAGAACCTGTGTGTGATAAGCGGTGAGAGCATCGCAGTTGAAGCAGCCATGATCGCTACCGAAGGTACCGTCATCGCAGTTGAGTATAAGAGCCAGGACCGTGAGACCATGGAAGAGAACGTAAACCAGTTTGGTCTGCGAAACGTGACCATAGTGGACCATGTGGGTGAAGATACTCTCGCAGGGCTTCCCGTTCCCGACACCACCATGCTGGTAGCCAGCGCCAGCCTTGAGCATGAGCTGGAGTATCTGACTAAGCTCAATCCTGCAATGGATTTCGTGATATATACGCTGGACTTTAAGGTAGCAGCGAATATCAAGGATATACTGGCAAATTACGGCTTAAATGATGTGAACATAATCCGCATCGCTGTCTCGAGGCTTAAATCGAATAATGTGTTTGAGGATCAGCCGGCGCCGTGGATCATCACTGCGAAGGCAGGTATATAAAAATGTTTCGGCGGGGGTCAGACCCCCGCCGTTCATATGCACAGGGGAGAAGTAATGTATTTTGTTTTGGTAGCGCTTGCCATAATACTGGTGGCGGCTTTAGTAATAGGAATAAGCAGATCAATGGGAAGCAAGGTATCCCCATTTTTGCTCTTTGGGATAGTAGATATCTTTTTCGGCCTTTTGATACTGTCTTACGCTTTATTTGATTTTCATACTGCTACCGGTGAGTTCGCAGGCATTTTAGGCACGGTTGCGCTGATGATCGGCGAGCCGGTCGTGCTGGTCCTGCTGCTTGCAGACGTCATCATATGGCTTATAAAGAGAGAACGGTAAGGACAGAGACGGTTCTTTGCTATCATTTAAAACGGGTGCATAAATATGAAAGATAAATGGTTAAGAACGGACAAGGCAGGTAAGATAAGGCTTATAGTTCTGGCGTTGATAATGGCGTGGTGCGCATATTGCGTGATCGCATACAGCCGCGAGATTTATGATCTGAGCATAGATACAAAGAAAGTGGGACCGGTATTAATAGACGGATCTGATTTTACAGCCATATTTAAAGGTCTGGCAGCAGGAAGCAATGCAATGGTAGTGACTTCTGTTTTAGGGATCTACGCTGCTGCTACAGCTGTTTTTACCCTGATACCGATCTTTTTGTATTGGCTGATAGCTATCAGAAAAGCGGAAAATGTAAGCGCCGAAGAAGCGGAGCTTGCGATGAACATATGCGGACTGGGCGGATTCGTAAGCGTTATAGTAGGGATCCTTATAACCGGATTTGCCAGCCGCATGCCTGCAGTCCTGCTCACGCTGGTATGGCTTTTGCCGGCATTCCCTATCGTAGTGATACCGCTGCGTAAGCGGATCTCTGCATGAGGACGGGAAGGGGCAGTCTTTAATACGCAAGAAGCCACGAAAAGGTGGACGGCTCTCGTTGGGCAGCTTATGTGCCATCCGCTGAGAACCGTCCCCGGAAGTTTTATTTTCCTGAAATAACGATCCCGTCCACCGCGATATACGGCAGTACGGATCTTCCGTCACAGATCTGTTCCTTTGATATTGCGCGGATGTTATTGAACATTTCGGCCAGATTGCCGTTTACCATAGTCTCGCTGAGCGCGCATTTTATCTTTCCGTTCTCGATAAGGAAGCTGTTCTTGGCAACTCCCGAAAAATCTCCGTTTACACCGGGCTCACCGCCGGAAAAACCTCCCATGATTATACCTTTATCCACAGATGCGATGATATCATCCAGGCTCTTATCTCCGCAGTCTACTACCAGGTCGCCGCCGGTATTCTTTACTACAGGTCGGCCGGTTTTATTGGCAGCATACAGATTAAGCCAGTGTGTCTTTAGTACTCCTTTATCGATAACTT
>CAMOEK010000284.1:0-2728 GCA_946612125.1 uncultured Lachnospiraceae bacterium | reverse complement strand
TTAGAGTATAAGTTTAATACCGTGATCTCTTCCAGAGGAGATTATCCGTTTATTACCATAAGCTTTGGCATATGTACAGACAGGTTTGCACAGATGGCAGTTCAGAGCGCCATCAGGACCAGGATGAACGGACAGGGAAAGAAAGGTTTTAAGAAGCCGGTGCTGTTTCCCAAACTGGTATTTTTGTTTGATAAAAATCTCCATACAAAGGATAAAGACGGAAACGGCGGTGAGCTGGAGCATCTGTTTGATCTGGCCCTGGAGTGTTCCGGGAAAATGATGTATCCTGAGTTTTTAAGCCTGACAGGTGAAGGCTATGTTTCATCTGTATATAAGAAATACGGTAAGGTTATCAGTCCTATGTGCTGCAGGGCGTTCCTGACTCCATGGTATGAACGCGGCGGGATGGAACCGGCAGATAATGATGATGAACCGGTATATATGGGAAGGTTTAATTATGGCGTGGTATCCCTTAATCTGCCCATGATATTAGCCAGATCCAGGGAGGAGAAAAAAGAGTTTTATCCTGTACTAGATGAATATCTGGAGATGATAAGGGGAATCCATAAAAAGACCTACACATATCTTTCCAAAATTAAAGCGAAAACAAATCCTGTTGCATATATGCAGGGGGGATTTTATAAAGGTACGTTAAAAGCGGAAGACACAATAGAGCCGCTGCTTAAAAGTGCAACAGTATCATTTGGCGTGACAGCGTTAAATGAATTGCAGAGATTATATAACGGAAGATCATTGTATGAGGATGGATCCTTTTCATTAGAGGTAATGCAATATATCAATCAGAAAGCCGCTGAATATGCGAAAGAGGATGGGATTCTTTATAATGTATACGGTACTCCTGCAGAAAAGCTCTGCGGCCTGCAGATAAAGCAGTTCCGGGAAAAATACGGTGAAATCCCGGGAGTTTCAGATAGAGAATATGTTTCCAATTCATTCCATTGTCATGTTACCGAGCCGATCACGCCTATAGAAAAGCAGGACAGCGAAAGCAGATTCTGGGACTATGTAAACGGCGGAAAGATCCAGTATGTCAGGATTAAGAATCCTGATAATAAAGAAGGATTAAAGAGTATAGTTCTGCATGCTATGGAGCTGGGTCTGTATGAAGGGATAAATCTTTCACTCTTGTATTGCGATAACTGCGGTGCGGAATCACATGCCCAGCAGCATTTGGAGAAATGTCCCAAATGCGGAAGTACAAATATCGTAAAGATCGAGCGCATGTGCGGATTCCTGGCGTTTACCAGAATCCATGATGATACCAGACTTAATCCCGCAAAAATGGCAGAGATCGGCGAAAGGATCAGTATGTGATAGATATGAGAATAAATAAGAAAGAAATAATAGAGAGTACGGAAGCATATATAAAAGAGTTTTTTAAGAATGATCACAGCGGACACGATCACTGGCATTCATTAAGAGTAGCGCAGATCGCTAAAAGACTGTCAGAACAGGAGAGGGCGGATGAATTCATTACGCAGATGGCTGCTCTGTTACATGATGTAGATGATCATAAACTGTCTCCCGAAACCGCGGATACTCTGCAAAATGCAAGAGATCATATGGAGAAAAAAGGTCTTGATAAGAAAATGATCGAAAAGATCTGCGGGATAATCGATGAAGTATCATTTAAGGGAGAGGATACAAAAGCGGCCTCAACATTGGAGGGAAAGTGCGTTCAGGATGCTGACAGGCTGGATGCTATGGGAGCGATAGGGATAGCGCGCCTTTTTGCCTATGGAGGAGTTAATCAGAGGCCGATCTATGATCCGGAGATCGCACCAAGAATACCGAAGGATCAGTCTGAGTATGTTTCCGGAGGGACAACATCCCTGAATCATTTTTATGAGAAGTTATTTCTTTTGAAAAACTATATGAACACAGACACGGGCAGAGCAATAGCGGAAGACCGTGAGGAATATATGAAAGAGTATCTGCGGCGTTTTAAAGAAGAATGGAGAGCCGAGGAAATGTATGCGCCGCGCAAAAAAGAGATCAAAAAGATTGTGATCACAGGCGGACCCTGTGCCGGGAAAAGTACGGGTATGGAGAAAGTGCAGGTAGAGTTTTCGAAGCGGGGATACGCAGTGATAGTTGTACCGGAAACGGCTACAGAGCTTATCAGCGGAGGCATTTCCCCCACCAGCTGCGCGGCTAATGTGGCTTACCAGAAACTGCAGATGAAGCTTCAGATGGATAAGGAGCATCTTTACTGGCAGGCGGCATATTCCCTTGATGATCAAAAAGTTCTTATAGTATATGACCGCGGGATCATGGATAACTGGGCTTACATGGACAAAAGGGAGATCAAAAAGATCATCCAGTTAAGCGAGGAGACCGAGGAATCTTTATTAAACCGTTACGATGCAGTCTTTCATCTGGAAACGCTGGCTAAACTGTCGGAAGATGCGTATAACAAAGCAAAGGGAAATAATATAGCCCGTACCGCAGATGCCAAAGGGGCGATAGAACTCGATGATAAAGTGATAAACGCCTGGAAGAAACATAAGTATTTCCGCAGCATTGCAAATACAGAGGATAAAGACGGGAAGATCAATGATCTGATAAAGGGGATAGCTGAGTTCTTAGGATTGCCCGGATAGGGTATATAAATATCAGTGAGGTAAATCATGTCAAGAAATCATGAAGTAACAACAGTACAGGATCTTTTGGATGAGCAGGGAGAGCTGCGTGAGCCGGGATGGTC
>CAMOEK010000283.1:0-2819 GCA_946612125.1 uncultured Lachnospiraceae bacterium | reverse complement strand
TCTTTCTCCCTCATGCCTTTCATATTTATTACAATATATGAATATAACGGTTAACATCGGCAACAAGCGGCATACTACCGTATTGATAGATATTTCAATTACAGCCGTTCGACACTGAACCGGCAGTTTAAAATTTCACAATTTGTGATATCAAAAAGGAAAACAAAAAGATTTTGAAATTACAGAAATTTCTTTACTACGGGTATATGCTTAAGACCCCAGCTTACCACTGCGCCAAGAGTAAAACTTATACACAGCCAGCCAAGCGAAAACAGAATATTCGTATGATATGGCTCAAAGACCGCGCTGTACTTCGCGTAAAAAGCCCGCTTGAAAAAAGGATCCAGCAGATATATGCCAAAGCAGAGAGACGCCAGAAAGCCGAATACAGCTGCAACTTTCGAACCATCCGGGCCTGCTTTGAGATCTGCAGCCTTAGGATCCTTGCCGGCTGCTTTTGAGTCAGTCTTTCCGCTCAGGGCCTTCTTTACCGAAAGGAATAATGTAAATGCGTAAACATATGCAAACAATCCGTAATTATCCTTAACGCCGCAGACATAAGAGCATATCATGGCTGTTATGCACAGCACTCCGAGCAGAAGAAAAGCAGGTGCCTTAAGCTTCTTTACATCAACATTTTTATCAAGATAATATCCGCATATCGCATAAAAGAAAGCGTCGAACGCCGCCATCGGGAAAGAAAGCTGTGCTGTCACTCCCAGAGTATCGTTTAAAAGTATTTCGCTGAAATGATTAATGGCCACCGGCGTGCTCGAAAATACCACGCGCAGCACGATAAGCATTATAAACTCCGGTCTGCCTATATGCTTTGCTGCAGGGCGCAGAAAAGGCAGCATAAACAGCAGTGACAGATACGCATACAGAAACCAGTAGAATTCAGCGCCGTCCAGTCCGCAGGCCAGGAATGCCTTGATAAAACCCCATATGCTTATATCCGCGCTTCCGCCATGCTTAACGGCTACCAGTGCATTTGTAATATACATTCCAAGGAAAACAACAAAGAGAACTATTGCTATACGCGCGATGCGTTTTTTTAGAAGATCGCGGAAACTCTCCTCCTTATCCAGAAGCAGCATACCGGATAACATAAAGAACATTGGTACATCCGTAACGATAAGAAATGACAGCAGCATATCAGGCACGATCACTGCCCCGCTGTGAAAAGCGCGCATATCCACAGACGGCAGGTGATTCAGTATCACCAGCATCGTCGCGATAACCCGCAGTACATCTGCATATATCAGTCTTTTATTTCCTGCAGCTTTCTTCATTTCATATCTCATCCGGCGTTAATCATATAATCAGATATTCATTCATCCGACATCATCTGTCGACGTAGTTTTACATTCCTTTATTTCTACTATTTCTTCCAACGCCATTCATATAGTCAAATACTTATTCATCCGACATCATCTGTCGATATGCGTTTTATTATTTCTTCTTACTCTTCTGCTTGCCGATCTTTTTTATCAGATGCACGGGACGAGCCACCACATCCATTGCGGCGCGGGCCTTTGATGCCGAATAAAGCTTCTCCTGATAGATCTTTCCCGAATATACCATGTTGCGGCGCTTTGCGACATTCAGATCCTGATCAAAGATATTTCGCAGAAAAGCATCCGCATAGTCTTCTTTAAGACAGGCATCGCCGATGCTTCCCGGCAGTACCATGGGCGCTTTCATCATTGCCAGATATTTTGAATCATCTTCCCATACTTCTTTAACAGCCTCTACTGCCTCTTTTATACTGCCGTATTTCATGCAGTTGATAAAGGATGCCGGATTGAATTCGCTCTCTATTCCCGGATCGCCCCAGTAAATGGGCACGGTATCTCCTGCAAAAGCCTGCAGTATCTTTTCAGTCACATAGCCGGGCGTAGATGAATTCTCGTATGCAAGAGTAAAACGGTAGTCGCGCTCAAAGGCAAGCTTATCCTTTACGGGACCGCCGACATTATTGCCGTACCTGCCGCCGGAGTCCACCTTCATGAAAGCATTCAACGCATTGAACATAGCCTCCCTCTCGCCGGACGCATCGGGATTGGATACAACGCGGTTGCAGAATTTTTTCTTTGACAGATAATACTCATCGCTGTGAGTATGTTTTTTCAACGCCGGCCCGATGTCCTTATCATAAAGCGCATAATGAGGCAGACGCAGATATCTGTCCTCAAAAGTGATATTATGGAAGCCCAGCGCATAATCATAAAGATTAAAATCCGGGATTACATTTTCGCCCAGATATAAAATCTTCACACAGTTGAAATACTTAAAATGCTTCTGCGAAAAATATGAGCAGAAGACATAATCAGGATGGTCGCTGATCTCCACTCTGTAGTACTTCTTTAATATGTTGTAAAAATAATTGTCGGTCTTAACAAAGTCCGACCAGAAATCTACGAAATTAATCCTGATATTTTTCATGATCATTTACCTATTCAGTCCGAAGGATCTTTTTCTTTTTTCAGCAGGAGCGCTTCCCCTATAAGCAGCAGCCACACTCCGTTTTTGTTTGCATAAGGCAGGAAACTCTCCGCAACGGTATAAAAGGTGAAGCACAAAAGCATGAACATGCCGTAGCGGTCTTTCTGCTTATACAGCCTATACAACAGCACAAAGAGCAGTACACAGTAGGCTGCCACAAATACCACGCCCTCGCGATACAAAGAATCCACAAAGCCTATCTCGCTTATGGCTTCCTGCCCTCCAACACTGCCCATCAGCGGAGGCACATTATTCTGCAGCACTTCACGCGCATTCGACAGACGGCCTGTGGTGATCTGATTCATAAGATCCCA
>CAMOEK010000282.1:0-2864 GCA_946612125.1 uncultured Lachnospiraceae bacterium | reverse complement strand
TTATGATATCCGCAAGGGTGGTCTTTCCTGCGCCCGAAGGTCCCACAAGCGCCACCGATCTTTTTGCAGGTATATCAAAGCTTATATGATCGAGCACTTTAACATCCGGTCTGGAAGGATAATTGAAGCTCAGATCGTTTATCCTTAAAGCCTCTTTAAAACTTAACTCCACATCTCTTTTAACATCACGTTTCTTCTGAAGTTTTTCCATATCCTGCATATCTTTAAGGACCGAATCAACAGATGCTTTGGTAAACATGATATTGCTCAGATAACCGCTCATCCTGTTGAATGCAGGCATCATACGGAAAGCAGCCGCAGCAAATACAGCAAGCACCGGCGCAAAAGTCGACAGGTCTTCACCGGAAAGAATACGTACTGCCAAAAAGATCAGTATACCGCCTATGCATACCATTTCAACCGAAGGTTTGGAAAGATTGGTAAGTACATTTCTCTCATAAAATATACCTGCATATTCTGTATACGAATTACTGTAACCGTTTATAAAATAATCTTCTTTACTGCCGGCCTTGATCTCCTTTATACCGCTGAAGCTCTGTATAAACCAGCCCACTCTTTCCTCGTACTTTTTACGATTCATTATTCCCAGATATTTAAGTCTCTTCTTCATCAGGACGAGGAGGAAAAACAAAAGGATCACCATGAGCGCAGAGATCATCAAAGTGGTCGCCAGATCGGTAAAAGCCAGAAAAACTCCCATGCATACACACACCAGCACTTCTGCTGTCAGTTCCAGAATATTCAGCAAAGCCGTAAAAAGATTGCTTACGTCGTTTTCAACATTTCGCTGCAGCTCCGCCAGGTTATGCTCTACATGAAATGCGTAATCCTGATACATATAGCATTCCGTCAGCCTGACTGCCAGATCCTTCTGGCTGTAGGTAGTAAAATGATACAGAACGGAATTCATCCATATTATGTACAGATTTTTTATTATATATACCGCTGCCAGAGCGATAGCAAACGCCGCGATCAGCTGATTGGTATCCTGTGTATGTAATATTTTTCCCGCGATTGAAAATACTTTACTGTCCTCTATGGCGTCGGGCCTGGTGACTGCCTCGATGAGCGGCATTACGCCGGATACGCCAAGGAGCTCAAGTCCCGAATTTATCAGTATTATAAGCAATACGCCTGCGAGTTTCAGCCTCTGCTTCGGTTCAAGGATCGTAATTATCTTCTTTATCATATCAGCTCATCCCCTCGCTGCATGCCTCTTTTATAATACTCGTTTTCTTTAATGCCGTTCTCTTTAAAATAATCACAAAGGTATCTGCATACCCTATCGTTATATTCCTTCGTTCCTTTATTGCTCTCAAAATAGCTTACGGCCATCTTATCCTGCATTTGTTTATAAAGCTCAGACAAGCGCTTCGCCAGCTCATCGTCAAAACGCTTATTGTATATTCTACCTTTCTTTTTATAATAATAAACTTTTCTGGCAGTAACGATCTGTTCTTTTGAAAGCGGACTTACATCAGCTATGTCTTTAAGCGTTTTTTCGTATTCATTTATATCAGCAGGCTCAATCGTAAAACCAAAACCACGGTAATAAGGCTTACCCACAATAACCGCAGGTATTCCAAAACAGGCAAACTCTGCTCCTGCATTTCCCCCTATGGTAAGCAAAACGTCTGCAAGCTCTTTTATGCTGCCGCCACTCACCTTATCGGGCAACAGAAAGATATGCGGTTTTTTATGCCTCTCATACATTTTCTCTATGGAATCCGTATCTTCGTTATACGCTTTCCTGGTGGGATGAGGCTTTAATATCCAGTTCACATTATCTATGCCTTCCGCAATCTTAAGCGTCTGTTCCAGCCAGTCGTAATAATCCCTGAAATATATATCGCCGTAATTAAAAACAGCATCGGTAAATGTATGTGCCATTATCACGGCATTCTTTTTTGACGGATCCAGTCCCAGCTGCTTTGTCAGTTCTTCGCGGCTTAAGATCTCTTTGCCTTTAAAGGCGCCTCTGTCGATCGATCGCCCTGATATGCCGGCAAAATTTAGTGCCAACAGTTCCTCTGCGCGCTCAGCCGCATCATCCACTTCATCCAACTGTTCCGCAATGCAATCATGCATCCATCCGCCTCTTCGTACCGGCTCGCCCTTTTCATCAATAAATACTTCTTCTTCCAGAGTCGTACTGACATTGCGCAGCCTTGTGCCATGCTTTTTGAAAAGACATATTATAATAGCTTCATGATAAGCCAGATCATCAATAACAGCATATGAGGGTTTATGCTTCTTAAAAAAAGAATCAAGAGAAGAACACATCCATAGTATATGAAGCATTTTTTTTAAACATATCCTGTTTCTTGCGCTTCTGATCGTGGATAAGGAAGATGTCCTGATGATATCTTCATAAAGATATTTCCCTGCGCTTACTTTACTGTAACGCAGTTTCTTTAAACCTGTGCCGCTTCCATCCGTTATCATAAAAACGGCTGTCTTAACTATAGCAGATACCGCGCCGGGTATGTTCTTACGCAGAAGCTTTTCCAGGCACAGAAACTTCATACCCAGGCTGTTCAAAAGCTTCTCAAAAAGCTCATTCTCTCTCCAGCATATTACATATACATCCGCAGACAGCTTATCTGCCACTGCCCTTGCATATAAAAGCTTTGGCATTACCCAGGCCATCTGCAGCCGCACCATCGAAAGATTAACGTATACTGTTCTGTCCCTTTTATCGCCCTCATTATTTTTTCCGTTATCGAGGGCTTTGATCAGTTCCTCCACAACGTCTCTGCTTACCGGGAATTCTTCTGTCTTCATTTCTTCTTCCTTAAATACTTCTTATACTGCCTTGCGCTTCTGCACATTTCCTTCGGAGT
>CAMOEK010000281.1:0-2871 GCA_946612125.1 uncultured Lachnospiraceae bacterium | reverse complement strand
GTTCGATTCCGCTACGAGCTGCGCCTGAAATGCCCGTAAACATTGTGTTTGCGGGTTTTTTTATGCCCTAAAAAAGTGGTCCGGAAGTGGTCCGGACCTTTTTTAAGGCTGAAAAACCCTTAATTTAAGACGGTTACAAGCATTTCTTCGTGCTCTTTGGTGGCTGCAGCTACCTGAACATATGCGGTCAATTTGCTTTTGGATGTAAATTCATCTTGATTAATGATCCATGTGCTTGCTGATTATTTTGCGTAAAATATGGTGACAAATATGCGGCAACATGATATGATAGCTGTACAAGGGAGGTGAAAAAATATGCCTAATATAGTACCGGTATCTGATCTGAGAAACTATAATGCTGTTTTAGGTCAGGTTTCCTATGGAAATCCTGTTTACCTGACCAAAAACGGTCGTGGAGACTGTGCCATAATTGATATCAGGGAGTTGGATGAACTGCGTGCCATTAAAGGTCTGTTCTCCGAGTTGGAAAAAGGCGAGGCATCGGCAAGAAAAGAGGGATGGATCTCTCTGGAAGAAGCTGAAAAGAGGTTGGGTATATGAGGGGTATCACACTCACGCCTGAGGCTCTGAACGATATCGAAGGGATTAAAGAGCACATAGTTACCGAGTTTGGAACTGATAGTGCCAATAAGATTACAAAGGCAATATTTAAGGATATCAAACGTCTGGCTAAATACCCTAACACGGATATCAAGCTTTTTGAACGCTTTGGCATCGAAACGGATTACAAATGCATATATTCAAATAAGAATTATGTATTCTATCGTCTTGAGGGTGATATAGTAAGAATAATCAGAGTGCTGAAGGAAAAGCGCGATTTTTTGTATGTTCTTTTGGGGAGCAGGATGCGTTCGGATGAGTCTGAGGAATACTGGGGCGAATAACTTGGTTTAGACACCCCAAATGCATTAGTTTGTTGGTATTTCTGATATTCCTCTATATGTTTGATCTGCGTCCGGAGCAGAGGATAGCGAGGCAGTATAAATATGCCGGACCGGCAAAAGCAGAGGGCAATGTATAGGATGTTAAATGATCTGAAAAAGTTCATAACAAAAGCTGTATTGCCGGCGATGATGCTTATCTCCGCCGGCTTATTATCGTCATGCCATATGCCGTATATGACAACGGATAATACAACGGAAAACACTTCAGATGATCCTGTAGAGAACTGGATCGATTCCGTCACGGATGAGCGGGGAGTGTATATCGGACAGGAAAAAGAAGTGGTCGGAAAATATAAGCGCATCGGTATCGTAAAGATCGGCGGGACCTATGAAGATATGCTTAAATTACGCGATATAGAAAAACAGGGATATCTTGTAGCTGCTGATGACGGTACGGCGTACTTTGAGCTGGACGGTGCGAAAACGGAATATGTTTTTGACGGAGGGAATTTTTACCTGCGTGATGATACAGAGCGAGCCAACGGGTTCAGCTACACCTGTATAAACGGAAGGCTGATCATTAATGACGGAGTAACGATAACGCAGTATATGAAAGTTACGGATGAAGAGGCTGAATATTAAGTATCCAGCCCGGCCCGGTGTGCCTGAGCATGCTGCAGATGCCGGGGAACGTTGTACAGCTCCCCGGCCTTTAAATGTTTCGCACCGGTCTGGTGATAGAAGAAGCTTATCCCGTTTTCAATGCACTGCGAGTGGACATCCGCTACCCAGGCTTCATCACGCCATTCATCAGCATCCTTATGAAAGAAATCCGAAGAGAAGCAGGTGTATATGTGGGAACCGCAGGGGATCTTATATCTTCCCCTGTTAGCGCCGGAGCACAGTATCCTTACCGGCAGATTGAAGCTGTCAGTCTTTGTGACTATGGAAGGATCCTTGTCGATGGACTCGTCTCGTCGGTACATGTAGCAATGCAGGCAGCCGGTACTGGCTCTGGTGCATCCGTGCCACAGGTTCCAGTTGACACTCATGGGAGGCCGCGGATCGATATTCTCTTCAGGTAAAAATGATAACTGTTTCATGCACATATTATCACCCATTTCAGCAGATATTTCCAGCCCTTATCAGTTGTGTTAGAATATACTTAATGAAACAGAAAGGAGCGGCAGGGATGATGGGTAAAAAGAAAAGAACAGTTTTAACAGCCTTGTGCCTCTTATGTTTAATGATATCCGGCATCACGGGCTGCCAGAAGACTGATGCATATACAAGGGCTAACGAGTATAAGAAGCAGTACAAAGATGATTTTGCCAAGGCTGTTGAAAACGAATTCGGACAGGCTTATAAATTGAAAAATGTTGAAGGCTCGGTCCATTCCTGGGCAAGTGATTATCATATCATGACCCAGTACAGTGCGCTTCATGAGTTATTCGGGATCATTGAAAATAACGGGAATAAATATCATGCCAGATATGATATTGATACACAGACATTGGAAACGGATTATTTTTCGGATGGTATCCTGAGCTCTCTCGTATCAAGACTGGGAATGGATAATTCAAAGGTATCATATATCGTGGGCTATGATTATGTTCATGATCGTGATTATTTTATGTATCCTTCTGATGTACAGACGATACTGGGGGTAGCGAAGAACCCCGGTGGTATAATTTTTTATATAGTTACTTCTGAGGATCTTGATAATCTTACCTTCAGCAGCTATGAGGCATTTTGCAGAGATAATAAAAAGGTCTATGAAGTATATATACTCAGCTCGGATAATTTTACGGATCTGGAGCATTTTAAAAAGCATTACCGTGATATGACAGTATACCCCGAATATGCGACAGTTCCGGAAGATGACAGAGCTGACAGCCTCACGGTTGATGTTTATACGATATATAATTTAAAAGGATTTGTTTACATTCATCAGACCCAGGACCAT
>CAMOEK010000280.1:0-2873 GCA_946612125.1 uncultured Lachnospiraceae bacterium | reverse complement strand
GAATTGAGGTCTTGACAAGAAGTCATTAAGGTTGTATTCTTTGTATTACATAGAGCAATACAAAGAATACAAACAATACATAAGTATCACTTATGGCTTAATGTCAAGGAGGTAAAGGATATGGAATTCGCAAAAATAGGAAACAGCCAGATGGGACTGTTGGTGAGCGGAGCGATCCTGTTCACGGTAGTGCCGCTTATCATAGTGATCGTCTGGACCATAAAGAAAAAGGAGAAGTTCACAAGCGTACTTGCGGGAGCAGCAACTTTTCTGCTGTTTGCCGTTATACTGGAAAAGCCGTTGCAGAATATCCTGGTCTTTCCGACTATGATGGGGCTTAGCGAGCATGCGGCAGCCGGATTCATCAATGCAAGGCCTGTTTTATGGGCGCTGATAGTTGGACTTTTCCCGGGAGTGTTTGAAGAGACCGGACGACTGGTGGCATTTAAGACGGTGCTAAAAAACAGGAAGAACCGTGAGACCGGAATATCACACGGTATCGGACATGGCGGCTTTGAGGTGATGTTTGTGCTCGGGATAGCTTATATCCAGTATATCTCTTATGCTTCGATGATCAACGCCGGAACCTTCGGAGATATGATCGCTCAGGTGGCGGCTCAGGCGCCGGAACAGACAGCTCAAGGATATGCGATAGCCGCGCAGCTGGCAGCCTTTTCGGCAGGAGATCTGGCTATCGACGTTGTGGAACGTATATTTGCATTCATGTTTCATACCGGTGCTTCGATCCTGGTTTTTTATGCATGCAGAGATAAAAAGAAGTTCTGGCTCTATCCGCTGGCTATCCTGCTGCATACGGTAATGGACAGTGTGGCAGGTTTGCAGATGGCAGGCGTGATCGCATTATCGCCGGTGATGCTGGAAGTTGTCGTTGCGGTCTTTGGCAGCGCTGTATTTTTCGGAGCTTATTTCCTTCTGTATAAGAAGGATGCAGGTAAAGAGCAGGTATGAGCCCGTATAAAGGCTTATCTGCGGAAAGGGAGGTGTATGATGACGGGAAATATCTTTTTCGCGGTGATCGTCGGAGGGTGCGCAGCGGTTTTCACGATCCTGGGAATATGGGTGATAAGGAAAAAGGAACCGGGGCATTTCTGGACCGGGCAGACAGTGCGGCCGGATGAGATAAGGGATGTGAAGGCCTATAATAAGGAGCTGGGTATCTTATGGATCGCATTCGGGGCTTTATTATGGATAGATGCGATACTGGGAGCTGTCCTGGGAGGCGGTCCGGGGGCTATCTTTTGTGATAGGGATCCCGATGCTCCCGTTCATATATAACAGGATCTATAAAAAATACAAAAAGAGCAAGGATGGGACACAATGATAATAAGGATCGATGAATTGTCCGATGTGCCTATATATCAGCAGATAAGAAACCAGATCGTGATGGGGATATCATCCGGGGAGCTGGAAGCAGGAGAGCAGCTGCCGACGGTGCGTGCCCTGGCCATGGAGATGGGGATCAACACGATGACGGTGAGCAAGGCTTATCAGCTGTTAAAAACGGAGGGGTATATCATGACAGACAGAAAAAACGGAGCCAGGATACGGAGTGAGATCGAAAAGCAGGGCAGGATAAGTTCCGGAAACCGCTCAGAGCTTAAGCGTATCGTATCGGAGGCAAGGCTTTCGGGAGTACCGAAGGATGAGCTTATCAAACTCGTAAACGAGTATTACGGAGGATAAAGAAATGGCAGCAGTTTTTGGATGGATAATGTTTCTGTGCGTGGCTTCAGTGCTTTTGTTCAATTTATTCTACATGTATCCGCTTAAATGGAAGGAAAAAAAGTTCATACTGGGAGTCAAGAGCCGTAAGGAGTTTAAGGAAGAGGAAACTGCAAAAAAGATAGATGAGATAGTGGAAAGAACACATAAACAGGCGATGATGATAACGATCGCATGTTTTGCGATATCCGGCATTTTGCTCCTGATAAAGGGGATGATGATGCAGACATTCTTCTGGACACTGTTTGTCTTTATTACGATCACTGTTGATATGATACCGTACATATCAGGGCATTCTGCATTAATGAGCCTGAAAAAATCACTTGGTATAAAGAGCGGAGAGGGTATTAACCTGGTTGACCTTAAATTGAGCGGCAAGGTTCATGCGCTTAAGCCTATAAGCGTTATCGTGCCGAATGTTCTGGGCTTTATACCCGTTATCACGGCGCTGCTTCTGGATCTGAAACTTATAGTTGTAGACGGCAACAAGATCGCCGGAAGCTTTTTAACTACGCTGATAATAGGGACCTTCTGGTTTATGGGAATTCTGATCACACTGTTCGCATTCGTAATGGATAATATGAGAAACGAAGTGATATCCTCTGACAGCGATGTGAATGCAAATTACAACAGAGCCAAAAAGAAAAACGCTGCAGATCTGAACATAGGCTTTATATGGATCAGCGTGATCTATACCGTTATCACCGCGGGCGGATTCTTCTTCTATTACAGCGAGATGCTGATGGTTGGGGCTTTGGTGGTATACATGCTCTTAATGTTTGCAGATGTGTTTGTCTTCATACATTTCGATAAAAAGATAGAGGCCAGATATTTAAAAGAGACAGAACTGCTTACCGATGATGATGAGTACTGGATAGCCGGGATGTTTTATTATAACCCTAAAGACAAGCGCATGAATGTGGAGAAGCGGGCCGGTGTGGGAGCAACGGTTAATTTTGCGCATCCCGGAGGAAAGATCGTTGGAATTATAGGGATCGGCGGTATGCTGCTGGCGCTTGGGTCGCTGGTCTGGATGGGACTGCTGGAGAGCACACCTATCAGCTTAAGAGTTGAAGATTCAAAGGTCATCTGCCATCAGCTGCGGGACGAATATGTGATCCCTTTTGATG
>CAMOEK010000279.1:0-2874 GCA_946612125.1 uncultured Lachnospiraceae bacterium | reverse complement strand
ACTCTCCGAAATGTGCCTGTAAAACTCTTCTCTGTTCATTTTTCCTCCATTCAAAACCACAAGGTCCCTGCCCAAGTCACAAGAAGGGGCCCGCCTTTTGGCATTAGGAGGGACCCGCATCGCGGGAGGTACCTGATGCCGCTCAAAAGGCGGGAAGATCGTCTTGTGACCCGTGGTTTCCCATGGTTTCTTGCGCTTCCTTATCTGTTACATTTCGGACGTCCATAAATAAGGCTAAACGAATTAAAAATTTATTTCAAGTATAATCTTAATTTTTTTTTTCAACAAAAAACCACGAGGTCCGTTTCGTGGTTTTCCCCGTGGTTTCCCGGTTTATCCCCGGTTCTGCGCGGCATTGAGCTTACCGCGGAGAATGGAAGCCACCTGTTTTTGCAGGGTAGTGCACGCGTTCTGTTCTATCTTTGCAATGTATTGGTCCGCTTCCTCAAAACGTCCGGTTTTTATGCAAATTTTCGCATGAATGGCATTGCCTTCATAAGCGCATAAAGGGATATTTTCACGCTTTATACAACGCTCTGCATATTCTTCGGCTTTAGCTGTATCGCCTGTTACAAGATAATACACTGCATATGTTTCATATATCAGCAGATCCGAATATATTCCTTTACCAAGCTCGGACTTAATATATGAAGAGGCCTCCTGCATAACTGCATTTGCGCGCGCCGGATCATTTAATTCTTCCGAAAGGCTCATCTGTATATCAAAATATATCAGAAAAGTATTATTATCTATCTTCTTTAAAAAGCTTTGCATATCCTTCAGATTTACGCGGCTGAGCGTATCCATGGCTGCGTTTAGATTCCCCAGCAGCATATATCCATCTGCCTGATAATTAATATACTGACTGAAGAAACGATAATCCTTGTATACCCTTCCGGCAGATATCAAACGCTGTATCTCCTGTTCGGACAGCATAAAGAATTTTTCAGTGTAACCATTCTTTTCCAGTTCATTCATAACCGTGATATGGTTTTTTGTCACCGGCACAAAATTAATGATTATCAATACCATTATCAGGGATACGACAAAGCTAATGGCTACTGTCATCCAAAAATTATGGAATATGCTGTCAGGAAGCAGAAAACCCAAAACAGTAAATAAGATCACATATAAAGGCCAGGCAAATATCATATCAACCAGGAATGTTTTTAGCTTATAGCTCATTTTCATACAGATCATCTCCTTACATTCTGTATCCGCGACGTTTCAACAACATAATTTTTATAAGCATCACAGCCAGTGAGTATAAAAACATATGCAGCACTATCAGCAGAATAGCTGTAATATCAAAACTGTCTGTATTTCCCAGCAGCACCAGACTGTCAGTTATGGGCGGAGTAATGATATCAAGTATTTTAAATGCCGCAAATGTCCGTATAAGCCCCTCTTTACAAACAGCCAAAACTGTGATCAGTATGGCGCCGCAGACGCCATATTTACGACCGATAAAACGCGGGTGAAAAAAGTCCCCTGTTTCTGCCCCGCATATTCCGCAAAATATGATCATCAGGCCTCCGCATATCAGGTCATCAGGTGTGACAGCTCTTGTAAAATATCCCGGCCGTATAACAGAATATACTACAGGAAAGAACGACAATATCAAAGCGTATATCAGGCACATCCGTATCTGCAGCATTTCCCTTGAAAGATAGTATTCTGTGTCACTCTTTGTATGAAGCAGCAATACCTCTTCAAAAACATCATTCTCCTTTTCATGCAGATCCATGGAAATATACACACTGATGAAGTACATAAAAACAGATGAGATCAGATAACTGCTGCACACATATGCCGGAGCAAAAGAATACATTACCCCCAGAAATCCCGCGGTTAAGACAGCCGTTATGATCCACAGGGCATTCTTCTTCATAAGCCTGCGTCGTATTGTATACAGACTATATGTACTCTTCAATGCCGGTAAGCTCCCATCCTTCTTTATACAGCCTTAATACTGTTTCCTTTAATTCCGCACTCTTTACCTGCAGCATTCTTTTGTTTCCGTGATCTGTCATTTCCGGCCATGCTGTAAGGCTTTCATTTTTCTTTACAAAGATCTTGTATAAATAATCTTCCCCGCCTTCTTTGCAGTAAAGCTTTCCATTATTTATCGTATATTCCCTGTCTGTCAGTTCATCAATAAGTCTGCGCTCATGGCAGGACATTAAAACCGTAACTCCTTTGCCCCGCAGCTCGTTGATCTTTTCTATAAATACATCCTGCGACGCGGCGTCCTGGCCGGAAAGTGGTTCATCCAGCAAAATAACATCCCGCTTGCCGATAAGCGCCTGTATCACTCCCACCTTTTGAAGACTGCCTTTTGACAGTTCATTAAGCTTTGTATTTATCATGGATTCAAGAAAGAAATCTCTGACAAGGCTGTCTGCTTCAGAATGATCAACATTTTCAATCTCAGCTATGGAATACAGATAATCCTTCATGCTTATGTTCATTCCCGGGAACTTTTCCGGAACAAAACCAAAGCGGATCTTTTCATGATGATCGATCTTTCCGCTGCTTGATCGTATCAGTCCCGCGATCAGCTTAAGCAGGGTGCTCTTACCGCATCCGTTATGACCGGTAAAAGCTATGGACTGTGCTTTATACAGATCCAGCGTAATGTGATCCAGGACATATTTTCCATCATATGATTTTGATACATTATCAAGGGTTATCAGCTTTTCCATAATTCAAAGAATATCACAGATACACCCGGGTGTCCACAAACGTAAAAAGACGGCGGAGCTTTTACTCCGCCGCCCTTCATTTAATTCTTATCCGTGATGCCAAAGCATCATCCTTCGATGGCTATCAGTTTCTTTTCCGGAACCTTAGGCGCTTCTTTCTTAGGTATGC
>CAMOEK010000278.1:0-2878 GCA_946612125.1 uncultured Lachnospiraceae bacterium | reverse complement strand
AACATACTTATCTTTCTGCATGGTATGGTATCTCCGTCCCATACCATATAGTATCTGTCTGCGCAAATACGGGCATACTGCATTTTCAGAAATTGCTGATAATACCAGCCGGTAACGCCTCTGGGCAGATCACGCCCTGCCAGCAGATCCGCCAGGCGTTTTTTCATCAGCTCGTGGACATCATCAAATAATAAAATGCTGTCCTCATCTATCCAGCTGCATTTATCGCCAAGCCCGCTTTCCTTCAGCAGCCTTCCGATCTCTTTTGTCCCTACGAAGTACAGCCTCCGGCATTCCAGCATCTCTATCAGGCGGTCATACAGCCCCGAAAGCCTTGGAAAATCCTTTGCAGTTATTACTACTAAAACATCATATTCCATAATCTATTTTACATCCCCGATAATTTTCAACAACCCTGACGTAACCGCTTTCCAGGATAAATGCTCGCGGGCATATTGGCAGCCGCGATTAGCAGTCTGCTGGAGCTTATCACTATCCGCAAGGATATCAGTTATCCGCCGGGGAAGCTCCGCTACTTTATCAAGATCAAATGAATACAGTATATCTTCCGGCATGCTCTCAATATATTTATTACTGTCTGTCAAAACAGCCGCCCTGTGAAGCATTCCGCTTCCTATGCGATCATGCGTGCCGTTTTTAAACCAGGGTAATACGTTTAACACGATCTTTGAATCAGAAAAAACTTCCGAAGTTTCTTTAAAAGAAACTGACGGATGGAATTCTGTCCTGCTGTAACGGTTTTCCATTCCCAGATATTCGCGCCATCCGTCGCCAAAAAGATGCAGGCGCAGCGGAGATTGCACCAATGTTTTTACCGTTTCATATCTCACGTAATACCGCATGAATAAATGTGCGCCATGGGCCATTCTGTAATAAGAGCGAAGTTCATCTGCCTGCATATTCATTATATCATACCCCATAGCATCCATCACCCGGTAAAAGGCGTCCTCTGTATCCAGGCTTCTGTCAGACATCATAGCATCTATCATATACAGGGTAAGGCTATGCATAGGCTCAGAAAAAGATTTAATACGCTCCAGCATCTCTTTAGGCGTTTCTTTCATAAAACCGGCGCAAAATGAAATATCGTAGCTTCTTCTATCCAGATCCACCGTATCCTTATGTGTATCAAGACCTCCAAGCGGCAGAAAATGCGCTGTCTTCACATCCGGGAAGAATCTTTCTATAAGGCCTTTATGGTTTTTATCGATACATATAACATGGTAATCTTTACATGTCGAGAACATGCCTTCAAAATGATCCATAGGCGGATCCACTATCCAATTAAAAAAGGGAACACCATAATGATCAAAGGCATTCTCTCCGTTATCCAATTGTAAACGATGCATGCCATGAACATTGAATCCCAACGCCGCATCATATTTCGCATTACTTAATGCCTCAAGAACATCCGACGCCAACTGATCGTCCGGCTTCCTACAATCTATATAAGTGTATGCTATCCCTTTTCCTGTCAGCTCACGCTGCAGCATTTCATTTAAAGCCCCGAACAGATCATTGCATATGCTCTCCGGCCATCGAAACAGCATTATCCTTTTTATATCATTCATCATTACCTGTTCTCCAATCAGATGCTATCCACCTTCTCCAGGATACTGTTTAAAGCTTTATCATATGTAAAATGATCACATATTATTTTATATCCCTGACCTGCCACTTTTTTCCTTACCTCTTCATGTTCTAGATAATAGCCGGCCTTTTCTGTCAGTTCTTCCATACTTCCATACATAGCAAGACTCTTACCATCTTCAAACCATTCCGCCAGCTCCGGCTGGAAATTACTAAGCAAAAAACCTTCACACGCCATGATATCCAGAGCCCTCAAAGGTATCCCGGAATGTATGCTCCTAAGAGTAGGATTTATATTAATCCTGCTATATGCAAAAGCGCACGGCATCTGTGTTTCGTAATCTGCATATCCTTTAAAAGTCACACCCCGCATTTTTAATGATTCTGATTCAGAATACAGCGTTATACCATATGTCTCCGCCAGCTTATTTACAATCGCTTTACGCTCTCTGACCGATAACTTCTTTTCAAGAATATTAGCCGCCACAAGTTCCATCGGCAGATCATAAGTTTCCGGCATTCGTATATCACACGCCTTAAGTAATCTCAGCTGCATTTCATCAGATAAAGCCTGCGCAATAAAAGAAACTCCATAAAGCTCTGACTGCGCACCGATCAGTCCCTCAAAATAACCGCGATCATATTCCGAAAGTCCCTTTTCCTTATCAAAATAATCATATTCATTTTGATATGATGATCCCAGAAAAGAAATATCAGTCATCTCCTGCTTGCGTGAAGACAATATCTGTTTCTTAAAATATGCAGGATCCGTTGCCAATGGCTGATGAAATACTCTTGATCTTCCCAGATCCTGAAGGCGCTGACATTCTTCACGGTCAAAATGGAAGATATAAGAACTGTCATAGAAAGATGTTGTAGAATACAAAGTATAATGAGGCGAGTCCAAAACCCATGATACATATATAATACCGGCTGTATGCGCCACTTCCGCTACAATAGGATAGTAATCTACAGAAAAGAGCATATCGACCTTATTCATATGCACAGACAAAAACAGTGTCTTTGCAAGTTCAGCATCCATATCATTGTTTTTGCATTCCTGCGCGACAACAATGACATCTTTAACTGTTTTTTTCAGATTATCTATTACACGCTGCTCATTACATGTCCCTGCGCGATAGAATAAAACGCGAAAATTCTTATAACTCATCCTTTTTAACCATCAATATGCTTTCCAGCGCTGCCAGCAATATATCATTATCCTCACGATTTCTGACGGCCAGTCTTACATATTTCCTGCCGTTTG
>CAMOEK010000277.1:0-2914 GCA_946612125.1 uncultured Lachnospiraceae bacterium | reverse complement strand
ATTCAAGATCCTTCGGGCTAAAGCCCTCAGGATGACCCGAAATCACAGCCAAAAGAATTACGGGAAAACTAAACTACGGAGGTTATCATGAAAGAATTAACACTTGATATAGATAATGTATGCGGCGCAGATGAATTCTACGATCTGCTGGGTAAGCATATCGAACTGCCTGCATACTTCGGGAGAAATCTGGATGCATTGTATGATGTGCTTACGGAGGAGCCGGGGGGAATAAGGATAACCCTGGTAAACACCGATGTGATGGAAGCAATGGCGCCCAAGTTTTTGCGCAAGTTAAAGCGTATGCTGGAGGATGTTGCGGATGAATGAGTTTATGCGGGAGGCCAGTGAGCTCGCGGCGGAAAATCTTACAGCCAACAGCGGCGGACCTTTCGGGGCTGTTGTGGTAAAGGATGGAAAGATAATAGGGCGCGGCCGCAATCATGTTCTGGAAAACAATGACCCTACCGCGCATGGTGAAATAATGGCTATAAGGGACGCCTGCAGTAATACCGGCAGTTACGACTTGAGCGGCTGCGAGCTGTATACTTCGGCCTATCCATGTCCCA
Source organism: uncultured Lachnospiraceae bacterium (assembly GCA_946612125.1). Classification (GTDB taxonomy): domain Bacteria; phylum Bacillota; class Clostridia; order Lachnospirales; family Lachnospiraceae; genus NK4A136. The sequence goes on along the minus strand of CAMOEK010000277.1, from coordinate 2,345 downwards.
TGTGCATGGCAGCCACGGTCTGGGCGAATATCAAAAAGATATATTACGGTAATACCAGGGAGGATGCGGCACGGATAGGTTTCAGGGACGACTTTCTCTATGATATGATGGGAAAACTCTCTGCAGACGCCGAAGGTGCGGAAAACGTAGAGCTTAAGCAGCTCGATCATGAAGAAACTATTAAAGTGTTCAATGCTTTCGCAGAAAAGGAAGACAGGACTATATATTAGTTTTGGAGGATAAGATTTGGACAAAAACCAAAAGATAATATCTGTATCCGTCATAGTATTATGGGTGTTATATGCGATCGCTACCATTCTGGGAATTGATCTGGCATATAATATCCTTTCGCCGCTGACCGCCTTTCTGGCCCTGCTTCTTATCGCTATCAGCCTAAAGCAGACGGGCAAATACAAGATAGCGGTGGTGCTTATGATGCTGGGCATCAGCTGCTGGGTCATATCGGATATAATACTTTTTGTCTATACATACATAGATATCGATAATCCGGTCCTGATAGATTTTTCCGATAAACTCTATCTTGCACCCAATTATTTTTTCGGCGCCGGTATGACGGCGTACATGCTGGTGGATTTCAAAAAGAAGGATGCATTCAGGCTCCTTATAGATACTTTCCTGATAGGCGTGAGCTGTTTCATAATCATCAGGAAACTGTATTCCTTCGGATTTGGCATCAATACCTTTGACGGAACATTCGATCTAAGCTCTATCCTGTATCTGATAGCAGTCATGTATGTTCTTACACTGATTTTTTTGATCATAACCATCAGGGGCGTATTTAATCATACCCGGGCGGGATATATGATATTTGCCGCATTATCCTTTTATAATGTTTTTGAGATGCGCTATACCTATTATACCGCCGGCGGTCTTGATGCAGAGAGCATATACATAGACATAATCTATATGGCCTGTGTGTGCCTGCTGGCTCTGGCTATCGCGGATCCGTCACTCAAAACCGCCATGGAGACATCCGAGCAGAGGATGAAGGAAGGCAATGATATCAAAAAGTCCATGGGAGCAGGCTGGATATACGGACTTATACTTATACCGCTGGTTATCATCTTTTTCATAGCCGGGATACTGAGTGAGACCGAGTTATATATCATGCTGTTTTCGTGCATGGCTTATCTGATCATGTGGAAGACCCAGCAGACAAACGAGCTTACGCAGGAACTGCTGGAAAAGCAGAAGATAGAAAATGCCAAGCTGGGACAGTGGGTTGATTATCAGGAGCAGGAGCTTAAAGTTGCGAATGAGCAGCTTGAGCGCGTATCCTACAAAGATGCTCTTACAGGTTTGTACAACCGCAAGTACAGCCGTCTGCATATGAACCAGATACTGATGGAGAACAGTGAAGCGGATTTTGCCGTTTTCCACATGGATATCAATTACTTCAAACCCATCAATGATAATTACGGACTTGAGGCCGGCGATAAAGTGCTGACCGAGATCGCAGGCAGGTTAAAGACGCTTGAAGATGAAAATGTACAGGCTTTTCGCGTGGGCGGCGATGAATTCCTGCTGGTATACAGATCCTTCGGAGATGAGGAAAAGCTGCAGAGCATGGCCAGAAGGCTGAAAGAGACGCTGGATAATCATGTTGAAGTGGGAGGCAATGTGCTGCATCCTTCCATGAGCATAGGCGTAGCCACCTATCCGCGCGATGCCCAGGATATAGAACAGCTTTTGAGATTTGCGGATTCCGCCAGAAGATCCATAAAACACAGGCATTCCAGGACAGAGTATAAGTTTTATGATCAGGACCTGATCAAACATATGAGCAGACAGAGGCGTCTTGAAGTAAAACTTCAGGCGGCGGATTATGACAGGGATTTCAAGCTTTATTACCAGCCTCAGGTAGACTGCGTTACCGAAGAACTAATAGGCATGGAGGCACTGATCAGATGGATAGACCCCGTGGACGGCTTTATATCGCCGGGTGAGTTCATACCGCTTGCGGAAGAAATGGGACTCATGGGGAATATCGGAGCCTGGGTCAATGCCACTGCCATGAAGCAGATAAAGGAATGGAATGAAAAATACAGCTCCGATCTGGTAGTGGGTATCAATGTATCGCCGCTGCAGCTGCGTGATACCGAGTTCGCGGATAAATTCATAAAGCTTATGAATGAGTTAAAGGTTCCTTCCAAATGGCTGGATGTGGAGATCACGGAAGGTTATGCATTAAACTCCAGCCTTGCCAGCGGGGATATCATTTCGGGCTTAAAGAAGGCCGGCCTGACCTTTTCGGTAGATGACTTTGGCACCGGTTACGCCAGTTTCGCGAACATGCTCGATTTTACCTTTGACAGGATAAAGAT
>CAMOEK010000276.1:0-2927 GCA_946612125.1 uncultured Lachnospiraceae bacterium | reverse complement strand
AGTCCTGAAAAGCCGCAGAATGCTATGGCCATCAGTCCTGCAGTAACCAGAACTATAGGCATGCCCTGAAAAGCTTTGGGTATGTTATTATAGCGCATCTTTTCGCGTATACCTGCAAGTATGCAGATCGAAACCGCAAATCCCGCCGCGGTCGCAAACCCGTTGACCACGGAATAAAGCAGCGTGTATTCCTTCTGTACATTGGTAAGCGCCGTGCCCAGTACCGCGCAGTTTGTGGTGATAAGCGGCAGATATACGCCCAGCGCTTTATATAACGCAGGCACGAACTTCTTCAAAAACATCTCTACAAACTGCACCAGAGCAGCTATAACCAGGATGAACACTATTGTTTTTAAATAATCAAGTCCGAAAGGAAACAGCAGGAATCTGTATATCAGCGCACTTACCAGACTGGCCAGCGTAATGACAAAGATTACGGCCGCGCCCATTCCGCCGGCTGTTTTTAACTGCTTGGACACGCCCAGAAAAGGACAGAGTCCGTAGAACTGGCTCAACACCACATTGCTCACAAAAGCCGAGCCTATTGCAATGATAAGTAATTCAGAAATCGTACTCATGATCATCCTTTCATTTCAGTTCCTGTGATCTGTTTCCCACTGCGGTATCAGCGCCGTTTTCATCATAGAAACGGTGAACGCAGCTGCTGTCGGAACAGTTGGTACAGTTGCTGTCGCATTTTACATCTTTTATCTTAGACGCTTTACCTGCTGCTGTCTGCTTATCTCTTATAACGCTCATCACTGCAATTATAGCTGCCAGGACAAAGAACGCGCCGGGAGCCATAACAAAAATGGATATGGGCGATAAGCCTGCGGCTTCAAGAGGTGCTTTAAAGCTGAAGCCGAAAATCGAAAAGCTGCCCAGTACTTCTCTCACGCAGCCGATCAGCGTCAGCGCCACGCTGAAGCCCAGTCCCATACCCAGGCCGTCAAGCGCAGAAGCAAAGATGCCGTTCTTGGATGCAAAGGCTTCGGCACGTCCAAGTATGATACAGTTAACAACGATAAGAGGTATGAACATGCCCAGCGCCGAATTGAGCGCAGGCAGATAAGCTTCCAGAAACTGCCCCACTATTGTTACAAAGGAGGCGATGATCACTATAAAAGCCGGGATACGCACTTTGTCCGGTATAATCCTGCGAAGCGCGGATATAATGATATTGCTCAGTGTAAGAACTACTGTCGTTGTAAGCCCCATCCCCAGTCCGTTTACAGCCGAGGTTGTGACCGCCAGCGTGGGACACATGCCGAGCATCAGTACAAAGGTAGGGTTTTCGTCTATCAGGCCGTTTATGAATGGTTTAAGGGTATTATTCTTCTTCATAACATGATTCCTTATCTGTTAAGCACGGTCCTGAAGAAATCCAGACCTGCGTTTATGCCGTTTGTGAAAGCGCGTGTTGTTATGGTTGCGGATGATATGGCATCAACCTCGTTTTCCGCTGAGGCTCCGCCGCCCTTAACAAACACAAAAGCATCAGCTTTTCGGTCTTTAAACTGCGGCAGCAGAACATCTGCAGCCTGCAGTCCCAGTCCCGGTGTTTCGGAGGTTTCAAGTATCGCCACGCCTCTCAGCGTACCGTCCAGCGCTATTCCCATGCTGAAACGTATATTGCCGCCATAGCCTTCTTTGTTTGTCATATTCAGAACTATTCCGATGTTCTGTCCACCGGCATCATAAGCGTCATAGATCTCATCCACACAGCTCTTCGGATAACGCTCTTCAAAATCCGAAAGATCATCCGGCATTTCCGCAGCCTTAAAGCTGTCTGCATCAGGAAAAACTTCTTTGCATGCAGCTTCTACCGCAGCGCGTTTGCCCTCTTCTATAGGCTTTTTTGTCACTTCGTTTACGACTGCCAGTAATATGCCTGCTGCAGCTGTTATAAGGAACAATATCAATGCATCTTTAATTATGTTTTTCATTTGCAGCCTCCGTACGTACAGGCTTTTTATAACCAAAGTGTTTGGGCACAGTTATTCTTTCTATAAGCGGAACTATAAGATTACCGATGATTATCGCATATGACACGCCTTCCGCTCCCGGCCCGAATATCCTGAAGATACCCGTAAGGCAGCCAAGAAAAATACCGTATATGATCTGCCCCTTTTTTGTTATGGGCCGCGTAACATAATCCGTAGCCATAAAGAAGGCGCCTAGTATCAGGCCGCCGCCGAAGAGATGCGCCGCTATATAGTTGATATCAAAGCCTCGCCCTCCGAATATCAGCACAAAGATAACCAGGCTCAGGAGATACATTCCTGTCAGATGCCATGTAATGATACCCATGCACAGAAGAAATACCCCGCCTATTATCAGAGCCAGCGCCGATGTTTCGCCTATGGTTCCGGCTTCATTGCCCAGGAACATGGATGAGACGGAAAAGCTCATACCGTTTTTTACATCTGCCAGAGGAGTTGCAGAGCTTATCACATCTGCCTTTCCCCAGCCGGGCCGGTAAGAAAAATCGGTCATAGCTCTTGAAAAAGACAGCATCAGAAAGCACCTGGCTCCCAGCGCGGGATTCATGAAATTCTGTCCCAAGCCGCCAAAAAGCTGTTTTACAACTACTATAGCTACAAAACTTCCGATAAGCGGTATATACCAGGGAACGCCCACAGGAAGATTAAGCGCCAGTAAAAGACCGGTAAGCGCCGCAGACAGATCTTTTATCGTGCTCTTCTTTTTACATATTTTTTCAAAGCTCCATTCAAAAAATACACATAACGCAATGCAGGACAATACTATTATCAAAGCCCTGTATCCGAAATTCCATATGCCTGCAGCGGTTGCCGGTAAAAGCCCCAGGATCACGCATCCCATTATAGCCCCTGTGGTGGATTTATCACGGACATGGGGTGTGGGCGATACGGAAGGCAGGGGGGGAACAGACTCTGCGGTATTCT
>CAMOEK010000275.1:0-2963 GCA_946612125.1 uncultured Lachnospiraceae bacterium | reverse complement strand
CCCTTGGTTTCCGAAAGATTATTACAGGTCGTAATACATTGCAAATTCCATGGGATGAGGCAGCTTCGATATAGCGGAAGCTGCTTTTTTATTGCGCGCGATTATCTGATCGATGAGCCTCTGGGGGAATACGCCGCCGGCTGTAAGATAATCATGATCCTTTTCAAGCTCTGCTATAGCTTCGTCAAGTGAAGCAGGAAGGCCTGTGAGCTTTGCTTTCTCATCATCGGAAAGCTTATAAAGATTGAAGTCGTAAGGACCCCAGCCTTTCTCATGAGGATCGATCTTATTCTTTATGCCATCCAGACCTGCCATAAGTATAGCAGCATATGCATAATAAGGATTGCAGGTAGCATCGGGATTACGCAGCTCAAAGCGCTTGGTCTCCGGCGTCTTTGCATAAGCAGGGATACGGATAACGGCGCTTCTGTTACTCATGGCATAGCCAATTGTAACGGGAGCTTCGAAGCCGGGCACCAGTCTCTTATATGAATTGGTTGAAGGATTGGTTATGGCGCAGAGTGAACGCGCATGACTCAGCAGACCGCCCATGAACCAGTGAGCTTCCTGTGAAAGCTGAGCGTATCCGTCAGCTCCATAAAATACGGGCTTGCCGTCTTTAAAGAGCAGCATATGCACATGCATGCCGTTACCGGCTTCCTGTGCAAGAGGCTTGGGCATAAATGTAGCTGTAACACCATCCAGCACAGCTTCATTCTTGATAACATATTTTGCGGACATTGTATCGTCTGCAAGTTTGAGCATATCACCAAGTTCAACCTCTATTTCCATCTGGCCGCTGCCGCCCACTTCGGGATGATGATACTTAACATCGATACCCCAGTCTTTCATTGCAAGACACATGCGACTGCGCAGATCATTACGTATATCTGTGGGAAGGCTGTTATGATAGCCGGCGCCGGGCAATACCTGATAGCCGTTATTGTTATCTTCCTCTCCGGAAGCATAATGAGCCTGTGAAGTAAAGATCTCGGTGAACATGTTGTAATAATCGGTATTATACTTGACCTGATCAAAGATATAAAATTCATACTCAGGTCCGATCACCATCCTGTCTGCAACGCCAGTCTCTTTCATATACTCAAGAGCGCGGATAGCTACATTACGGGGATACTGATCAAAAGGCCTGTTTGCGGGAAGATCGATGACCTTCACATCGCCTATCATGGAAAGAGTGGGAACTTCGCAATAGCGGTCGATCACAGCAGATTCAAGAACCGGTATGAAAACCATATCGCTGTTCTCAACGGGAGCATAACCGTAATTGCTGCCATCAAAGCCGATGCCGTGTTCCATGGTGCTTTCCGTGAGTCGTTCCGAAGGGATGCTTAAATGTCTCCAGCGCCCATCGATATCCGTGAGCTTAAAGTCGATCATCTGTATCCCTTCGTCTTTGATCAACTTCTGGATCTCTTGCAGATTCTTTGCCATAAAGCCTCCTTTGTGTGTGGTTGTGTGTGTATAAAAATGATTATACACTATGTCAGCTTCCTTGTAAAATGGGCTTTTGCATGATATACTTCGAAATATGAAAGAAGAAAAAAACAAAAAAGAAAAAGAGCGGAACGAAGAACTTAAACAGCAGATGAAGCTGTTTGAGAAATTATTATTCAAAAAAGATCTTAGAATTTTTCTGATATTATTTGCAGCTATCATAATACTTGTGATCATAATCCTGGTGGTCGCATTAAAGAATAAAGATGGACGCAGTTTTTCAGAAAAACTGGATGATACCGTTACCGATCTGGTGATAGGAGAGGAGGGCAAGGTCGAACTGGTAACCGAAGCCACACTTGTTTCCGCAATGAAAAATGCAACTCTTTATACAGCAGAGTATCCGTATAACGGAGTAACTTATGTATCGGATAAAGATAACGGCTTAAAATACTATGTATCATATAAAGCGAATATCAAGGCCGGTTTTAATGCAGAGAATGTACGGGTAACACTTGATAAAGAAAACAGTATCATCACTATCCGTCTGCCGGAGATAGAATTATCCGAACCCTCTGTATCGGGCGAATTCAAGTATATCTTCATGGATGAAAAATATAATACCGGAGATACCTACAATGAAGCTTTTTCTGCAGCTGTAACAGATCTTAAAAAGCGTGAAAAAACGGGTGAATTCGACAATATTTATGATGCTGCAACACAAAACGCAAAGATAGCGGAGAAAGCTCTGGTGGAACCCTGGGTCAATCAGGTTGATCCTGACACCAGATATACGATAAACGTTCTTGCATATGGGGAGGAAGAATGATGAATAATAAAAACATTATCCCCATAATAGCACTGGGTATTTTACTTACATGCAGCTGCGGCAAACAGGAACAGACTGTACCGACAAAAGATCCTGATGAGATCAAAGAAGAAGTTATTGAAGCGGTAAAACCGGAAGATCCCGCTTTTGTTCCGGAAATAGATCAGATCAGATCGATATGTGAATTATCGACGGTTAAATGCGTATATCACAATGTTGCTTATGGCATACAGTATTCAGGCACCGGACTTGCTCATGTGGGAGAGAAAGAACGTCGTTTTATGCAGGAATATGACAGCGAAGTAGAAATAAGCTATCCTGTAGACAAGATCAGCATGAGCCAGAACGGAACGGAAATACACATCACTCTGCCTGAACCTGTGATCAGCACACGCAAGATCCCTGAATCCATCAGCAAATATTCTTATATAGAAGAACCGGATCAGGATATACAGAAAAATCCTATAAGAACCGAAACTATAGGACTTGCTGTAGAAAAAGCAGACGCTACAATGATGGAAGATATAATGAATAATTCTTCACTGTTGTCCACCGCCGAAAACCAGGCTAAATATCTTATAGAAAACTACATCCGCCAGATAGGATCTCTGACGGATGTGGAATATACCATAATCTGGGATAAAGAACCTTCGATCAGTTCAGAATAAAACCTTCCCCT
>CAMOEK010000274.1:0-2969 GCA_946612125.1 uncultured Lachnospiraceae bacterium | reverse complement strand
TGAATATGAGGCGGGGGTATCGGCACATGAAAAAGAAAATCGCTTTTTTTACTACAGGATGGTGCTGTGAGATATTAAGCCAGTTCATTTCGGGAATGCAAAAGGCATTCGGATCTGAGGGGGCAGATATTTTTCTGTTTTTGTGTTATGCTACTTATGGTGATTCCGCCGCGATGAAAAAGGGGGAAATGAATATCTTTGAGCTCCCGGATCTGCGTGATTTTGACGGCGTGGTGATCTTCGGCAGCGGCCTGGATTTTAAAGACATTGTTGAAATGATATTGTCACGCTGCCGTGAGGCAGGTGTTCCCGTAATAATGCAGGGAGCGGAAAGAGAAGGGATAAGTTATATCGGCTCTGATAATTATCAGGCAACCAGGGATCTGTGCGCCCATCTCTTAGAACGTCACAAGGTCAGCAGGATAGTCTTTTTTGCAGGAACCCCTGATTCACATGATTCCAATCTGAGGCTTAAAGCCATACAGGATCATCTTGAGGAAAACGGCTGCAGCGGATATCTTAAAGAAGTTTTTTATACTAACTGGGAGAATGCTGCTGCTTCACGGCGTGTGAATGAGTTATGCGCCACGGAGGAGGGGCTCCCGGATGCGATAATATGTGCTAATGACGGTCTGGCAATGGAGAGCTGTCTTGCTGTTTTCAATAACGGGTATTCGGTGCCGGATGATGTTATAGTTACAGGTTACGATTTTATAAATGACAGCCAGATATTTGATCCGGCCATCGCTTCCGTAGATCAGTGTCTGACAGAAATGGGAGAAGCCGCAGGCATTCTGTGGGAACAGATTGTGAAAGGGGAGGTTGAAAACGGTACATCGAGGATCATTCCCTGCCGTTTTGTCCCCGGAGACAGCTGCGGCTGCTATGAAGACAGAAACAGTGATATGATACGCAGAAAGGTGGGACGTGACGGGTTCGCAAACCGTTCAATGACCACATATTTCAACAGAAAGCTGGATAATATAGATTCGGTTGTGCTGGGCAGTAGCACTTTTGATGAATTTAAGAGAAACCTTCATGATCTGCTGGTGCGGGATCATGTATATGAAGGGGATTCTTTCCATGTGCTGCTGGAACCCAATTTCGGTCTTTCCATCTATGATTCCGATATTAAAATGCGAACCAAAGGCTATAGTCATAACAGGGAGGTTCTGTATTCCAGTGAAGACGGAGTGAGCTATAACGGGGAAGTATTTGCAGGAAGAGAGCTTATCCCGGGATATAAGGCAGACGGAGAGAATCATCTGTATGTGTTTCTGCCTCTGCACGAGGGTGATTCCGTCTATGGCTATATCATCTTCAGGGATTGTATTGAAAAGGTCTACAATCGTTATCTTCATACTTATCAAAACCGCATGAATCTGGTATTTGAAAAGTTCAGGCATGCGCTTACTCTTGATCAGATCAATATAAAGCTGATGGATCTGATGCGGAAAGATCCGCTTACAGGCGTAAAGAACCGTATGGCATATGAAGATAAGGAAAAATATCTTCAGTCGCTGGTTAATTCGGAATCCGATACGGAATTTGCCATAGCCATGTTTGATGTGAATAATCTGAAGCTCATCAATGATACCGGCGGACATGATGCAGGGGATGATTATCTGAAGAGGTGTTGCCGTCTGATATGCAGGATCTTTAAACATAGCCCGGTTTACAGGGTGGGAGGCGATGAATTCCTGGCAGTTTTGTGTGATGAGGATTATGACGGACGGGAGGAACTCAGGGCGGAGCTTATCAGCTGTATGAGTCCGTATTCGGATCGTTTGCCACTGCCGGATGATTATGTCTCAATAGCTTCGGGCATAGCTGTTTATGACCCACAGGCAGATCAGAATGTTTCTGATGTACTGAAGCGCGCCGATGAGGAAATGTATGAAAACAAAACATTCATCAAAAGCGGAAAGATATGCTGAAGAGATCGGAAAGAGATTCATCAGTGACAGGATAAGCCACGCATATTCTTTCGGAGACGGCCACATCAATGACACTTTTTGTCTGGTAACGGATAAGGAGAGTTATATATGTCAGAGGATCCGTGGAAAAATAGATACAGGGATCCTGGAACATAATTATCTTTTATATTCAGAGCTGTTCGAAAAAGCAGATCTGCTTTATCCCAGGTGGCTGAAAACCTCTGAAAACAGTTTTTTCTATAATGATGCAAATGGGGACCGCTGGAGAGTTTATAAAATGATCGGCGGTGAAACAGCGGTTCTTCCTTTGGACAAAGATATGTGTTTTGCCTGCGGAAAAGGTCTGGCAGGGTTTCACCTGATCCTTCAAAAGCTAAAGGAGAAACCTCTGGCGACTTATCCCATGCTCCATGATCTGGATCACTATTACGATAGATATTTAAGGGTACTGGATCACGGGCTATCGTGTGAAACAAGAGATGCTGAAGTGGAAAAGTATATCAGCTCAAGGATACAGGATTTTCTTGATATCAGAACGGACAGATCGGCAGTGATCCATGGCGATCCGAAACTTGCCAACATTTTGTTTGAAGATGGCAGGATCAAAGCATTTATCGATCTTGATACGATCATGCAAGGATCTTTGCTTGAGGATATTGCCGACTGTGTCAGATCGTGCTGTGTGAAAGAAGGAAAGATAGATGAAGATCTGATGCAGGCTTTTTTGCGGGGATACCAAAGTGAGGAAAACGGTCTGATTGGAAAGGAAGAGCTAAGTCTGTTACCGCGCATGATAAGTAAGATCCGTTTTGAACTTGGATTAAGATATTACACAGATTCTATAGCAAAAGAGAAAAGCTTTAAGGAAAAGTATCCGGGATATCTATTGGAAAAGGCAAGGAAAAACCTGTTTTTTCAGTAAAAGATCTGTCTGAACAGCAGAATAATGATATGTGAGGAGATAAGAATGAGTGAGTATTTACCTGTGCAGACTCCCGCATATCCGGAACCTGCTTTTGCCTTCAGGATAAG
>CAMOEK010000273.1:0-2978 GCA_946612125.1 uncultured Lachnospiraceae bacterium | reverse complement strand
ACCATGAAAGCAATCCTTGACATCCTTAAAAAACTGAATTACATCACCACCCCAAAGCAGAAGCGTAAGCTGGTCTTTGTTTATATTGTAGCTTTTATAGGCTCCATGTGGGAACTTCTGGGTGTGGCGTCAATAATCCCCTTTCTCACGACAGTCATGACTCCCGAAAAAGCGGAAGAGCAGTGGTATAGCGCTCTGGTCACAGAGATGTTCGGAGCGACCGATCCGGTGCAGCGCATGACTATACTGGGGCTGATCATGATAGTCATATACATTGTCAAAAATATATATCTGATGTTTTCGACATATGTACAGGCATCATTTTCCACCGGAGTACAGAAAGACCTTTCCGTAAGACTTACACGTACATATCTTGGCAGTTCTTATCTTTTCCATCTGGATCATAATTCCTCGATACTGATAAGAAGTGTTAACCAGGACGTGGCCGGCGTATTCGGTATGTTCTTTTATCTTTTCCGTATAGTATCGGAGTTGTTTACCCTGGCAGCTATCGGTCTTTTGATAATATTACTGGATCCTATAATGGCGGTATCGCTTATCCTGATACTGGGCAGCTGCATGCTGCTTCTGATATTCGGTTTAAAGAAACTCATGAAGTTTTTCAGCCGGCAGGAGCAGAACTGTGAGGGCAGGATGCTGCAGTATCTTACGCAGGCCTTTAACGGTATAAAAGAGATACTGGTTAAAAACAGACAGAAATATTTTGTCGATGCCTTTGAAGAAGCCAGCGCCACAAATGCGCGCGCGACAAAGATCAATTATTTCTTAAACAGCATCACTACAAATATATATGAAATGGTATGTATATGCGGTTTTCTGGCTATAGTTATTATAAGGCTCAGGGTCGTAGACGATATCGGCGAATTTGTTACCAGGCTTGGTACGGTAGCGCTGGCAGCCTTTCGTCTCTTCCCCTCCATGGGAAGACTTACGACCAATACGAACGGTATGATCTACAACCGTGTGCGTCTGGATTATGTGTATGAAAATCTTAAAGAGATAGAGAATGATGAAGAATATGTTACCCGTCTTAAGGAAGATAAAGAAGAAAGACTGGGATTTGAAAAAGAGCTTGAAATAAAAGATATCGTATGGAAATATCCTACGGGGCAGGAAGAGGTGCTTAAGGGTGCCGGTTTTGTTATAAATAAAGGTGAATCCATTGCTCTGATAGGACCTTCGGGTGCAGGTAAGACAACCATGGCGGATGTTATATTGGGCCTGCTTAAGCCTCAAAAGGGTAATGTGCTTTTAGATGGCGTGGATGTTTACGAGCATCCCGCAGCCTGGTCAAAGGTGATTGGGTATGTACCTCAGGCTGTTTATCTTACAGATGATACCATACGCAATAATGTGGCTTTTGGCATTGATGAAAAAGAAATAGATGAAGAGCGCATATGGCGCGCGCTGGAAGAAGCGCAGCTGGCGGATTATATAAGGAAACAGCCGGAAGGACTGGAAACAATGGTGGGAGAGCGCGGAGTGCGCCTGTCCGGCGGACAGAGACAGCGTATAGCAATAGCCCGCGCGTTGTATGATAATCCGCAGATACTGGTGCTTGATGAGGCGACCAGCGCCCTGGATAATGAAACAGAAACAGCAGTCATGGAAGCTATTGAATCGCTGCAGGGCAGCAAGACAATGATAATCGTGGCGCACCGCTTAAGTACCATCCGCAACTGTGATAAGATATACGAGATAAATGGCGGCAAGGCCACTCTTCGCGATAAAGAGGAGGTACTTAAGGAAAGCTGATGCGCATACTCTTTATCAGCCATTATGATAATCTTTACGGGGCCAACAGGGCTTTGCTCTCTCTGATGCTGGGACTTAAGAGAGAAGGCAGGCATGAGCCTCTTTTAGTTATACCGGCAGAAGGCGAAATGACACGGCAGTCAGAGGCTGCGGGGATCGAATGTTTTATCTGCAGCATTACGCAGTGGCAGGCGATATACCGCGAGCCCGTGAGTTTTACCCTAAAGAAGAATAAAAGAGTAAAGCAGATCTCTGAAGAACTGCATCGTTTATACGAGCATTTTAAAGGGAAAAATATAGACCTTATACATTCCAATTCCAGTGTGATAGGGCATGGCGCCATGCTGGCGGAAAAGCTGGGCTGCGCTCATGTATGGCATATACGTGAGTTTGCAAGAGAGCATTACGGCATGCGGTATTTTTATCCGCAGGATAAGGTGGACGGATATTATAACAGCGCAAAAAAGCTGATACTTATTTCCGATGCGCTGAAGGTGCATTACGATAAGCTTTATCCCGCAGCGGATACAGTGAGGATATATGACGGCGTGGATGCGGAAAACGCATGTGAGCTGCAGGATTCTGATGTGATTCCGGAAACCGCCGGGGAGAGCGCTGCCGTATCCACGGAAGACAAATATAGTGAGTCCGATAAATCACCCTGTATATTTATATATACAGGATATCTCTTTCCGAAGAAACGCCAGCTTGATGTGCTGAAAGCTGCGCTTAAGCTGAAGGAGGAAGGGATAAAGGATTTTCACGTGATACTTGCAGGCAGCGGTGATGCTGCTTATGCAAAAGAGCTGGAGAGATTTGTTAAAAACAATGCTTTGGAAGAAGCAGAGCTAAAGGGCTTTGTGGAAGATGTGCCGGGACTTTTGAAAAAATGCGATGTCGGTATCATTGCTTCGGAATACGAGGGCTTTGGCCTGGTGACTGTGGAATATATGCTGAATGCAATGCCGGTACTGGGATACAGAAGCGGCGCCACTCCCGAGATAATAAATGACGGGGAGAGCGGCATATTATATGACAGCGTAGACGCGCTTAAGGAAGCCATGAAGAGCATGATCGCGGATAAAGCCCTGAGAGACAGAATGGGACGCGCCGGGCGTGAACGCGCGTTGAAGGAATTCACTGCAAGTGCAAATGTGAAAGCCGTGCAGAAACTGCTGGATGAGATAGATGGATAACAAGAA
>CAMOEK010000272.1:0-3010 GCA_946612125.1 uncultured Lachnospiraceae bacterium | reverse complement strand
ATCCAGGCTGCAAGGGCTGAGGCAGCGGGAAATATGACCAGGAGCTTAAGCAGCTGGCTCTTTATGTTATATCCGTATTTTCTTCCGGTATATACGCTCTCAACTTCAGGAAAATAAAACTGAAAGAATTTATATTTCATAAGAAGGAAATAATCAAAACAGATCATGTCGTAGATCTTATAGACAGTGAATATTGTTACAAATCGCAAAAAGAATTGAATGAAAGTAAAATCACTTCTGAAACCGTCCCAGATAGATATCACCCCGACGCCGGCGATCATAAGAAAGGAAAACACCATGAGCGTCCATCCGATAGCCCTGGCGCCATAGAACAATTCCTTCTCCCTTGGTTTTACGACCTCCTGTGCTTCTTTAGGCGCGGACGAAAAGAACTTCTTATCCTGGATAAAAGCTATGGCCGAAAAAAGCATTAAAGTTATCGCCACGCAAAAAACGATCGACAGAAATACAGTTAAAAGCATCTTGCTTTTCTCCTCTCCGATAAAGGCGCGTCTAGATCACCACTTCCCACATCACGCCCATGTTTTCAAAGCCTTCAGGCGGCATACAGCCGAGACAGGCAGCTTTGCCTGTCCCGCAGCCACTGCAGCTATTACAGGAATGTCCACAGTTATTCGATGCAGAAAAACCGACCCTTTTTATCATTCCCATCCGTTCAAGGAAATCAATATCTCTCTTTATCTCTTCCACGCCGGTATTCATCTCTATCGCCAGCATCTCGATAGTCCGCGATCTGCCGTCTTTTAAGAGTTCCAATAATCTTTCCATTTTCTTTTACCATATCAGCAGGCCGATATAATATGCTATTCCTGCCAGCAAAAGAGCTACAGCAGTATAGTAGATCGCGATCCTTGCCGTCCACTTAACGGAATGCGTTTCCTGATATGTCGCCGCAAGAGCAACGATACAGGGCATATTGAAGGTCATGGCAAATATGAGCGCAAGCGCCTCCGGTTTGGATATATTAGTAATAAGAAGTTCATTAAGATTTTCAGCCACAACAGCGCTTTGCATCGAACCTACCGAAATAGTTCCGCTGCCACTGTAGATCGTACTGAGAACACCTAAAGCTCCTTCTTTTCCAAGGCTTGATGCAATAAACGCCATGAAGGTCTGCCAGCCCATTCCAAAGAGTTTTGTAACAGGCTCGATGGCATGTCCGATCTTATACAGTATACTGGCTGTAACATCCCCTGATGAAGTATACGAAAGAAGCCAGAACGCCAATGCAACTATCACAACCACTTTAAATGATCTGAAAAATGTATCCTTTGTACGGCCTAACACATATCTGAAAAGAGCTCCCCACTTGGGCTTATGATAAGGAGGAAGCTCCATGATCATACCCTGACGGTCTTCTTCCTTAACCAGTGAACGCCCGAAGATCTTTGCGGTAAGCCACATATGAAGGACCATTACCAGAAGAATGACTGCTATGATCACAGGCACCCACGCACCGAAGAAAATGGTCGAAAGCATAGGTATTACAGCCCATGCTGCGCCGCATGGCACTGCCCAGGCCAGCGCAATGGTAAGAACTTTCTGTCCCCAGTTGTCTATTACTCTGGTACCTGCCGCGCCTCCCATCGTGCATCCGAAGCTGATAAGAAACGGCATGACCGACTTTCCCTGGAGTCCGAACCTGGCCATGGTATTATCAAACACATAGGATATACGCGCCATGATACCGACCTCCTCCAAAAGGCCGAATACAAGAGTTACTCCGAGAACAAAGCCGAGCATCTGAACGATAAATGACAGAGAACGGATCAGGACATCACAGATGATCGCTGCTATAAAGGCAGGGCAGCCTATATTCAAAAGAGCTTCGCTTAGCGGATCCGGTATCATGCCGATAACCGATCCTACTCCCATCAATGGAAGCGCGGGTATGAACGAAGCGATCAGTCCTAACAGGATAGTAAGGATAACTACCGGTTTGCCCCATATACGATGCGTTATGATCCTGTCAAATTTTCCCAGAGAAGCTTTCGTTTTCTTTGTCTTAACCGCACCCGAAAGAAGCTCATCGATCCATGCAAATTTTCTTTCGCCGGTATGCAAAACGCCTTTGTCTGTCTTCTTCAGCTCCGCCTCAAAAGCTTTCAGTTCATCCCCGGAAAGAGTTGCCTTTATCTTTGCGATCACCGGAGCATCTCCTTCAACTGCTTTTGCTGCAAGCCACATAGCAGAATAGCCGGGGATAACCTCCTTCTTTATCAATGCTTTTATATTCACGTAGCTTTCCAGTTCCTCATAACGCTTATCAAGAAGCTGCGTATCAAGCGCTGTTTTGTTTTTTACTGCGCTCTCCAATGCTTTATAAAAGCCGTCGTATGATTTTTTGTCCGGCGCCGAAAATGCTATCACAGGTATGCCCAGTTTCTTCTCAAGTGCCGCAGCATCAACACTTTTACCCTGCTGCGCAGCAACATCGCTCATATTAAGGAGCAAAAAACAAGGCAGCGTTATCCCTGCATAATCAGCCAGCATATACAGGCTTCTCTCCAGCTGTGAACTGTCTGCAAGTATACATACAACATCTGCTTTCCCTGATGCTATATAGTCGCGTGTAATGATCTCTTCATCTGAGTTTGCTGAAAGGCTGTATGTTCCGGGCAGATCTGCAACCAGGTAATCCTTTCCGTTATGTGAAAAAGTTCCTTCCTTCTTTTCTACGGTTTTTCCCGGCCAGTTTCCCACATGCTGCCTCAAGCCGGTGAGTGCGTTAAACAGTGTTGATTTACCCGAATTAGGCTGACCCAGCAGCGCGATCACGGTCTCATTCTTTTCAGTCATGCCAGGCTGCCTCCTTCCACTTCAATAAAGTCACATTCCTTTCTGTTAAGCGCGATCATGGTATCACGCGAGTAAACCAGCAAAGGCCTGTTCTTTTCGTTCTTAATGACCGTAACCGTGCACCCCGGTGTAAGTCCGATCGAAGTGATCCTGCTTATAAAGCGCTGATCACCGTTAACGGATGCAATTA
>CAMOEK010000271.1:0-3013 GCA_946612125.1 uncultured Lachnospiraceae bacterium | reverse complement strand
TCAGCAGAATCAGTATTATGCTCAGAATCAGGATCAGTATCAGAACAACATGGGATATGATCCCGCAGCAGGCCAGGGCAGTGTGCTTGGCCAGGTAAACGCTTTAATGCATCAGGAGGTTATCGCCAAATCCTTCCTGTATATGGTGGCGGCTCTGGTGGTTACGGCCATCGCGGCTTTTGCGGCACCTAATGCGCTGGCAAAGATTATCTTTTCAAGTCCTTTTGCATTCTATGGCCTGATAATAGCAGAACTGGCTATTGTCATAATATCCAATATCGCCATCAAAAAGAACAACGCTGTACTTACCGCAATATTATACACCGTGTATTCATTCCTTACGGGCGCTACTCTGGGCATCATCTTCTGGGCTTATGACCTGGGCTCTGTAGGCGCTGTATTCTTAATGACTGCCGGCATGTTCGCCGCAACCGCAATTTACGGGCTTGTTTGCAAGAAGGACCTTTCTTCCATAGGAAGCATCTGCATCATGGCTCTTATCGGCATTATAATCACTTCGATCGTAAACTTTATCTTCCTTCACAGCGAAGGCCTGGATCTGATCATCTCCTATATAGGCGTGGCAGTATTTGTGGCTCTTACCGCTTATGATACCCAGAAGATAAAGAAGGCAGTTGCTTATGCTACACCCGATATGATGGCAACCATAGCTCTTTCCGGCGCGTTTGAGCTGTATCTGGACTTCATCAATATCTTCCTTCGCCTGCTCCGCATTATGGGCCGCAGGAAATAATAACATTTGCGAAGGTTGACAAGCCGGGGGTAAAAAGATATACTAATACAGCCGTGCAGCCGGGGCGTTAGCGGTGTCCTGTACCCACAATCCGCTTTAGTGGGGGTCATGGCTTTTCTGAGGGCGCATGTTGATGTGGCCGCCCTGTATAAGCGATGTTGAAATCCGGGTCTTGCGCAATGCGTGCCTGTGAACCGTGTCAGGGTGGGAACACAGCAGCACTAAGCAGGAATTCGTGTGTGCCGCGAGGGTGCCTGGGTGGAGTTGGCTGTACAGGTAGCGCATGTTGGCTTAGTTCGAAGAGGGCCGCACGGTTTTTTTATAGCCATGCTGGGAATTTTATTTCTGATAATAAGCATAATAACGGGCAGGCAGCTTTTGGACAGGGTTTATCCCGACTACAGGCTGCTTTCCAAAAAGAGTTACAGCGGGAAAGAATTGGATCTCCCCGCTGTATTTGTATTGTTACCCTTTTGGTTTTTCAGCGGCACGCTGCTTACCGGCTGGCTGACATATATCGCAGCCTGCATAGTAAGCGCGATCGATCCCGGCGTCCGCCATCCGCTTACTGCGGCAAATATTATTTCTCTGACTATATGTGTGATCATAGATGTCATCCTCGAGTACACCAAAGCCGGGGCGAAGCCCCACAGCCCTTCACCCCGTCATGAAGCAGATGCAGTCAAAGAAGTGAGCGAAAGCGCAGAAGATCAAATTCCCGTGTCCGGTCATCTTTCGCGTAATGTTTTAATAGCTGCATTTTTTATCATCCTTGCCATCTTCGTATGCTTCATGACCTACCGCAGCTTCTATATCAACCGGGGCACGGTCCGCGTGGGACTTTCGGTCTTCAGCGATTTTGCGGTGCATCTGGGCATGATCCGTTCATTTTCCTTCGGCAATAACTTCCCCACGCAGTATTCCCATTTCGCGGGAGAAGATATACGCTATCATTTCATGTTTCAGTTCCTTGCGGGCAATCTGGAATATCTGGGACTGCCCATCGATCATGCGCTAAATTTTCCCAGCATCCTTTCCTTTATGGGGATGTCGATGCTTTTGTTTGTATTCGGTGCAAAGCTCTGCGGCAGCAGGCTTGCAGGCGTTATTTCCGTTCTTATGATGGTATTTCGTTCATCGCCCAGCCTTTTCCGTTTCCTGGGCAGCCTGCCAAAGAACAGCATCAGCCGCAGCGAGCTTTTTAACAGGAATTATTTTTTTTCCTATACTCCCAAGGAAGACTGGGGGCTTTGGAATTTTAAGGTATATTTAAACCAGCGCCATCTGGCCTTTGGCATGGGCGTGGCGTTTATGGCGCTTATCATTTTTGCACCGCTGTTTTATGAGGGCGTAAAAAAGCTTCGCGACCTGTTTAAAAAGGATGATAAGGCGGCCCTCATTTCCGATCATGTACTGGCGGCGTCGGCAGCCCGCCCGATATTATGCGGCCTGCTGCTGGGAGCCTGCGCATTCTGGAACGGGGCGATGGTCATCGGCTGCCTCTGTGTTCTGTTTGTGATGGCGCTCATTTCGTCGCACCGTCTGGAATATCTGCTCACAGCCATAATAGCCGTGACGCTTTCGTCGGTGCAGAGTTTTGTTTTTATCCGTGGATCTGCCGTTAAACCCGCATTCCAATACGGCTTCATATCGGCCGTGCCCACATTCTGGGGCAGCATAAGCTATCTGCTGGCGTTAAGCGGGGCGCTGCTGATACTGGCTGCGGTATATTTTGTGACGGCAAAGGGGACGCTTAAATATATGCTCCTTGCCTTTGCGGCTCCGCTGGTCTTTGCCTTTACCATGTCGCTCACGCCCGATGTCACGGTCAATCACAAATACGTGATGCTGGCGTTTATACTTATAGGTATACCCGTGGCGGCGCTGGTCGCAGCCTTATTAAAGAGCAGCCGCATAGCGCGTTTTATCGCGGGGCTGGTGCTTCTGGTACTGCTCACGGCCACGGGCATATATGAATGCAGGATAGTAAGGAACATAGACCTGGATCATCTGGATTTTAAAGAGGACGATAAGCTGACCTGCTGGATCAGGGAAAACAGCGATTCAAAGGATATCTGGCTTACGGATATGATCTCCATCCACGAAGCTGTGATGGGCGGCGCCATGCTGTATTACGGCTGGCCTTATTACGCCTGGAGCGCCGGTTATGACACGCTCAGCCGCGAGGAGAAGGTGACGGAGATGTTCTCCACCCCCGACGAAGAAAGGCTTAAGGAGCTAGTATCCGCTGAGGGGATC
>CAMOEK010000270.1:0-3025 GCA_946612125.1 uncultured Lachnospiraceae bacterium | reverse complement strand
GCTATTGTTGATTTGCCTGCGCCTGCAGGTCCGTCGATCGCTATCGAGAATCTGTTTTTCATGGGTACCTCCGGTGGGGTTGGTATAAGTTTACTTTCTTGTATGTTTTCGCTTTCGTCAAGATTCTTCGGGCTAAAGCCCTCAGGATGACAAAGGGATTGGATCCTTTAAGTTAATATACTCAGTATGACTAAGGGGTTGGATCCTTCAGGTTAATGCATTAAAGCCGGCCTTTACTCTTCAAAAAAATCAATGTCTGTGATCATAAGGTCATCTGTAATCTGAAATTTTAATCCGCCTTTGAAGATCTGTTTTGTATTTTCTGCATCCTCATACAGATCATAATGTATCCAGCAGCTATCTCCGGCCATATTGTTCCATTTATCCCCGGGGTATGATATTGTTTTCTCCCAGGTGCCGCCGGGAACTATCTCTTCATCATTCTTATAATAAGTCTTATCGGTAATGTTTGTAAATTCAAAGACTACCGTAGTCATATCTTCGTCGTTTTCGGATAGATCATATTGCACTAAACTTGCACTGAAGAAACCATTATGGACAATTTCTTCTTTGAAGTTTTTTATTTCAACATCATCCGGATCCTCATTCATATCAGGCTTTGTCGGCTCAGTATAAACTGTAGGCGTTGCAGTGGCCGCAGGAAGCTCTGTCGGCGTTGCCGCTGCCTGTGTCACTTCTGTAGCAGTCACAGCCGGTTCGGTTTTTGCGCATGCCGTCAGGAATCCTGCGGCAAGCATGCTGATCACAATAAGCTTTTTCATAAACTCTCCCTGTTTTATTCCGCGGCGCTTACGCCGGCCAGGTGTCCTGTGGACCAGGCAATCTGCAGATTATATCCTCCGGTATGGGCATCAACATCCAACGCTTCTCCGGCAATATATAATCCGGGAATTATACGGCTCTCCATAGTGGAAGGATCCACTTCTTTAACATTTACTCCTCCCTGGGTTATTATGGCTTCATTAAACCCACGACAGCCTGTAATATTATACTCCAGGCACTTAAGTTTTTCTACTATTTTTCTGCGCTCTTCTTTTGTTATGGAATTAACTTTTTTATCTGCTGCTATCCCTGTCCTTTCAGGGAAAACATCTCTTAGTTTTCCGGGCAAAAGACTTCCCAGTACATTGCCCAGATCCTTATTCTTATTTGATTCAAATTCGCGAAGCAGTCTGCCATCCAGCTGTTCGGCGCTGAGGGCAGGCTTCAGATCCAGCTGCAATAAAGCTGCTCCGCCTCCGTTTTTTTGATAATAAGAGGATGCCGTGAGTATAAGCGGCCCACTTAATCCAAAGTGGGTATAAAGCATCTCTCCAAAACCCTCATAAAGCTTCTTTTTTCCGCTTTTCAGAACAATAGAAACGTTTTTAAGAGCAAGTCCCTGCGCCGCCAGGCATTCATCTTCTTCCAGCACGTTAAAAGGCACCAGGGCAGGAAGTGGTTCCTTAATGCTGTGCCCCAGCTCTTTAAGCATTCCAAACATTTTCCCGTCCGATCCGGTAGTCGGGTAACTTTTACCGCCGCAGGCGACGATCAAAGAATCCGCTCTGACAACACTGCCTCCATCCAGCTTTATCTCAAAAGCTTCATCCTTCCTGATCGATGAGATCATGCTGTTTAGCCTGACGTCGACCTTAAGCTCATCCATTCTTTTATTAAGCGCTTTTATCACATCGGAAGCATGATCGCTGACAGGAAAAAAACGCCCGCCGCGTTCTTCTTTTAACCTGCACCCCTGCGATTCAAAGAAATCGCATACCTGCGAACTGTCAAAGGAATAAACAGCACTGTATAAAAACTTGGGGTTGCTGACAACATGTGAAAAGAATTCCTCATCCGGACAGGAGTTTGTCAGATTACAGCGCCCCTTTCCGGTAATGTATATCTTTTTTCCCGTCTTCTCATTTTTTTCTATCAGGATGACTTTTGCGCCCGCCTCTGCGGCGGCTATAGCCGCCATCATCCCTGCCGCGCCTCCGCCGGCTACAGCTATGGTCTTTGCTGACATATCATTCTCCCGGATCGCCCAGCTCATCCTTTTCATAAGTCTGGAAATCCTTCCAGAGATTCTCCAGACGCTGTGTGTTCTCTATTATCTTCTTTTCGTTACGCAGATACATAGCTACTATAAGCGCATTTATCACACTCATTGGTGCTACAAGTGAATCTGCAAGAGTCACCATATCAGTCTTTGCCCACAGATTACAGGACGAATACATATTCATAGGCGAATACTCGCTGTCTGTAATGGATATCAGCCTTGCGCCCTGTGAATTTGCAAAGTCCATTGCCTTAAGAGTGCGCAATGAGTACCGCGGAAAGCTCATGGCAAGCAGTACATCGCCCTTGCCTATCCAGTTCATCTGTTCATAGAGCTCGCTTATATTATTGCTGGTAAGTGCTCTTACATCCTGTCTGATCACGCTCAGATAATAAGTAAGCAGCTCTGCCAGGGGCGCGCAATTACGTATACCCAATACATATACATGCGCAGCGCTGTCCAGCAGATCTACAGCCATATCGAATACGGCGTCGGGCACCAGATGTATGCTGTCAACTATGTTCTGCGCATCATGGACCAGGACCTTTTTCATCAAGCCGGAAGGATCTGCCTTAAGCTTATTGGTCGTGCTCTTTTTATCCGATACCAGTCGGCTCTGTATCTCATCGACCATAGCCTGCTGAAATTCGCTGTATTTATCGTAGCCCAGCATGGCGGTAAAGCGCACAACGGTAGCTTCGCTCACTTCCGCAGCCTTTCCCAGCTTGGCCGCCGTCATAAAAGCTGCCATCTCATCATTTTCGCTTATATAATCCGCTATCTTTTTCTGGGCGGGTGACATCTTATCATATAATTTGAGAATATCGTCTAACATGTTTATGTCCTTTTTGATAATTATGTGTTGTCCTGAGGGCTTTAACGTTATGCTGTCATCCTGAGGGCTTTAGCTTTATTGCTTTGTCATCCTGAGGGCTTTAGCCCGAAGGATCTTGACAGAAGAAC
>CAMOEK010000269.1:0-3042 GCA_946612125.1 uncultured Lachnospiraceae bacterium | reverse complement strand
TGCGGAAGGATATACGATCCTCCCATATAACCGGTATAATCCGAATACCCGCTGCGTGTACAGCCCACAGGCAGATCGAGGTCGATCCAGTAATTTATGGAGTCTTCCGATGTTTCTTTCGGCAATATTGCAAAGTAATATGAAGAAGTGCCATATTCCCATTCACCATACAGCTCGATTATCAGCGGGGTATCCGCCGGTATCTTCATAAATGCATCCTCAGAGCCGCTGAGGATATCATCTGACGTCATCAGGGCTGTATAATCCTTTTCGTATTCAAGGGCCTTCCCTGCAGGATCAGGCTCCCAGTATCTGTAACTTAACTTTACAGGTGAATACGTCAGATGTATTTCCAACGTGTCCGTATCTTTCTGCAGATCTATACGGGACATGCGATCGATCGCATCGAGAGGGTGTGCGCTGTCAGCGCAGGTTGAGTGCCCTTCCCCCTGCTCATCCACATAAGACCAGTTATACCAGCCCTGACTTGCAGCATATGCCCTTCCCGCATAAGTTACCGTGACTGTCGGCGGCTGCCAGAACTTTGAATCTGTCGCTATAGTCTCCGCCGGCATATACTCCGTATTAAGCTTCTCTCCGGGATCCGCCTGTCCTTTATAATTCTCTTCACTGATATCTGCCTCATCAAATTCGATGATCTCCCCATTCTCATCCAATACATGCATTCCTGTTATCACGGTATCTTTCAGCCAGTCTTTTGAATTACTGCTGTATAAGCTACGCGATACCCTTTCATATGTTATATCCGGATCATTGGTAAGAACAATGAACATACCGTCACAGGCGGCTCCGGGATCGCGTCCTCTCAGTTCCTTTCTATACCGGTACGTTTTCTTATTACCGTCCCTGTCTTCCGCTACATACACTCCGTCTTCATAAGTGTAATCAACATCCATGTTATCCAAAGCATCATTTACTTCTGCCTGAATATCAGCATCATCCTTCTTCGGGTTAGTCAAAAAACACACTGCAACAGCCACACAGACTATAAGCGCGATCAGTATGATCCAGAAGGCCGGCTTCTTATAATTCAGTATCCCTTTTATCCTGGACTTAACTCCGGTCTCTCCAAAAGCTAAGGGGCAGGCTGTGATGATCTTCCCCGATACGCTGAGTTCCAGAAGTGCCTGCGAATAAGCAGCCATATATTCCCTGTCCTTATCTTTTATGACCTTTTCGTCGCAGGCCGCCTCTATATCCCTGCATAAAAGTATGTATGCCAGCCAGCACAGAGGGTTAAACCAGTATACCGAAAGCAGGGCGAAACCAATGGGCTTCCACCAGTGATCATGCCTGCTTATGTGTGCTTTCTCATGCGCGCATACCATTTCCATCCTTTCACCTTCCAGAGCTGAAGGTACATATATCAGCGGTCTGATCATCCCCAGGATAAAAGGCGTCTTTACTTCATCGCACAGCATGATATTATCTTTAAATCTTATCGATGCACGTACCCTTCTTCTGACAGCGATATAACTGATAAATGCATAAAGGATCATAACAGCCATGCCGGCGATCCAGATACAGAACGAAGCGGATAAAACGTTCTGCATTATGTGTTCGCCTGCTTCCTCCGATGTAGCATATGCAATATTCATCGCAGGATTTATCGTGCTGTTAATCACTTCAATGCCTGTATCTATCTTAGGCTGCATATCCGCTGTCTCGGGAACTACCTTTCCGCTGGGTATAAGACTCAGTGCGCTTTCAATGGATACAGGGCAGATAAGCCTTATCGCGACCAGCCCCCATAACAGACAGGATATCCATCTGGGTGCTTTCTTTAAAAGCAGCCTCAGCACGATCACTGCCAGGATCAGCCAGGATGCTCCCCATGTCATGTTAAGTATCTTTAAGAATACCGCGCTCATATCTCACCCCTTGTTCCTGAATCCGTCGATCATCTTTTGTATCTCATCCACTTCTTTTTTGCTGAGCTTCTTGCGTGAAGTGAAAGCCGCGATAAAAGCCGGAAGAGAACCGTCATAAGAATCTTCGATTATCTGCTCGCTCTTTGCCGAGTAGAAATCTCCCCTGCTGATCAGCGATGTGACCGTACCGTCAACATTCTGCATTATCCCTTTTTCGCACAGCTTCCGCAGCACCGTATATGTAGTCGGCTTTTTCCAATTCAGTTCCTTTTCGCATAGCTTTACCAGATCACCTGATGCCACGGGCTCGTTTGCCCAGATGATATCGGCAAATCTCTCCTGTACCGCTCCCAGTTCCAAATCCTTCATGATCGTTATCCTCCATTAGGTTTATCGCGATAAATCATATTTGGAGTTTATCACGATAAACCAGGAGTGTCAAGCCAAATATCCCTTCCTTACAACAGCCCGGCGCATTCTATACGGTGGCCCAGTGCATAAAAAACTGCCCCCGAAGGGGCAGCCCATCATCCCGAAATGTACCTGCTTAAAGCGTTCCGCCCAGGCCTATCTCCTCTGCATGCGCTTTCATACCTTCAATGCAGATCTCCGCCACTTCAGCAACTTCCATTCCCAGCATCTCGCAGCCTTTTTTGATGGTCTCGCGGTCGCATTTAGCAGCAAACTTTTTGTCCTTAAATTTCTTCATAAAGCTCTTTACTTCCAGATCCGTTATCCCGGCAGGGCGCATTCTGGCGCAGGCCTGTATTATCCCTGTCAGTTCATCCACCGTAAACAGGCTCTTTTCCATATCCGTTTCCGGTTTCACATCATTTACTATACTGTATCCGTGAGCCATGATGGCGCGTACATCCTCTTCGGAAACGCCGGCTGATAACAGCTCATCCTGCGTATGCTGTAAATGCTCTTCCGGAAACTTCTCATAATCATAATCGTGCAGATATCCCACCGCCATCCAGTGTTCCTCATCCGCGCCGAAATGCTTTGCCATAGCTCCCATAGCATAACATACATTCAGTGAATGAATGATCAGATGGTCCTGCGTGACCATATCCTTATTCAGTTCTTTTGCCCTTTCCATTGTGAGATTCATTTTTTTGCCTCCATGATCTATAATTATATCTGTGCG
>CAMOEK010000268.1:0-3048 GCA_946612125.1 uncultured Lachnospiraceae bacterium | reverse complement strand
AGCAGCAGGGCTATATCGACAACAAAGGTCAAAAGGCTGGCCAGTATGAATATGCCGCTTATCTTGTGCGAAAGGGGAAGACCCGCGATCCTACTTCTCATCCGGCTCCTCCTTTTTCAGAAACTCTGCTACATTACTACTGTCAATAATAGTCACGTCCGCGGTAAAGTACTGACTGGTATTGCCCGCAGTGATATATTCGTCAAGCGCTTCGACACTGTATCTTCCCAGCTCCTGCGTATCCACAGCCAGCGTTGAATATACAACGCTCCTGCTGATGGCGTTAAGTATCTTTTCCGAATTGTAATAACCCAGTATATAGATCGAACCTACCAGGTTAAAATCGATAACGGCCTGATATGCGCAGGTGGTATCCAGCTCACTGAGGCACACAATGATATCGGGTATGTCTTCGCCCATGAAGATATCCCTGATGGCTTCCTCCGCAGAAAAGGGATTGCTGTTATCAACTGCCACAGTCCTGATAATGAACTCTTCTTCGGCCTCTTCGCGCTCCAGGCTGTCCTTGATACCCGAAAGTATTACATTCTGGTCGTAAAGGGATTTCTTTTCCTCAACAAGTACGGCAACATTATAGCTTGTCTTAGCTGCCTCCTGCGTCTCACCGGCCAGGCGCTCCATCTCGCTTTTTGCGCTCAATATCTGACGCCCGTATTCAAGACCGATATTGTATCCGCTCACGCCTACGTAGGAACATCTGCCGGATTCGGGGATATCCGAATACATGGTCACGACCGGTATGCCTTTTTTGACAGCTTCGTCAATAAGCGCGCCCAGCTCTTCCTGGTCGCCGCCATATACCATGATCCCGTCAACCTTTGCGGAAATGGCCATCTCCATCAGTTCCTGCGCTGTATAGTCATAGCTCAGATTGGACCCGAACAGCTCCACATATGCATCGTTTTTTTCCGCCACCTCCTGCGCGCCGTTCCATACATACTGCCAGAACGAGGATTTATGATCATCCGTCACCATCGCGTAATAGCGGCTGTAGCTTTTAGCCGGCTCCTCATCCGTATCCGTTCCCGTGATAAAACGGAAATACACAAAAGCCACGATAAACATCGCAGCCGCAATAACTATGCTTAATATGGGAAATATAAATGACTTTGAACGCACCCCGCAGCTCCCTAAAAAATGTTTTTCTGAATTATATCATACTTTTATTAAAGCAGAAAAAAAATAATGGTTGTACGAAAATATAGGATAGAATATAATGAAATCTATATGAAACTTTGGGAAAAAGCCAAACAATTCATCACACAGGACACCTCACGTGAAAACGAGTCCAAAAAAATGGCTGTTCTCATACGCATCCTGTGCCTTACACTTATTTCTTTCTTTTTATTTATGGCCATAGGCTTTGCCTGGATAAAGTCGTTTTCGGCTGCGACGGGCGATCTGCTGCTGGCTGTACTTTACGCCATGGTCTTTTTCCTTTCCTATGCGCTTCCCAAAAAACCTCTGGTCTGGGCTTTTATCATAGTGACAACCGTCTGGGCCTTTTCAATGCTATGGCTTTTCGGCCCCGATTCAAGCTTCCAGATATTCCCGCCCTTTGCGATAATCATCTTCTTTTTTGCCAGCTATGACAGCCTTACTTATAAGATAGCTTTCGGCCTGTGCACCTTTGCCGCATATCAGGGCATGTCCCTCTTATACGGAAACAGACTGCCTCTGCTGGTGCTGAATGCCGCAGAGCATCGCTGCGTGCGGGACTGCAACATGTTCATCATGATCTTATGCACCTGCATAGCTGCGCACATCTTTTCCAAAGACAATCTTAAAATGGAAAAGAAGCTTATAGAATATAATAAAAGACTGCAGGATAAGGCAAATACCGATCCCCTTACCGGCCTCAACAACCGCGGCATGGCAATGGAATATCTGCAGGAATTTGTTAAAAAAGCCGACCAGATGATGGCCGGCATATGTATATGTGATATAGATCATTTCAAACATGTAAACGACACCTACGGTCATGACGCCGGCGATCTGGTACTTAAAGCTGTAGCCAATGTCTTGAGATCCACCGTGGGTGATAAGGGCTTTGTAGCCAGATGGGGCGGCGAAGAATTCTTTATCGCCTTTCCTGATATGAACGGTGACGAAGCCGTTGATGTGCTTTACAAAGTACAGAGCCGCATACGCAAGATCCTGGTAGAGACCGACGGCCACAATATCAGCGTTACCATGACCTACGGTCTTACCGAATATGATAAAGAAAAAACTCTTACCGAAAATCTAAAGGAAGCCGACAGCAAACTCTATGCCGGCAAGCAGAGCGGCAGGGACAAGATAGTCTACTGAAAACTTCCTGTCACTTTATAACCTTGCACTATATCTTCTCGATCCTGCCCTCTGTCAGATAGCCCCTCATATCGATCGTATCCAGCCAGTTAGAAAGACGCTCGTCAAGCTCGCCCCGGTGTTTTTCATATAAGTCCGGATTCCAGCAATCGGGATCGTCTTTTGCATAGATCTCAATATCAGCGAAGATCGATCTGGAAAGGTAATAAACCGCTTTTGCGCTCAGGATATTACCGGATGCATCTGTGCTGAGCTCTATCCTCATAAGCGGGTCAAAGAGTGGATCCCCGTTCATATCCTTATACGCGCACATTTCTATGGTGATGCAATCCTCTTCTCTTCCGCTGATATATACCTGCAGATCCCAGTCTTTTTCAATTATGATCGTGCTGTCTTCGTATCCGACATGCTCAAGTATCTTTGCTATCCTCTTTCCGTTTCTTTCCATCAACGCTTTACTCATTCGAATGCTCCTCTCTGTGACGTTTGCCTTTTGTGTTAGCCGCCAGGGATGATTTCTACCACTCTATGCCTTTGTTCGGCTAACACTTTCCCCTTTTTTGCCTTTCGTGTTAGCCGCCAGGGATGATTTCTACCGCTTTATGCCTTTGTTCGGCTAACACTTTCCCCTTTTTTGCCTTTTGTGTTAGCCGCCCGGGATGATTTCTACCGCTTTTCGGCTTTGACCGGCTAACACTTTCCTCTTTTTTGCCTTTT
>CAMOEK010000267.1:0-3087 GCA_946612125.1 uncultured Lachnospiraceae bacterium | reverse complement strand
ACCAGCTTCTGGCGGCGCGGTCTCTTCTTCCAGCGCTCCAGCGTGATCTCCTCGCATTTGGTCATTACATTAAGTATGTTTTCCTTTATCTGCGCTACTACGGGGCAGTTAAAGAACAAAACTCCGTTTTCGTGATGTATGTACAGACTGCGGTAATCCAGATTGATGGTTCCGCAGATGGCGCATTCATCGTCGCTCACCACATCCTTTTCGTGGATAAAGCCGGGAAGGTATTCATATATCCTCACGCCGTGTTCCAGAAGTTTCCCGTAATTGGAAACGGTGACCATGTAAACATACCATTTATCATAGATGCGCGGCGTTATGATGCGCACATCCACCCCGCTCATGGCTGCCTCTATCAGGCTGGCCTTCATGCGCTCATCCAATATCAGATAAGGCGTGGTAATGTAGATATAATCCCTGGCTTTGTTTATCATGCGGGTATAAACACCCTCCACGGGATTATCGGGCGCCCTGTGCGGTCCGCCGGAGAACGGCTGTACAAAGCCTTTATCCTCTGTGCCGTAGAGAGGGCGGAAATCTTCCGAATGATCCTCACTGCTGCGGCTGCACTGTTCCCACATTGCCAGAAATATATTCGTAAGGCTCCATACGGCCTCACCTTCAAGACGCACGGCCGAATCCTGCCAGTGCCCGAAACGGACTATGCGGTTTACATATTCATCAGCCAGATTAACGCCGCCCGTATAAGCCACGGTGGAATCTATTACCGTTATCTTCTGATGATTCCGGTAGTTGAAGGATAAGGACATTATCCTCCTGTGTATGGGCTCGAAGGAATACAGCCTGATGCCGCTCTTGCCCAGCTCCTTTTTCATCTCGTGCACGTCCATAAAAAGACTGCCAAAATCATCGATAAGAAGCCGCACGTCCAGGCCTTCCTGTGCTTTCGTCACCAGAATGTCCTCTATCTTCTGCCACCACTCACCGTTATATATAATGAAATATTCCAGAAAGATGCTTTTCTTTGCGGCCTTAAGATCCTCAAGGAACGCATCTTCCATTTCATCCCCTACACGGAAATAGGTAACGGAGGTATTCTGATAAACCGGAAAACCGTCCCTGGCCAGGAAGCGGGCCAGCTGTATCTTATTGGGATAGATGCGGCTGAGCTCCTCTATTTCTTCTTTATTATCAGGCAGGCGGTTTTTTGCTTTTTCCTCGCTTTCACGCAGCTTTTCGTTAATGGAAAAATCTTTTCGTTCGCTGCCCCAGAAAAAATACAGGATAAACCCAAAGCCCGGCAGAGCCAGCAGTATCACTACCCAGAACTGCCTGTTATGATCGGTGTCGCTTACCAGCGCAAATACCAGCAGCGCCGAAAGGATTTCAATAAAGAAGTAGAACTGCCATGCGTACTGCCGCACCACTCTGGCCAGCACTATGATAAAAACAACCTGCAATATCAGTACGCCCAGCACGCTCCCTGCTCTGAAAAGCCCGTGGGACTTGGCCCGGCGCTTGTCAAAACGTTTTCGTTTCGGTACACTCATATACAAACATCCGCAGCATCGAACACAGGACCTTCTGTACAGATCCTGGTGTTGTTAACATGAGTATGATGATCTTCTTTTACGGTCTTAACGACGCAGCCCAGGCAGGCTCCCACTCCGCATGCCATGCGCTCCTCCAGAGAGATAAATGCTTTCATCCCCGTATCGGCTGCCAGCTGCTTGACCGCGCGCAGCATGGGCATGGGCCCGCAGGCACATGCAACATCTGCAAATATCATATTTTCGTTGAGAGCGTCGATCACCGTTCCCTTTGTGCCTATGCTGCCGTCCATGCTGGCTGCATAGGTATGGCAGATATCATCAAATTCCTTACGGAGGAAATCCTTTGAATCCGCATAGCCCAGAACGCTGATGCAGTTAACGCCTTCATCTGCCAGAGCCTTAGCCAGATAGAGCATGGGGGGAATGCCTATACCGCCGCCAAGCAGCAGGACTTTCTTTCCCTTCATGGCGCTTACATCATAGCCGTTGCCCAGCATGCCCAGAAGCTCTACTTTCTCTCCGGGCGCTTTCCTGCTGATGGCTGCAGTGCCTTCGCCTCCGGCCCTGAATACCAGACGCAGTCTGCTTTTGTCCTCGCTCACATCACAGATGGAAATGGGCCTCATCAGCATGTGGGCTCCGTCTCCCGGATATACGCCCACGAATTGTCCCGGTTTTGCTTCCGCAGCCATGCTGCTCTTAAGCCACAGATCAAAGATCCCCGGCGCTATCTCGTTTATGCCTGTTATCTCCGCGCTTTCTTTACGTTTCATAAGTGTCTCTCTTCCATAAATATATATAGGAATGATTTTATAGCTTTTTGGGCTTTTTTTCAATAAAAAAGAGTTCTGACATTGCTTTTTTTTACCGTTTATGTTAACCTAATGCGCGTGTAAAGGAGATAAAAGATGATACGTTTGATACTGATACTGCTGTTTGTTTTGCCTTTTCTGATAATCTCATTTATATTGCAGCCGCTGATGCTGCTGATAGGGCTTTTCAGCAAAAAAGGCCGCGACAGGGCCAGCCTGGGCATAGTAAACTGGGCTTTCCGCGTAGTCATCTTCCTTTCCGGCGCAAAAGTAAACGTTATAGGCGAAGAAAACGTGCCAAAGAACGAACCCGTACTCTACATATTAAATCACAACAGCTTCTTTGATATCATACTGACTTATCCCCGCGTACCCGGACTCTGCGGATATATCGCAAAGAAAGAACTGCTTAAATTCCTGACTCTGACCTGGTGGATGAAACTGCTCCACTGTGAATTCCTTGATCGCAACGATCTGCGCAAGGGAATGAAGACCATAAATGATTCCGCCGATAAGATAAAGAACGGCATTTCGATGGCCATCTTCCCCGAAGGCACCAGAAACAAAGGCGAAGAGACGATGCTGCCCTTCCACGCCGGCAGCTTTAAGATAGCCGAAAAAAGCGACTGCAAGATAATCCCCGTGGTGCTCAACAATACCGCCGCCATATTTGAGGATCATCTTCCTTTTATAAAAAAAGCATCCGTTACTCTGGAATACCTTCCGCCCATCGATGTGGCGCCTCTTGACCGCGA
>CAMOEK010000266.1:0-3094 GCA_946612125.1 uncultured Lachnospiraceae bacterium | reverse complement strand
ACGTGATAACGGCTGGACGCCACTGGCTGTTAACCGTACGCATACTTTGGAATAAAAGAGTCTGATTCTTGAGCAGGACGGACCTGTATAGCATAATTCTATTTGTTACCCTGTTACAATAAACTATTTTGAAGAGTTAAGGAGGAAAAAATGAAACGCAGAAGGGTTTTAGCCATGCTCATGACTGCTGTGATGACATTTACCTCCGTTGCACCTGAAACTGCTATGGTTGCAACGGCGGGAGATGATGATACGGCTGTTGATGTAGTGGTAGAGGAACTGCCCTTTGACCTTAAGGGTATGCCCGCGGACTATGTTCTTGATGAGACCCAGATAGAAATGAAAGCGGATCTTAAAGAGAACTCAGCCCTGGATGCTTTTAAAGGGATGACCGAGGGTAAGGATTATGAGGCTGATACCGTAGTCTGCCTTGCAGACAGCGCGGAAGAGGCGCAGACCATCGCAGAAGCTTACAACGGTGAACTTGAGTTGTATGCCCAGGGTGTTGCGGAGATCAGGCTTAACGGCAGTGTCACCGTAGAACAGGCATTTACCGTGGGAGCTGACGAGAAATATGCTATGCCTGTAGTTGAGCCTAATTATTTAGGAAAGCTGGATGATCCCTTCAAGTACAACACAGATGGAGATTATGTGGCAGGCTCGGATTTTATCGCAGGAATGGAGACTTCTGCAAAGAAGCCCGGAAAGCTGATATGGCAGGATTGGGTATTGGGAAATAACGGCGCGGCAGCGCTTCTGTCCAATCCCGATGAATTTATCAAGGATCCTGCTTCCGTTACTTATCAGTGGATGCATGATATGGTAGGTACATATAATGCATGGTCGGCCTCAATGGGCAGCCCGGATATCACGGTTGCTGTCATAGATACAGGTGTTTATCCCGATCACCCCGATTTTGATGGGCGCGTAACACAGATCGCGGTCGGCGATGTTCCCGCAGATGTATATTCCAGCAGCCATGCAACGCATGTTGCAGGTATCATAGGCGCAAGCGCCAATAACGGTATCGGTGTTGCCGGTATCGCACCCGAAGTAAAGATACTCAGCCTTAATGTATTTGGTGACAGTGATGAGTATACCAGCGCGGCGGTTGCGCGTGCTCTTGAGATCTGCGCCGATCAAAAAGTGCAGGTGGCTAACATGAGTATAGGATTCATAGGCTACAGCGCAATGGAAGCTGAGCAGATGAAGAAAGCTATTGATGCAGGCTGCTGCGTGTTTGCGGCAATGGGAAATGAAAATTCCGAGAGCAGATGCACTCCTGCTGTTTATGACGGCGTTATTGCTGTTGCTTCCGTAAATATCATGGGAGAGAGATCCGTATTTTCAAATTTCGGATCCTGGGCGGATATCGCAGCTCCCGGAACCACGATCATGAGCTGTTACAATCCTGAGGTGGAAGATGACCTGGATAGAAGCTACGAAGGCAAGGGCTACTATGGCCTTATGAGCGGCACATCCATGGCTTCGCCCGTAGCCGCAGGCTGCGCAGCTCTGTATATGAGCAAATTCGGAGTTGTTACTCCCGATAAGATGCTCCAGATAATGCAGAAAACCGGCACCAAGTCCAAATCCAAAAAGATCGGTAAGATCGTAAATGTCGGCGAGATGTTTTTATCTAACGGCGCAGGCGGCAAGGCTGCAGCTACCCGAAGTGATGATGGGAAATCCTTTACCATCGAGCTGGAGGGTGCAGCAGAGGGCAGCTATGCGGTATACACCGTTGACGGCACGGAACCCGCGATGATGGCAGGAGCTGTCGTAAACGGAACTGTTTATACAGGCAGCGTGGAGCTTGTTCCCGCAAAGGGACAGAAGACCGTAGTTGTCAAGACGCTTGCAGTTGATCCGAACGGGATCGCAGGAGATGTGGAAAGCTACAGCTTTGAGGTACCCGAAGCCGGCATCGAAGGCGCAAAGGCCGGTGCATCATTTACTATAAGCGGCGACAGAGTGGTCAACGGTAAGGCTGATCTTTTTACCGTAAATATACCCGGAACCGAATACGATGACACCGTTCTCGAGCTTAATGCAGGAACGTCTGTTAAATGGTCCAGCTCAAATGCAAAGGTCCTTCAGGTAGTAACGGCTGAAGGAGAAGTAACGACTGTTAAGGCGCTGAAGAGCGGTTCTGCAAAGATCACCGCTAAGGCTGCTGACGGATCTAAGGCTGTTCTCAATGTAAAGGTTGTTGTGCCTGTATCAAAACTGGTTGTGGATGTGGACGGTTTTGGATATGGCGGAATGATCGCAGTCGGAAAGAGCAGAAAAGTTAATGTATATATCGGCGACAACTACGGAAAGCCCAGCAACAAGAAACTGAAATGGGACTACATTGTCGGCGATGAGGCTGCTACTGCTATATTTAAGGAGAAAAAGGCTGTAAAGATCAGTTCAAGCGGCAAGGTAAGCATTAGCAGGAAAAACTGGAATAAGGCGCTTGAGGCAGCATATGGGGCTAAAGAGATGCAGATCGGTGACAGGCTGGCTGTGACTGTTATAGCGCAAACTACCGACGGAACCGAGCTTTTTGATCATGTGCCTTTGGTGGTACATAACTGCGCTACTATATTTGAACCCATAGCGATCTCCGGCGATGCTTTTTATGGCTGCAAGACTTTCGAGTACGATGCCGAGAGCTGGCTTAATGATGCTGACAGTATCGGGATTCAGGGCGATGTAATGCTTTTAGCGGTCGATTCGGAGAATCGTCATGACCTGGATGTGGATGTATCCAGCAGCAACGCCGATCTGGTAAGCGTAAGGGCAGACGGAATTTTAGCGGATGATGACGGAAATACCATTACGGATATATATAAAGGCAAAAGTGTATGCTTCTATATGGTTACCATATATGCTCCCGATACTGCCAAACCCGGAAAGAAAGGCAGCGCAAAGATCACGGTCAAACTTAAGGACGGAAGCAATAAAAAAGCTACTTTCACCGTAAAGATCAAATAATGTTCATTTAAAGTATTTATCGGGAGACCGGCGGCTTATGTAGCCGGTCTCTTTTTGACTGGATAACAAGCCGGCCGTTTTTTCATAATCTTGTATTAAAATGTTTTATGTT
>CAMOEK010000265.1:0-3095 GCA_946612125.1 uncultured Lachnospiraceae bacterium | reverse complement strand
TTAAGGAGAGTTTAAGTTATGCCAACCTGGTTGATAGTATTGATAATAGTGCTGGTCGTAGTGATCGGTCTGCTGGTACTGCTCTACTTTGCGGGAAAGAAACTGCAGAAGCAGCAGAACGAGCAGCAGGCTATGATGGAAGCCAATAAACAGACTGTTTCGCTGCTGGTTATCGATAAGAAGCGCATGAAACTCAAAGACGCAAAGCTGCCCGAAGCAGTAATGTCACAGATGCCCAAGATGGCGCGCAATGTTAAGACCCCTCTTGTAAAAGTAAAGATCGGTCCCCAGATAATGACTATGTTCTGTGATGAAAAGATATTTGACCTTGTACCCGTTAAGAAAGAAGTCAAGGCAGAGATCTCCGGCATGTATCTTATGAGTGTAAAGGGTATTCACGGTACCCAGATCCAGAAAGAGCAGAAAAAGAAGAGCAAGTTCAAACAGCTGGTTGAAAAGGCTCAGGAAAAGGCAGGAGCAAAGCCCATCAAGTAAACATGCTCTGCCCCATTTCCTTTGAGCAGGCCCGTATCGATACACGGCAGTCTGCAAAGTATTCATAATTAAGATCCAGATGATACGAGATGTCGATATTCATATCATCATCGTTTTCGGAAATGTCGATACCGGTTGTATCGGTCCCGACCATAAGACCTCCAAAGGGGGTGTTGTAACGGCTTAAGTTCTTCTCCCCCTTTGAAAATAACAGTGAAACGGCCATAGGGCCGTTTTTTGACAGCTCAACTCTTTCGGGACGGACCTTTATCATGGTCCGTATCTTCTCGGGGATCCCCTCCGGCTCCTCCTCATAGATCAGGTACTTGGTCCCGTTTTTTTCGTAATAAGTGCCGGGAACTATCAGTTCCAGATTCTCCGTCTGTTTGCTCGAAGGATCGTCAAACTGCAGTCCCTTTATTGATATCAGTATGTCTTTAGTCATTCTTCTCCACCGTTTGCAAAGCTGCATATTGCCCTGTATGCATCGGGATATATCGCGCCCATGCGGTCAAAAGCTGCCTTTGCCTTATCCCAGTCGTCGAATATGCCGAATACGGAAGGTCCGGAACCGCTCATCAGCGCGCCCTCTGCCCCCAGCTTTGTCATTTCTTCTTTTATTTCTTTTATCAGAGGATGCTGCTCCTGCGTAACTTCTGCCAGTACATTCATCAGACAGCCGCTAAGCGCCGCAGGATCTGCCTTTCCTTCATTCAGCAGTTCGATAAGCCTGCCGCTCTTATCCTCTCTTTCGACAGCTTCCAGCGCATCATAGGCTTCGTATACCTGCTTTGTGGAAACCGCTATGGGTGGCTTGACCAGAAGTATATAAGCCTTTTCCGGTGCAGGAAGCATAGTCAGCTTATCGCCTATGCCTTCTGCCAGGGCAGTCCCGCCCCTTATGCAAAACGGCACGTCCGCGCCCAGCTTAACTCCCAGCTCGCAGAGTTTGTCCTCATCATAGCCCAGTCCGTACAGCTCGTTCACTCCTTTGAGCACGGCTGCCGCATCGGTACTGCCGCCGGCCAGTCCTGCTGCCGCGGGAATGCTCTTCTTTAAAGTGATCTCCACGCCGCCGTCTATCCCGGCTTCTTTAAGGATCAGCTCCGCCGCCTTCCAGGCTATGTTGCGTTCATCTGCCGGCACCGCATCATGGCTGCTGCCCGGCTCGTCATCGCAAAACAGCTTAAGGCTTATGCTGTCAGCTTTTTTTACTTCCACAAAATCGCACAGATATATCTGCTGCATAATGCTGCGCAGCAGATGATATCCGTCTTCGCGTCTGCCCGTTATGTCCAGGGTCAGATTGATCTTTGCAAATGCCTTTATCTTCATGTCTTTAATCTATATATGCGCAGGCTGCCAGAGCCGCTACAGCGCCGTCTGCCGCAGCAGTGGTAAGCTGGCGCACGGTCTTGGTGCGGCAGTCGCCGGCCGCATAGATACCGTCCACATTTGTCCTGCAGTCCTCTCCTGCCACGATGTATCCGCCTTTATCAAGCTCAACAATTGGCGCAAATGCAGCATTTTTAGGCATCTGACCGATGGCGATAAAAAGCCCGTCCAGCTCAATGTCCTTATCTTCGCCGCTTACTTTATCATGCACCCTTACGCCTTTGAGCTCATCCTCACCCAGAAGCTCTGTGATGATGGAATTAAGAACGAATTCGATGTTCTCTCTCTCCTTAAGCTTATCCACCTGCTTTGCTTCACCGCGGAATTCATCGCGGCGGTGTATCAGATAAACCTTTTTGCAGTAATTTGATAAGAAGAGCGCATCCTCCAGCGCGGTATTTCCGCCGCCGTTTACGGCTACCACCCTGCCCTTAAAGAAAGCTCCGTCGCAGGTAGCGCAGTAGGAAATGCCGCTGCCTATGAACTCTGTCTCCTTATCAAGGCCAAGCGGTCTGTTCTTTGCGCCTGTAGCCAGAATAATGGCCTTGCACTCGTACTCTCCGCCGCTTGTCTTTACCTTCTTGACTTCTCCGTTCTCTATGCCTGTGACCTGCTCATATTTGAGCTCTGCGCCCAGAGCCTCGGCCTGCTCATAAAGTCCCTGAGCAAAATCGAAACCGGAGATACTCTTTATGCCGGGATAATTTTCCACCTCAGGCGTGTTTATTATCTGTCCGCCGTAGGTAAGCTGCTCCATCAGAAGCACGCTCTTTCCGGCTCTTAATGCATAAATGGCTGCGGACAGGCCTGCCGTCCCGGCACCTATGATGATGATATCAGTCATTTTTACCTCCCGATCATACCGAAAGCAGAGCCTTTATCTTA
Source organism: uncultured Lachnospiraceae bacterium (assembly GCA_946612125.1). Lineage (GTDB taxonomy): Bacteria > Bacillota > Clostridia > Lachnospirales > Lachnospiraceae > NK4A136. The sequence continues at coordinate 320 of CAMOEK010000265.1, read as the reverse complement.
TCCTTGGGGATCATGCCCACAGATTCCTTTACCACTTCGCCGCCCTTGAAAACCTTGAGCGCGGGGATGTTCATGATGCCGTATTTCTCTGCAAGCTCACCCTCATCATCCACGTTGACCTTGCCCACCTTAAAGCTTCCGTCGGATTCCTCCGCAACCTGCTCGACCATGGGGCCCAGCATCTTGCAGGGTCCGCACCAGCTGGCCCAGAAATCCACCAGTACAGGTACGTCGCTCTTTAATACTTCTTCTTCAAAATTAGCTGATGTTAATGTGATCGCTGCCATTTTAATTACCTCCATTCTTTGATTAAGATCCTT
>CAMOEK010000264.1:0-3117 GCA_946612125.1 uncultured Lachnospiraceae bacterium | reverse complement strand
GCAAACATGATCATAAGGATTGGAGAAACGAACATGAAAATACTGGTATTAAATCCCGCGATAACGCAGGAGCATAAGGACAGGATCAAAGCAAGCGCAGCTAAGCACAATGCGGAGCTGGCATTTGCGGCATCGGAGGCGGAGATCCCGGCAGGCTTTGAGGAGCCGGATATAGTGTACGGATTTGGTGTTAATATAGCGCGCAGCTGCAAAAAGCTTAAATGGCTGTGCGTACCGTCTGCCGGAGTGGATTTTATCTGCAAGCCGGGATGCTTTGCAAATGAAGACTGCATACTTACAAATTCATCGGGAGCCTATGGGGTGTCCATAGCCGAGCATATCATAGCTGTATCCCTTATGATGATGCGCTGTCTGACTGTTTATCATTCTCAGATCCTTTCGGGAAAGTGGGGGACAGAGCGTTTTCATCAAAAGTCATTAAAGGGTGCGCGCATCACGGTGCTTGGAACCGGCGATATAGGGACGGAGTTTGCAAAAAGAGCAAAGGCATTTGAACCTGCGCAGATCATTGGCGTATGCAGGAGCGGGGAATGCAGGGAAAGTTCTTTTGATAAAGTCCTTAAGGTTGATGCGCTGGACGGTATCCTGCCCCAAACGGATCTTCTGGTGATGAGCCTGCCGGCTACGCCTGAGACTGAGGATATATTAAACCGTAAGCGGATTGAAGCGCTTCCGGATGGGGCTTATATAGTTAACGTGGGACGCGGGAATGCGATAGATGAGGAGGCCCTGGCGGACAATCTGGATAACGGACATCTGGGCGGGGCGGCGCTGGATGTATTTAAGACAGAACCGCTTCCTGAAGAAAGCAGGCTGTGGAAGACAGAAAGGCTGCTTATCACGCCGCATGTGGCCGGAAATCTGACGCTTGATCATACCCTGGATAAAAATGTCGAAATGTTTATAGAGGATCTTGATAATTACTTTGAGGGGCGTGATCTAAGGTATATTGTGGACAGGAAAAAAGGGTATTGACAGGAGATTTTTGCCGAATGCTTTTGAAGATGAATATGATATGGAGAAGGTGATATAAGATGCGATACAGAATAAACAGAAGAACCGGTGACAAGATCAGTGAGATAGGAATGGGTACGGCTTATGTGGTAGAGGCAGAGCATTCAGAGGCGGTCAGAACCGTTCGAAGAGCCTATGAAGGCGGTGTTAATTATTTTGATCTGGCAGCTGCTGACGGAACCGCTTTTTCTACTTTTGGAGAGGCTTTGTCGGATGTGCGTGATGAAGTTATGTATCAGATCCACTTTGGGGCGGATTATTCCAATGGTGCTTATGGATGGACATTGGATCTTGATAGGATAAAACGGTCGGTTGATAAACAGCTGAAAGACCTTAAGACGGATTATATCAATTACGGATTTATCCATTGCCAGGATGAGTCTGAAGACTGGAAGAAGTATCAGTCAAACGGGATACTGGACTACCTTCTGGATATGAAGAAAAAAGGAGTGGTAAAGCATATCGGGGCATCATCGCATACACCGGCAGTGATACAGGAGATCCTGGATACGGAGTTGATCGATATGCTGATGTTTTCGGTAAATCCTGCATATGATTACAATCATGGGGAATATGCCTACGGCGGCGTTGATGAGCGTGCCGATGTGTACAGGCGCTGTGAGAAGCTGGGCGTAGGGATATCGGTTATGAAGCCGTTCTCCGGCGGACAGCTCCTGAATGCGAAAACATCTCCTTTTGGGAAGGCGCTTACTCAGTACCAGTGCATCCGCTATGCGCTGGATAAGCCGGGAGTGCTGACAGTCCTGCCCGGGGCACAGAGCGTAGAAGAGATAGAATTTCTGCTGAAGTATTACGAACAGCCCGAGGAAGCGCTGGACTACAGTATTATTGGATCCTTTGCTCCGCCGGAGGCGAGCGGGAAGTGCGTATACTGCAATCATTGCCAGCCATGTCCGGCCGGGATCGATATCGCAGCAGTGAATAAGTTTTATGATCTGACTAAGATAGGGGATGAGATGGCAAGAGAGCATTACCTGTCGCTTGGCAAGAATGCTTCGGATTGTGTGGCCTGCGGGCATTGTAACACCAGGTGTCCGTTCTCTGTTGATCAGATGGGCAGAATGAAAGAGATAGGGGAGTATTTCGGATAAGAACAGAAGTATTTAAGAAGATGGTAAAGGATTGTGTTTCACAGTGGATGACAAGACGCGCTACGGATTTTGCCGCTGCGATGTATGCAGGGGATTGGAAGGGTAAAATAACGAAACATATGGGAATGGTGTAATTCTAATGAGTTTATATACGATCGGAGATCTGCATTTGCATTTTGGCTCAGAATTAAAAGCTAAAAATCAGATAGAAGGCAAAGTCTGGCAAAACCACGAGGAGATATTCCGCAGAAACTGTGAAAGGCTGATCAAACCGGAGGATACGCTGGTGCTTGTTGGAGACCACAGCTGGGGGAAAAGTCTTGCTGAGGCGGAAAAAGACCTGGAATACATCTGTAATCTTCCCGGAAGGAAGATATTGCTTCGTGGAAACCATGATATGTTCTGGGATGTCAAGAAAACAGCGAGTTTAAATGAACTTTATGAAGGTCAACTGGAATTTTTGCAGAACAATTATTACGCATACGGGGATTATGCTTTGGTTGGAACCAAGGGATATACTTTTGAAGGACCTTTTTATCTGGACAGGTACGGGCATGTATGTGGATGGGATGAAAAAGAAGCGGAACATGCAGAAAAACTCGTGGGAAGAGAAGCGGAACGCCTGAAAGTGTCTTTTGAGAGTGCTGTTTCAGGCGGATACAGGAAGTTCATCATGTTTCTGCATTATCCTCCGACGAATGTGCTACAGAGTAAAAGTGTTTTTACAAAGATGGCAGAAGAATACGGAGCGGAACAGGTGATCTATGGACATTGTCATGGGGAGACCCGCTTTCATGACAGTATCCGCGGTAAGAAACACGGCATCCACTATTCGCTTGTATCCGGTGATTGCCTCCGGTGGCAGCCAATGAGGGTGTTGTAACAGCCGGGGGAAAAAAGGAAGTTTAGGGAAATATACGCGGATATGATCGTCGAAGAAGAGGGCGCATCCATAGAGGATACGGTAAAC
>CAMOEK010000263.1:0-3150 GCA_946612125.1 uncultured Lachnospiraceae bacterium | reverse complement strand
ATGGACATGCTCACATATCCCTGAACAAACTGAAAGACAAAAAGTCCTATGGTTGAAGGAACAAGAAGTTTTAAGGTTCTCGACTTCAGAAATTCTTTGCCGGAATGCTTATCCAGATAAATTCTTGCACTGATTCCCGAAACAATAAATAATATCGGCATAAACCAGGGATAAACCAGATACTGGAATATGTCATAGTACTGAACCGGCAGATCGGTTATCCTGCCCACGCCGCCAAGCACTCCTTCGGCATTATACATGTAGAATACGTGATAGATCACAACTATGATAACAGTAATCCAGCGGATGTTGTCCAAATAGTGTTTTCTCATATTATTCCCACCTTTGCAATATATTTTAACATAATTTTATTGCTCCGGTAAGCCTTTGTCTATCAATCAAAATTTACATTTTGAAAGGTTTTATGTTCGAATTAATTGCTATCTGTCACCCCTTTTTCTGACAAACATAGTTTTTGTCTAAAGTTTGATAAATTCCGGCGATACAAAGCTCACGCCGTTCTTCAGAAGTTCCTCTATGAATATTTTATAGTATTCGGGCAGCATAGCCTCGGTCTCGTCATGCGCATGCAGCAGCAGGAGATGATCGCTGTCTTCATTAAGAAGGACCGCGCCGCCTTCAGGAGACTTATCGTAGATGCGCTTTATAACATCATCACCGGTAAAACCGCTGCCCGGCCTGATATTGTATTCGGCAAAATCGAAGGTCCAGAAGGTATCGATATCTTTATCAAGTCCCTTTTCTTTCCACCAGGGATAGCTGAACTGCGTGTCTTTTACTTTGTCAAAACCCTTTTCACGCAGATATTCCTGAATGGCGTTTTTATTGTCGCCGCCTTTATCGCCGTACGGGAAACGGAAGGGCCTGTATTTTCTCTCAACACCGGCCTTTGCATAGAATTCGTCCAGTGCTTTTTCGTTTTCGTCTATCTCTTTTTTGCATTGATCAAGGGTAAGAGCAGAGAAATTCGGATGGGAGTAGCTGTGGTTGCCGACAATGAATCCGTGCTGCAGAGCATAGATCAGCTCGTCGGGATGCTTTGACGCCCATTGCCCCACGGCAAACATTATGGCAGGTATTTTCTTTTCGCACAGATAATCGACGATAGCGGGGGTATTCTTTGATGATACATCGTCGATAGTTAATAAGGCTCTGATCATTTTACGCACCTCCAGAAAATATATATAAAATATACCAGACACCGCAGGATAATGCAAAGGATTTGGAAGGCCCGGCAGACATGCTCGGCAAACTAAACAAAAGTATAACACTAATACTGTAAAGTATGTTATAATACCGTTTTATATGAGAGGGGACAAAGGCTATTCCCGGATAGTATGAGGAAAATGATTATGAAAAGAAAAATGATCGGCAAAATGATCGCGCCGCTCGCGATCGCATCAGCGCTTATGATGGCAATGGGCGGATGTACCAAGGATACGGAGCAGGGTAATACCGATAAGCCGGTGACAACTCTGGAGCCGGCTGAAAGCAACGACCCTGTTGCAGACTCGGATGCTACGGTTGAGGCAGAACCCACCCGGGCGCCTGAGGCTGAAAAAGAGCCCGAAACCGAGAAAGAGCCCGAAACCGAGAAAGAGCCCGAAACCGAGAAAGAACCCGAAACGGAAAAAGAGCCGGAGCCGGTTCAGGAAAGCACCGGCGAAATGGCCGACGGTGAACGTTATGAAGATGTCATCATGCTTGAAGGCATGGAGGAGACGGTCAATTATGAGCATGCAGCAAATGCAGACCTGGGTATCGGCATAGACTTTGAATACGAGAGTCTGGAACGCAAAAAAAGCGCAGACAGCGAACGCTTTGTTTCTATTTATGACGATGCGAACAAGCCCGAAAATTATCTTGAGCTTACCCGCAGCACAGAGAGCGCAGAAGCTGCAGCTGAGAGGATAAGCAATGAACTTTCAAAAGAATACGACTTATACAAGGATGAGATCACTCTGGACAATGCAGGCAGGTGCTTACGCATCGATGCTTCCGCAGAAGTGGGTGGTCAGGTAATGCCCGAACAGCTGCAGAAGGTTTATATCATACCTACGTCAGACGGTTGCATAATCGGAACCGCTCATTACAGCATAGAAGCAGCTGAGGGCTTCGGACATCGTTTCCTTTATATGATGAATACGCTTACAGTTAAATAAGAAACGCCGGATCGCGGCAGAGCTTAATTGGCAAAAACCGTTACTGTCACGGCCTGAGGGCCGTGAATAGTAACGATCTGAGTCTTTGAGGAGTATGATATGAAAAGAAGTCATGGTATATACGGAAGAGTTGCGCGCGCAGCGGCGGGAATGCTGCTGGGCACGACTATGCTGTTTGCAGCGCAGCCTTTAACTTTGCCGGTATGGGCGGGGGAACAGCTGGGAGCGACGGATTTTGATGACGGCGTGGGACTGCCCTGGCATATCGTGGAATCGGAGCCGGCTAAGATGGACTTCGAGCTCAAAGACGGCAAATACTATATCACTATCATTAATCCCGGAGGAGCGTCAGCCGGCGGTGAGGACCGCTGGGACTGCCAGTTCCGCCACAGGGGGCTTACTATAGTTTCCGGTCACGAATACTGCGTGCAGTACGAGATCACGGCTTCCAACAGCGGCAAATACTATACCAAGATAGGCAATCTGGCGGGCGATGTCGAGATCTGGCACAACATGAGCAACGGCTACGATCTGGATGCGACCTGGGATCCGATACAGATAAATGCAAACGAGACGAAGAAAGTGGAAGTTACTTTTACCGCAGCGCAGAGCATGGATGTTGCGGAATGGGCCTTCCATCTGGGCGGCGACGGGCAGTATACTCCCGGCGGCTGTTTCCCGGCGGGCACGGTGATCAGCTTTGATAATATGTCGCTGACAGATCTGAGCTCCGATCAGAACGATTATGTGAAGCCCGAAGCGTGGGAGAGGGCCGGGGTTCTTACAAACCAGCTGGGCTATATGACAGAAGGAGCAAAGAAGGCAACGCTTCTGTGCGACAGGGACTCTGCTGTTAATTTCAATGTTATAGATTCAAACGGAAAAAGCGTATACAGCGGCAAGTCGCAGCCCTTTGGCCTTGACCCTGATTCCGGGGATAAGGTGCATATACTGGATTTCAGCGCTG
>CAMOEK010000262.1:0-3176 GCA_946612125.1 uncultured Lachnospiraceae bacterium | reverse complement strand
CTGTCATCCTGAGCGAAGCGAAAAAGTGAGGTAGGAAATCTATGATTTCCGTGACCGAACTTTCCTACTCGGGGATCTTGACAGAATTATATGCGGTCACTGAATAACAGTTTTATAAGTAATATCAGGGAGAAGTAATCATGTTCGGACAGTTGGAAGATATAGAACGCAGATTTGAGGAAGTTCTGAATGAGCTTTCCGAGCCCGGAACAACAGGGGATCAGAAGCGCTTTCAAAAGCTCATGAAGGAACAGGCAGATCTGACGCCGCTTGTGGAGACTTACAGGGAATATAAGAAGTCGAAACAGGACGCAGAGGATGCCATAAGCATGCTTGAAGAGGAAAAGGATCCCGAGATGCGCGAGATGCTCAAAGAAGAGCATTCCGCTGCAAAAGAAGCAGAGGCAAAGCTGGAGGAAAAGCTTAAAGTATTGCTGCTTCCCAAGGATCCCAATGATGATAAGGATGTTGTGGTGGAAATACGCGCCGGAGCAGGCGGAGACGAAGCAGCGCTTTTTGCCGCAGAGCTTTACCGCATGTATGCGCATTATGCAGAGAGCCGCCGCTGGAAGACCGAGCTGGTGAATGTGGATGAAACCGGCATAGGCGGCATGAAGGAAGTGGAATTTATCGTAAGCGGCAGCGGGGCTTATTCCGTGCTCAAATACGAGAGCGGGGTTCACCGTGTGCAGCGTGTGCCCGAAACCGAGAGCGGAGGACGCATTCATACCTCCACAGCTACGGTAGCTGTCATGCCTGAGGCCGAAGATGTGGAAGTGCAGATCGATGAAAAAGACATAAGGATCGATGTTATGCGCGCTTCAGGAAACGGCGGTCAGTGTGTCAATACCACGGACTCGGCGGTAAGACTAACCCATTATCCTACCGGGATAGTGATATATTCGCAGACGGAAAAGAGCCAGATACAGAATAAAGAGAAGGCTTTTGCGCTTCTGAGGGCCAAGCTCTATGACCTTGAGTGCCAGAAAGCGCATGATGCAGAGGCAGACCTTCGTCGCAGCCAGATAGGTACCGGTGACCGTTCTGAAAAGATCAGAACTTATAATTTCCCTCAGGGAAGGGTCACGGATCACCGTATAGGACTTACCTTGTACAAGATCGACAAGATCATGAACGGTGACCTGCAGGAGATAATAGACGGCTGCATCACAGCAGACCAGGCGGCGAAGCTTTTAAAGATGGGGGAGAGTGCATAAGCAGTGGACAGCAACGGTAAAAAAGCAAAGTGGAATTCCATTGATATTCTGGAAGCGCTTAAGGATATACTGATCATTATCACGATATGCTGTTTTGCGATAGCCGGCATTGCCGCAGTCAAGCAGAGCATCGATAAGAGCAGAAACCGCGCGGAGACAGACGAACTGCGTCAGAGGGTGGCAGCTGCGACGGAAGCGGAGGCAGAGGGAGCTTCAGCCGTATCTTCGAATACGGGCGTGAGCGTGACGGAAGAAGGCAGTACGCAGGAAGAGACTGTGATACCGGATCCCGTGATGCTGGCAGGCTACAAAGAGCTTCATGATGATAATCCGGATATGGCAGGCTGGATCAGGATCGATGATACAAAGATCGATTATCCGGTAATGCAGACCTTTGGTGATAACGGCTGGTATTATCTGGACAAGAGCTTCTCAAAGAGCAAGAATTCAAACGGATGCCTCTTTGCCGATCCGGACTGCGTGATAGGCACCGGATCCGCTAAGTACGATTATAAAGACGGCAGCAGGCCCACGACCAATATAATAATCTACGGTCACAGGATGAACAACGGAGACATGTTCGGCGGGCTTGGGAACTATCTTAAGAAAGATTACGGACTTTCGCATAATATCATACATTTCGATTCCCTGTATGAACACAGGACCTACGAACTGATAGCGGTCTTCAAGTCAAAGATATTCTATACCGATGAAGAAGTATTTAAGTATTATCAGTTTACACAGGCCAAGACAAAGGAAGAATTTGATTCCTCTGTTAACAGCATAAAGGAGATGGCTGTTTATGATACCGGCGTGGAAGCCCGGTGGGGAGATGAATTCATAACGCTTTCGACCTGCGACCATTATACGCCCAACGGTCGTCTGGTAGTGGTAGCCAAAAGAACGGAATAACAGATAAGGCAAAATATGTGCCGGAAGATCCGGATCTGCTTTTAAACGGAAGGTTCATCGGACAGAATATTACATTCTTGCCAAAGATATGCCATAGGGATTCAAAGCGTCTCTGTGGCTCTTTTTTATGATATCCCTGTAGGCAGTGGGAGTCATGCCCATAAACTTTTTGAAGATGCGGTTGTAATAACTGGCGTTATTAAAGCCTACGGCATCCGAAAGGCTTTGCATGGTGTCGGCGGAAGGGTCGCTGCGCTGCATGCGCTTTGCCGATTCAAAGATGCGGTGCGTGAGAAGATAGTCAAAGGGCGAACCGCCGGTGCTGCGTTTAAAACAGCGGCAGCATTCACTTCTGCTGACATGTATGCTGTTTGCGATGTCATCCAGAGTGATGGCTTTGGAAAAATGCGTATGGATGTAATCCATGGCCTCCTTTACGCGCTGTTCGTCGGTCAGCGAATGGTCGTTTTCTTTTATCTGGTCGCCGGCGTTTTCCAGAAGTTTGAGCCATAATGAGTATAAAAGACTTTTGGTCTGCAGCTCGTAGCCGTAAGCCTTGTTAAGGTTTGCTTCGAGTATGGTGTCCACATTCTCCAGAGCTCTGCGTCCGTAGGCGTCGTCACGCTTAAGTATCATGCAGGGAAGAGCGGCAGAGTCCGTCAGAGGCGTATAATACTTGGCTGCCAGAAAGGAATCATCCTTTTCGAAGAGATATGTGGGATGGAAGAGTATGGAAAGGATGATGCATTCCCGGTCATCGGCCGGCTTTATTGAATGCAGACGGCCCTGGTTTATCCAGATGGCGCTGCCTTCATTAAGAGTGTGATCTTCCTCACCAATCTGAAAAACGGCGCTGCCGCTGCGCAGCAGGTCTATTTCCATGGCGTCGTGCCAGTGGGTGCGCACGCTTTCCATAAACATCCTGTGCATGTCCACATAGTAGACACCCACAGGATAATCCATATTTGTATGTTCAAAATAATCTTCAAAATTATCTTTAAGCATGCAGATATTATAGCATCAAAGCCGCCTGCGGGCAAATCGATA
>CAMOEK010000261.1:0-3209 GCA_946612125.1 uncultured Lachnospiraceae bacterium | reverse complement strand
TCGCTAAATTCAAACTGCGCCTTCGGCTTGTTTTCATTAAGCTCCGCGGGTAAGTTCGTACTAAATTCGGCTATGCCTCATTAAGTACTCACTTACGCCCAGAATGACAATCAGTATGCTTATACCAGATACGCTATCATCTTAAGATAAGCTTTTATGACTATCCTGCGGTCGAATTCCTTCTCCATTTTCTTTCGTCCGGCAAGCCCCATCTCTCTGCGTTCTTCATTTGTGAGCGCCAGAAAGGCTTCTATCTTCCTAACCAGAGCATCCACATCCCCGCCATGGTAGATAAAGCCGCTCACATTATTCTCAACCGCTTCACGGCAGCCCGGATTATCGGTGGTTATGATGGGACGTCCGCTGGCTGCATTTTCCAAAAGCACATTACTCATACCCTCCCCGTAGGTAGAAGGGTGAATGATACAGTGCGAGCGCTTAACCCAGGGACGCACATCTTTCTGCGACCCGCGGTAATGGACTATACCCTGCTCTTCAAGTTCCTGCAGTTCTTTTTCGTAATGCATCTCAGTAGGCTCGATAAAACCCAGCATATTAAATTCCGTATTGGGATACTTACTCCGTATACGACGGGCAGCTTCGATATAATCATCCACGCCTTTATCATGAAGCACGCGGCCTATATAATTAAATACCACCGTCTCCTCTTTCAGGCCGTCACCGCCTTCGGGATAAGGCTGCAGTTCAAAACGCTCAAGCGCCACTCCGCTGCCGGGTATCAGTCTGTATCTGCCTCTCACCATGCCGCTCTTTTTTGCCAGTCTCAGATTGGTCGCATTCTGAAACATCAGACACGATGAGTTGCGGAAAGCAAGTTTAAACAGCTGCATGGCAATGAACTTCTTGATGCCCTTCTGCATTATCACCGATCCCCATCCTGTCAGGTTGCTTATAACAGGTATTCCCAGAAGCTTTGCCGAAAGCCCGGCATAAACATTTGGCTTGGCCGTATAGCTGAGTAAAACTGCCGGTCTGTATTTCTTGAGCACGCTGAAATAATGCGCAGCAAGCTTTGCATCATTTAATATGTTTGTGCCGCGCCTGTCTATATCGGGATCGTCGTAGATAAAATCTGCATTCTTTTTAAGTCCCTCTTTTTCAAGCACCTCAAACTTTGGACCGTCCGGGCAGGATATCATCAATCTGTATCCTGCATCCCTTATTGCCTTTATAAGCTCGAGTCTGAAGCAGTAGACATCATCATCATTATTGGTAAAAAGCGCTATCAGCGGTTTTTTCGCCATCTCTTTATCTCCCTGATCTTTTTATATTCTACAGGATAATCGATCCATTCGTTTCCGCGCATCGTCTGAAGAATAGCCTGCACCGTCCTTATGATTATGCTTATATCATAGATAAGCGACCAGTGCTTTAAATAATACAGATCCAGCGCAAGCTTTATATGGAGAAATCTGTCCGTATAGGCGCTCTGCGCATCCTCACCCGACAGATACTTATCACCATGCGTATAATTGAATATGCTTCCCGGGCAGGCCAGTCCGGGCAGGACCTTGAGCGTCAGCTTTTCCTTCTCCGTATAATACTCATTTACTATATCAACATCTTCCGGTCTGGGACCTACTATTGACATCTCGCCCTTCAGTATGTTGACCAGCTGCGGAAGCTCGTCTATCTTTGTTTTTCTGAGTATCTCGCCCCATGCAAAAACACGGCTGTCCTTTGCTGCTGTTATCGCGCCATGCTTATCGGAGCCCACTCTCATCGTGCGAAACTTGTACATGGTCACAGGAACCATATCCTTACCCATGCGCTTTGCTTTATAGATCACGGGGCCGGGATCACAAATAAGTATCCCCAGCGCCGCCGTCAGCATCACCGGGCTCAGTATCAGCAAAGCCAGCACTGACAGGATCACATCAAAGCTGCGCTTAACAGCAGCCTGCACAGGTTTCTTTTCTATCATCAGCATTATCTGAAAGTCCTCCTGATACTGACAAATACTTCGGCCGCTTCCATACAGCACTGGTTGCCCCAGAATGCTGCCTGATGCCGCAGGGCTTCGGAGGATCTGGGATGAGGATACTCCCTCACTTCCGAAGTATATCTTTCAAATGCTTCTATCTTCTTATCAAGCTGGGCGCTTATGTCGATCCAGGTATCAGGCGCAAAGCTCTTTGGATGTCCCCACTCCGTGCTGGATGCTGTATAAAAACAGAGGAATTCTCTTATCCATTCGCTGTTAGGTCTGAAGGCCACAAGCGCTGCCTCAAATAATATCCTGTGATCCCTGTTGGCATCGGAACCCGACTGACAGTAAATGATATCAGGTTTAAACTCCTCAGATACCTTCTCCAGCGGCGTGATCAGCTCTGTCAGCGTGTAGGTATCCAGCCTCTGGTCCGGAAACTTTAAGTGATATACCCTGCTTACTCCCATCACATCTGCGGCTTCCTGTATCGCGGTGCTCTGTCCCACATCGGCGCCGTATCTTAAAGACTCGCCTTTACACATTATGATGCTGCGCACTTCATCTCCTGCCTGCACATGCTTAATGACAGTGCCGCCCACTCCAAGAAGCTCATCATCGGGATGAGCCGCTACCACAAGTATCTTACTCATTGCCAAACACTCCTTTCAGCTCAAGTTCATAGAGGGTGCTCCCGGAATATCTCTTTCCTTCTTCATCCTCTACCATAGTAATGCATATCGTGTAATCTTTTGTTGCAACCAGAATGCCGCAATCTTTAAAACCGTAAGCATTTCCCAATATGGTTCCAGGAAGCTCAGTGCTTTTAACCGGCAGTACCATAGCTTCCCATATCAGCCACTTCCTTCCGTCTAAAAAGGTAAATGCTCCGGGATATGGCAGGGTAAGCGCCCTGATAAAATCATAGATCTTCTTTGCGTCCTGCTGCCAGTCCATAAGACCGTCCTTAGGACGTCTTCTGGGAAGCAGGGGCTCGTCGGTCTCATTCTTTATATCAAGTAAGGGCTTCTCGCCTTTTATCAACGCGTCGATCAGTTTATCCAGCATAACTGCATTCGACTTAGCCACTTTATCATAGATGGTCTTGCAGGTATCAAACAAGGTGATGGGGAATGCAGTCTGGTCGATGATAGTACCGCTATCCACTTCTTTGGTCAGCCACATCAAAGTGTTTCCCGTCTCTTCCTCTCCGCGGATGATAGGCCAGTTTACTGGAGCGCTGCCGCGGTTATGAGGAAGC
>CAMOEK010000260.1:0-3275 GCA_946612125.1 uncultured Lachnospiraceae bacterium | reverse complement strand
ATGCTGGCTCTCTACGACATAGGTTTTGACGGTCCCATCCGTCCCGACCACGGACGTATGATATGGGACGAAGTTGCTATGCCCGGCTACGGCTTATATGACAGGGCACTGGGTGCTACCTATCTTAACGGTCTCTGGGAAGCGATCTGCAAATCACATAAATGAAATGAGCCGGCGCAGTAAAATGCGCCGGTTGTAACAATAAGCATATATACGCCTGATATACAGGCAGAAAGGTCAAGAAAATGAAACTGACTTTACAGGGTATAAGAGAAGGAAAAGCCGAATATGAAAGCAAGGGTTATAAACTCCCCTCTTTCGATTATGAAGCAGTAAAAAAGAATACTTATGAAAGACCTGCATGGATACACTTCGGCGCAGGCAATATCTTCCGCGCTTTCCAGGCAAATGTTATGCAGAATCTGTTAAACAGAGGCATCTGCGATACAGGTCTGATAGCTGCAGAAGGATATGATTACGAGATCATTGAAAAGAGCAACCGTCCTCATGACAACTTAAGCCTGCTGGCTACGCTCAAGGCTTCCGGCAGCGTGGAAAAGACAGTAGTCGGCTCCATCATGGAGTCCCTTATATTGGACTCTGAAAATGAGGCAGAATACAACCGCTTAAAAGAGATCTTTAAAAATCCCTCTCTCCAGATGGCCAGCTTTACCATTACCGAGAAGGGCTACAGCCTGGTAAACGGCGCAGGCGAGCTGCTCCCTTCCGTTGCCGCCGATCTTGAAAAAGGTCCCGTCAGGCCCGCAAGTTATCTGGGCAAGGTAGTATCGCTGCTCTATACCAGATTTGAAAACGGAAAGCTCCCCATTGCCATGGTCAGCATGGACAACTGCTCACACAACGGCGACAAGCTTTATGCAGCTGTAAATGCCTTTGCCGAAAAGTGGTGCGCTGCCGGCCTTGCAGACAAGGATTTCCTTGCGTATGTAAATGACAAGACCAAGGTTTCCTTCCCCTGGAGCATGATCGACAAGATCACTCCCAGACCGGATGCAAAGGTTGAAAAGATGCTCCTTGAGGACGGTATGGAAAACCTTGAGCCCGTTATCACTTCAAAGAATACTTATATCGCGCCTTTCGTAAACGCCGAAGAATGCGAATATCTGGTTATAGAAGATGCTTTTCCAAACGGCAGGCCTCCTCTGGATAAAGGCGGCGTTATCTTCACCGAGCGCGAGACCGTGGATAAAGTTGAAAAGATGAAAGTCTGCACCTGCTTAAATCCCCTGCATACTACGCTGGCTGTATACGGCTGTCTGCTGGGTTACACTCTCATCGCCGATGAGATGAAGAATCCTCTGCTCAAGAAATTCATTGAGAAGGTGGGTTATGTTGAAGGCCTTCCCGTTGTTGTGGATCCCGGCATCATAGTTCCCAGAGAATTCATTGATACCGTAGTTAACGTGCGTATCCCCAATCCTTTCATGCCGGATACCCCCCAGAGGATCGCATGCGACACCTCGCAGAAACTGCCTATCCGCTTTGGCGAGACCATCAAGGCATACGAAAAGAGCAGCACTCTGGATGTTAAGTCGCTTAAGTTCATCCCGCTTGTATATGCAGGCTGGCTGCGTTATCTGATGGCTGTTGATGATAAGGGAAATGCATTTGACTTAAGTCCCGATCCGCTGTTAGATACCGTAAAGCCTTTCGTTGCGGATTATGAACTTTCTGCTGCGGATAAGGATCTTTCAAAGCTTGATGAGCTTCTTAAGAATGATAAGATCTTCGGCGTCGATCTGTGCGCCATCGGCATGGCTGACACAGTAAAGAGCTACTTTGCAGAACTCTCCGCCGGTACAGGCTGCGTTGAGGCAACTTTAAAGAAATATCTGGCATAACAGCCAAATGAAAATGCAAAAAAAAGAACGGTCTCCGCAAAAAGCGGACCGTTCTTTTTTCATGCACAGGGATCAATTCAATTATTTATCAATGAAAGATAATCCTCGAAATATCCTGCTTTATCTACATTCGTGATAAGATCCACATTGTAATTCATATCATTGGCAACCGCATCGTAGGTAAATCCTTCCTTGTAAAAGATCACCATACCATAGGTCTCTCCTTCATCTGCGATGCAGCTTCCATGGGTGCTTATGCTGTCTTTAACAAAAGCCGGGTACAGGGCAGCCATCATGGCGACACTGTCACAGTTCATAACGCTTTCAGATCCGTTGTCCTTATAGAAATCACGTATCTTTCCGAAAGAAGATGAAACAAACTGCCCCACCTCACCCTGCGAATTAAGCTTCTCAAACTGTTCGTCGGTCCATTGCGCTTCATCACCGCACATATCCAGTCCTACCACCGTTACAGGCAGTCCCGAATCAAGCATGATCTTATAAGCCAGGGCATCTGCATATACATTAAACTCCGCTACAGGCGATGCATTGCCCGGCCCAAGACCGGCTGTTCCCATTGACCATATCATCTTTACATTCTTCATGGCCTCCGGGTCCTTTTGAATAGCCTTTGCCACATTGGTCGCAGGCCCCAGGGCTATGATCTCTATCTCACCCGGATTGGCCTTAACGGTATCGATAATAAAATCTATCGCATTGCCTTCATCAGCCTGTCTTGAAGGATGGATTATATCAGCATCCCCCATTCCGTCGTTTCCGAAAACGCTGAAGGCGATCTTTTCCGTACCGTCAATGGTATCGGCAGAGCCTTTGTATACAGGCGCATCACAGCCTGCTATCTCCAGCGCCATAAGCGCATTCCTGGTACTCTGCTCCAGATTGACATTTCCTACCAGCACAGTCACGCCTTCGATATCTATATACGGATCCTTAGCAGCCAGTATAAGCGCTGATGCATCATCTGCGCCTGTATCAGTATCGATTATAACTTTTCTTTTGCTTCCTGACGCAGATGCCAGCAGCTCAGAAGCATGACCTGCGCTTTCCGTGACCGCGCTTTCCGCCGGCGTATCAACCTGCGTATCCTTTCCGCATGCTGCAAGCGAAGCGCACAGACAGAATGCTGCAACATATTTTATTCCTTTGTTCATGACAAGACTCCTTTTCTTATATTTCTACACATATTCCCCTGCATTTCCGGGGTGTTTCTTTACCATGATCTTCAGGCTGTTTACAAGCTGCTTTTGTTCAGGCAGTTTACTCGTTGCTTTCATTTTAGCTGTTTACAGGCTGCTTTCGTTCCGGTAGTTTACACGCTGCTTTCGTTTAAGCTGTTTACAGGCTGCTTTCATTTAAGCTGTTTACACGCTGCTTTCATTTAAGCTGTTTACA
>CAMOEK010000259.1:0-3278 GCA_946612125.1 uncultured Lachnospiraceae bacterium | reverse complement strand
GTATAATCCAGGAAACACAGATTAAGATGTGCGCCACCCTCTATGCCGTCGATCTTTGCAGCTTTGTCATACTGCCACATAACAAACTGATACGGATAATCAGGTATATCTTCCACTCCGGCATACCAGATGTCAAAACCTATCATCGAACCCAGGCTGTATTGTTTGATCAGCGTTGTCTTGTCGCCATACAGCATCGAAAACATGCCTGAATTTTCAATAGTTCTCATAAAGGTAAGCGCGTTATTGGTTCTGGGCATCTTCTCCAGTTCGTCGGTACGCGCTTTGCCGCCGCCCAGTCTTTCTGTTGAAAGCGCAAGCGGATAATTAAGCCGCATATCATATTGTATCAGTACCTGAATGCAGAACTCTGCTTCTTCCTTTGCTTCCTCCGTATTAACAGCGGCAGTCACAAAATACATGCCCACATCCAGACCGGCTTCACGCGCCTTGTTATAATTATCAACGAAATTCTCATCAACGCTCAGGTCACCTGTAGTATATCCGCGCTGCCCCAGACGCAGCATCACAAAATCTACGCCGGCATTTTTTAGCGCAGCAAAATCGACATTACCTTCTTCTTTGGAAATATCCACGCCAACAAAGCCCTTCTTGGTATTATTCTCGTAATAGCTCATAAAAGGCTTTTGATACACAAAACCTGACGGTTGAAAACTGTTCCGGCTCAGATACGGATTAAGCTCCACCCATTCCTCGGTGCCGTCGCTGTTAACTATGCGGGTATGGAGTCCGTCTTCGGAAACGGAAAGCTTTTCCTCTTCTTCCGGTTCTTCCTCGGAAGAGCCGCCCCAGGGCGTGGGCGTAGGCGCCTGATTGGAAGAAGGAGCAAGCGTAGGCTCAGGTTTTGTAGGGTAAGCGTCCCAAAAATCCAGATCGGACGCCGTGCCGGTTTTTCCGCTGATCAGTGAAGTAGCATTTGGATCGGGATTCCAGTCGGCAGCAGCTGCCGGCGTTGTCTTTGCACCACTCCTGCCGTTTTGGTTTCCTTTGACCGAAGACTGATTGGCCATGACCACAATGGCAACAGCCAGCATAATAAAGAGTATCGCAACAACGGCTGCGGTACCCATTGTACTCTTGCGCCCGCTGTTAAAAGTCAGCGGATCGTCATATTCATCATCAAAGTCATCGTTTAGTTTCAAGTGTTTTTCCTTTTAATATTTAGTAAATATCCGAAAACTCCGCCTACTACGCCTCCAAGGATATGCGAAAGGTTAGAGATATCATCTTGTATGAATATGCCGTCGAATATCTCCCTGCCCAGATATATTATGGCTACCAGTATAAAAGTCAGGGGGATCTCGCCTTCTTTAAAGCCGGTAAAAGAAGTCATGAGTATCATTGCAAAAACCACGCCGCTGGCGCCACATATAGCTATCTGGGGGAACAGAATATAATTTATGAGCGCTGTTACAAATGCCGTGACCAGTATCACGCCCAGTACTTTTTTCGAACTGTATTTTTCTTCCAGCATTGGGCCGAGTAATAAAAGATACGCCATATTGCCTATAAAATGATCCCAGCCCGAATGCCCCAGCACATGAGTAAAGAACCTTAAGTAAGTAAGAGGATTTAAAAGCGATGAATGATAGGACATAAAGAGCAGATCTCTTATCTTCCCAAATGAAATGTATCCCAGCAAAAGCGATACAAGGCTTAAAAACGCAAACGCCAATACTACGGGGGAATTAAAGCTTAACTTGAACTTTCCTATCCTGATCCCGTCAATTTTTTTATTATCAGCCATGCTCCTTCTCCTTATATGTTTGATCTGCTCAAGAAAATCCTCTATAAACAACTCACTATATCTTAACACAAAAACATATACTGATACAAGATATAGCTCGCATTAGTTTCTTATCTGCGTTGTAAGGCTGTCCGATAAAAGCATCACATTTGGGGAGGCATTTTTGATATCATGTTTGCACGATATCAACAACGGTGTTATCATGGCTTTATGCGAAAAAAAATAAATATGTTCATTACATTTATTATATTTCTGCTTGTTACGGGTTGTGTTAAAGCTGAGCCGTTCACGGATAACGGCTTTTATTTCGATACCTATGTTAAATTTATTCTTTACGGTGATGATAAGCAGCATCTTAAAGATTGTCTGGATATATGTAAAAAAGACGAAACGCTCTATTCTGCGCATGATGAGAACAGCCTGCTGAGCGGATTAAACAGCGGCGCATCCGGGGATTATACCGAACTATCGCCCATCCTGAATGAGGCGCTTAAGTATTGTGATATGACAGGCGGAGCTGTCGACCCTGCGATCGGCGCGGTAAGCCTGCTTTGGGATTTTTCGGATCCTTATCAATCCATCATGCCTGATGACTCATCTATACAAAAAGCCCTGGAACACACAGATCCGTCTGTTATCATAATAAACGGGGAGAATATCAGCATCGAAGATCCTGATACGCGGATCGATCTGGGCTTTATCGCCAAGGGTTATGTTTCTAAAGAGATAAGAGATCATCTTGTCGGTATGGGCGTTAAGTCCGGCATAATCAATCTGGGTGGGAATATTGTTGTCATTGGTACAAGGCCTGACGGCAGAGCCTATAATGTCGGTATCCATGATCCCTTTGGGGAAGGTCCTCTCCTTACTTTCAATATTACTGATTCCGCCATAGTGACCTCCGGAACATATGAAAGATATTTTATATACAATGATCAGATCTATCATCATATACTGGATCCGAAGACGGGATATCCGGCAGATAACGGCACTGTATCCGTGACCATAGTGAGTTCCGATCCCGTAAAAGCCGATGCACTCTCTACTGCCTGTCTGGTGATGGGCATTGAAAAAGGACTTAAGTTCATCGAAAACACCGATGATGCCGAAGCCCTTTTTATAGACAGCAATTCAGATATATATACTTCTTCCGGCTTTCCGGATTATGTCCTTAATGAGTGATTATAGCCTTCTTGGGGCACTTTTCCGAACAGACGCCGCAGCCTTCGCATTTATCCTGATCTATATGGGCCAGCAGATCGCTTATCTCTATTGCGTCTTTCGGACAGTTCTTCTTACAAAGACTGCAGCCTATGCAGCCGGCTTTGCACTTCTTCATTACGTCCGGCCCTTTATCCTTTGAGCTGCATGCCACGAGATATTTAGCTTCATAAGGCACCAGTTCTATCAGTTTCTTAGGACAGGCCTCTATGCATTTGCTGCAGGCCTTACAGGCTTCTTTATCAACAACGGCAATGCCGTTTATGATGTGGATCGCATCAAAAGGACA
>CAMOEK010000258.1:0-3284 GCA_946612125.1 uncultured Lachnospiraceae bacterium | reverse complement strand
TACCGCCATGCCAGCGAGCTTATACCGGTTATAAAGAAATACGGGGATTTCTGCATAGGCGGAGCATGCTATCCGGAGAAGCATCCGGAAGCGGAGGATCTTAAGAGCGATATCCTCAACATGAAAAAGAAGGTGGATGCCGGCTGTGAGTTCCTCACAACCCAGATGTTTTTTGATAATAATATCTTTTACAATTATCTCTACCGTCTGCGCGATGCAGGAGTGATGGTGCCTGTGATCGCCGGGATCATGCCGGTTACCAATGCAAAACAGATGGCCAGGATAATCAAGCTTTCGCAGGCTTTTATACCCAGACGCTACGTGGCGCTTCTGGACCGTTTTGGCCACGAGCCCGCAGCTCTTAAGCAGGCGGCCATTGCGTATGCAACGGATCAGATACTGGATCTTTTGGCAAACGGAGTGGACCATATACATATCTATACCATGAACAAGCCTGATGTGGCGGCAAAGATACAGGAGAATCTGTCAGAGATAGTTCCTTCCTGTAAAAAGAGCTGATATATGGTATACACTGTAAAGACTTATATAGCAGATAGTGATAAACTTATTATACCGGGCCGTGAGGTGGCCCGGTATTTAGGATACAGCCGTGAAGCCATAATGGCCGGGGACGAACTGATAGAAAAAACTATCGCAGGGGTCAGAAAGCTTATTGCAGGAAAGGCAGTATACTGCCGCTATCCCCTTAGCTTATTCGGCGAGGACGGAATACAGATGCCTTACGGCGAAGTGCACAGCCTGCAGCTGCACGAAAATCTTAAAGGCTGTACAGAGATCTATATCTTTGCGGCTACCATAGGGGCGGCTTTTGACCGTGAGCTGAACCGGGCCAGGATAAGATCACTGGCTGATGCGGCGCTGCTTCAGGCAGCCGGAGCGGCGGCAGTGGAAGCTGTCTGCGATGAATTGAATGAGCTGCTGGAAAAAGAGGCTGCTGCTGAAGGCAAAAAGCTCAGAAGACGTTTCAGTCCCGGATACGGGGACTATGCTCTTGAAAATCAGAAGGGGATCTTTGATATACTGAATCCTTCAAAGCTTATAGGGCTCAGTCTTATGGATACTCTTATTATGAGTCCCGAGAAATCTGTCAGCGCGGTGATAGGAGTGGAAGGATGACTTTATTTTTTTCGGAACAGAATATGATACTGATCTATGCGCTGCTGTGCGTGGCAGCGGGTTTTATATGCTTCAGCGGCTACAAGGTCTACCATCTGGCTCTGGCCATGATAGGATTCGCTGTTGGTTTTTCGCGTGTGGAACCGTATCTGGGGCTATTGAATCTTGATAACGGTACAAGGCTGATCATACAGCTTATAGCGGCTATCATATGCGCCATACTGTCCTGGTCTTTTGTGAGGGTGGGCGTATTTATGGCAGCGTATCATTTTGCCAGGGAGAACCTGTCGGCTATGCTGTCGGAGATGCTGGCGCGCAAGCTGGAGCTGCCCGAAGTGGTATACCCCATATTTGCGATAGTTGCCGGCGGCGTAATAGCCTGGATCATCGCCTGGCTGGTGGTGAAGTCCGAACGCATAGTTGTGGTGCTGATAACATCTATACTGGGAGCATACGGGGCAGTATTTTTCCTGCGCAGTATCCTGCCGCTTATTCCTGCGGATATAGACGCTTTTATTAATCTGCCGGCGCTGGTATGGCTGGCGGCAGTGGCCTTGCTGGCATTGGCGGGAGCCTTTGCGCAGGGACTGCTTAAGAGGAAATGATATGGATTTTGCCGAGAAGATAAGACAGATGAGGGACGCCGCAGCGGAGCGTATAAGGGCTCTGGGCAGCGGACTCAAAAAAAACGGACCGGCGCAGGATGCTGTGAGCGAGCCCGAAGTTAAACAGGGCGCAGCTCCGGTCATAACGGCCGATACGGTGCTGCCCGAGGAAAAAAATACCACAGGCAGCGCGGCGGAAGAGATCCTTGAAGCCATAAATGCGCTGGAACTCAGATCTTCTTTGATGAAAGCTCATCTGCGTAAATATCAGGAATTCGGAGCCAAATTCATCATAAACCGCAAACACGCGCTTCTGGGCGATGAGATGGGCCTTGGAAAGACCATACAGGCCATTGCCGTTATGGCGCATCTTAAAGAAGAGGGCAAGAGCCGTTTTATGGTCGTATGTCCGCTTTCGGTAATGGTCAACTGGGCGCGTGAGATTGAGAAGCATTCAAAGCTCAGCGCGATAGCCATACACGGTTCAGACCGCGGAGATGAGTTCAATGAATGGAAAGAGAAAGGGCACGTGGGAGTCACGAGTTTTGAGACCCTTGACAGGCTGCCGCTTAAAGAGATAGCCGCCCTGGATATGATCATCGTTGATGAGGCTCATAATGTAAAGAATCCCAAGGCCAAACGTACAGCGAATGTTCTGCTTCTGGTGCAGAGATCGGCGAATGTGCTTTATATGACGGGTACGCCGCTTGAGAATAAGCTGCAGGAAATGCGCTTTCTGATAGAGAGCATAGACCATGCGGCCGGCATTAAGCTCAAGGGCATACCGGATATGATGAGCGCAGAGTTTAAAAAGACCATAGCAGGTGTTTACCTGCGGCGTAACAGGGAAGATGTGCTGGGCGAACTGCCGGAGCTGATCGAGACTCAGGAATGGCTCGAGATGAGCGATGCGGAAAAGAAGGCGTATAAGGAAGCTCTGAAGTCAAAGAATTTTATGGCTGTACGCCGTATCTCCTGGAACACGGGAACAGAGAGTTCCAAGTTAAAACGTCTGGTAGAGCTTTGTGAAGAGGCTTTTGAAGACGGCCGGAAGGTGATCATCTTTTCGTATTTTCTGGATACGCTTCAGCTGGTGCAGTCCGTGCTGGGAGAGGTATGCACGGGCAGGATAGACGGCGGAGTGAGCGCGCAGGACCGTCAGGCTCTGGTGGATGCATTTGCGGCAGCGCAGGGGCCTTCGGTTCTTCTGGGACAGGTTACCGCCGCAGGAGTGGGGCTGAATATACAGGCGGCTTCGGTCGTGATCTTTACCGAACCCCAGCTCAAACCGTCCATGGAGGAGCAGGCCATTGCCAGGGCATACCGCATGGGGCAGGAAAGAGGCGTTATGGTATACCGCCTGCTCATAAAGGACAGCATAGATGAACGTATGCTCGAGATACTTAAGGGAAAGAAAGAGATCTTTGAAACCTATGCGGATCGTTCGGATACCGCAGAGCTGGATCTTAAGGATAATAAGCAGAGCTACTTAAACGAGCTGATGGAAGAAGAGCTTAAAAAGCTGGAGAACGAGGAAAAAGC
>CAMOEK010000257.1:0-3285 GCA_946612125.1 uncultured Lachnospiraceae bacterium | reverse complement strand
AAAAAAATGAGTCTGATTTGCATACGCAAAACAGACTCACACAATAAAACACCCTATATTCAAACAGGTGATAAGAGCATGATAATCCGGATAAGCGTACACAAACAAGCTGCAGAAGACCGCAACCATTTAATAAATCGTGTATACTCAAACCAAATTATCTAATACGCATCTATCTCACACCTGCGCGCTACAGCGCCCTTTCTCTTTATTCAATCGGCATCATAACATATACAAAAAATATTTGCAAGCGCCTTCTGCGTTCCGGATACTTCTCAATACTCTTTCTGATCAGCGTCATGCATGGCTATGCGGATGCAGGATTATTTTACTCAGCCGCAAGCGAACAGACTTTCCTGTATGATAATGCCGCAAAAACAGATATTATCAGTATCAGAATGCCCAGGATGATATCCCTGTTGATCTTCATCCCCAATGCCACTACCAGTACGATAAGAGCAATATTGACAAACATATTGGGAAGAATATAAAGGCTGACTGCAGCTCCCTGTTTGACCACTTCTATCTCATTCTCCCAGTCCAGCCTCATATGCTTTACTCCGCATACACAGCCCCATGTTGTAGAAAAAGCGCACAGGCATAAACTCAGCATCACCGATAACAGTGACGTAAGCAGCGGCACACGCGCTGCGATGCAGATACAAATCGTTGCAAAAAGCGAAAACGGCACCATCAGATATATATTAAAGAGCATCTTTCCCTGATAAAGCGCTTTTTTAGAAATGGGAAGGCTCTGAACGATCCAGTAATTCTTTCCTTCAAGGGATGGTGTGATCGCCGTAGTCGCTACCATGCCGATACAGAAATATACTATCAGTGGGATAGCCGGATACAGCATCTCTTTAGTTACGGGAGCTCCCTGAGTAAGTGTGCTCACAGCTTTATCAACATCCACAAATAGTATGACTATGCCCAAAAGCAGCGCCATCAGCTCCCCTATCGCAGCATTAGTCATATAGATGGTTGAACCCAGCATTCTCCTGAATTCTTTAAAAGCTATGGCATTATATATACTGCGGCTCTTCCGCTCTTTCATTGAAAACTTTCCGGCTGCAGCATGCGACTTAAGCTTCGAATTGATGCTGCGGTAAGCCTTTCCTACCGGAATGAATACCAGCTCAAAAAGCAGCAATGTCACGCCGATCATAAGTAAAATATCCCCCGGTTTAAGATGCATTACCGAATTTACGAACCACCCTGCAGGAGGATATATTTTGCCGGCCCTGCTTAAATAAACCGAAATATCTGTAAGCGCTTCCTCTAACCGACCGTTTTTTGCAAGGGATTCTATGACAAAACGCAGGCAGAAGCATGCGATCACTATCACAAATGTAAGCAGCGTCTGGATCAGATTATTCTTCTTAAATCCCGCGCTGATACCGGCGATGATATAGCCGATAAAAGCAGCTGCAAGCATGGGAATAACAGGCAGGAAAAACGATAAGAGCAGCCACAGGCAAATACCTGCCGCGCCGGGCTTTGCATATACCGCGTATCCGATAAGCATGGCAAGGGAGATGCTCAGATTCCAGGGCAGGCTCTTTATATACATATACAGGAATTTGCATCCGGCCACCGTCTTTGCTTCAAACGGCAGGGACATGAGCATGTCGTATTCCTTAAAGTTGAACAGATATCCGTTGGTCTTAAACAGGGTAAAGAAAAAAGCCATAAGTGATATCGTAAGCGCGCACAACGTCGGTATCACCTCCGCAAGCCCCATCTTTCCGTATCCGATGCATGAAAAGACACAGTAAGCCATCAGCATCAGATACAGGAACGCATATCCTATAAAGTTGCCGATGATCCTTCCCTTTTTCTTCCCATCCCTGCAAAACCTGTATATATTCCACTGGCTGGTGGATAAAAGCAGGTTCTTTATCAATACCATGCTACTTTTCATCCTGCACCTCCAGAAATACTTCTTCAAGCGACTTCTTGCCTACAAGTTCTTCCATTGTCCCGGAATCTATGATCTTTCCGCCTTTTATGATAGCTACCTTGTTACACAGTTTTTCTGCCACATCCAGCACATGGGTTGAGAAAAATATCGCTGTCCCCTTCTCACACAGCTCATGCATGATCTGCTTTAAAGTAAAGGCCGCCTTGGGATCCAGTCCTACAAAAGGCTCATCCATAACGATCAGTTTAGGCTCATGTATCAGGGCCGAAATGATCGCCAGCTTCTGCTTCATACCGTGAGAATAAGAGCTGATAAGGTCTCCAAGCGAATCCGTGATCTCAAATGCGTCCGCGTATTTCTTAATGACTTCCTCACGTTTTTTCCCATCGATACGGAATACGTCCGCGATAAAATCCAGATACTGTATCCCGCTTAAGTTTTCGTACAGATCCGGGTTGTCCGGAATATAGGACGTGATCTTTTTACATTCCACGGATTCGTTCTTTACGGAATGGTCGTCGATCAGGATCTCACCTTCCGTAAAATCCAGTACTCCCACCACAGCGCGTATGGTAGTGGATTTCCCTGCGCCGTTGTGCCCTATAAAGCCGTAGATATCACCTGCCTCAACCGTAAGGCAAACATTATCCGCTGCCTTCTTACCTTCTCCGTATACTTTTGTATAATTCTTAATCTCCAATACCGCTTTCATAAAATTATCCTCCAGCTTTAAACTCCGTTTCTATTTGATATCATTATGATATCATAATGAACCCACATTTGTCAACATTTATAAAAACCATGGGGACGAGAAACCATGGTGACGGACCTTATGGTTTTCCTGTTTCACCAACAGAACCACGAGGTCCGTCCCCGTAGTTCCCCGCGGTTCACCTGTTGTTTTAGCGGCGCTCTATTATGCCCATGGCTTTTAGTGTTTCTGCTGCGCTGCCACCGCCGATATAATAGATCTTTCCGCTTTTGGTGACGAGTTTTATGAATTCTTTTTCCTGAGGGTTAAGAAACAGTGTGCAGCCGTTGATCCCGTCCACTGAAAAGTTACCTTTAAGCAGCGTATCCATGCCTACACCGGCTACACGTATCACAGTATGGCTCAAGATATCATCTCCGTACTCCGCGCTATCGATATCTTCAAAAGGAATAACATATTCATCCCGCAGCTGATGGCAGATGACCTTCGAATCCTCAACTCTCAAACTGATGGGCGTGCTCTCCAGCAGTCCCACCCAGACCAGTGAACCCAGCGCCAGCAGCATACCTCCGATCCCTATAATTCCGACGATCTTTCCTCCGGGATGCGCAAAATTAACTGTTACTCCCACACCGGCCCGCTTCTCCAC
>CAMOEK010000256.1:0-3291 GCA_946612125.1 uncultured Lachnospiraceae bacterium | reverse complement strand
CTCTGGTAATGTCATCCTGAGCGAAGCGTCTCTGGTAATGTCATCCTGAGCGAAGCGTCTCTGGTAATGTCATCCTGAGCGAAGCGAAGGATCTTAATATACATACTACAGGAGTAAAAATATGACCTACGGTTTTACCACAGGCAGCTGCGCTGCGGCGGCAGCAGGCGCTGCAGCCCGCATGCTTTTTGGCGGAAAAGAAACAGATAAGATCACCATAATGACTCCTGCGGGGATCGAGTATAACGCCGATATTCTGGATATAACCATCTCACACGATCGCGTCTCCTGCGCTGTCAGGAAATTTTCCGGCGATGATCCGGATATCACAAACGGCACGCTGATCTATGCGTCTGTAAGGCCGGTAGCCGACGGCATGGGAGAGGTTTATATAAAAGGCGGCATAGGCGTGGGAATAGTCACGCGCCCGGGGCTTGATCAGGCTGTAGGTGAATACGCCATCAACTCCGTTCCCAGACAGATGATAAAGGAAACGGTAAGCGATGCCATGGAGCAGTATGCTTTCACGGATTCCATAGAAGTCACGATATCCGTTCCCGAGGGTGAAGAGCTTGCTAAAAAGACTTTTAATCCCAGGCTTGGCATAGAAGGCGGCATATCCATAATAGGTACGTCAGGCATAGTGGAGCCCATGAGCACAAAGGCGCTCATCGATACCATCAGGGTGGAGCTTAATCAGCAGAAAGCTGAGGGAGCGGAGACGGCAGTTGTGGCCCCCGGCAATTACGGCCTTGAATTTATGCGTGATCATTATGGCTTTGATCTTGATAAAGCTGTCAAATGCAGTAACTTCATCGGCGATACCATAGATATCGTTAAGGAGCTGGGCTTTAAGAAGCTGCTGCTTTGCGGCCATATCGGAAAGCTTATCAAAGTATCGGGCGGTATTATGAATACGCACTCAAAGGAAGCAGACTGTCGCATGGAGCTTATGGCAGCAGCAGCGCTAAGGGCTGGGGCCGATGCGCAGACAGCTCTAAAGATCCTTGATATGAACACCACGGATGAGGCTCTTGAATTTCTCTATGAAGGCGGCCTTGGTGATAAAGCCCTGTCCTATATACACGAAAGAATATTATTCTATCTTAATAACCGCGCAAGCGGAGCTTTACAGATCAGCTGTGTGGTTTTTTCGGGCACGGGCCGGTCGTGGGGCAATCCTGAGCTGCAGGATAACCCACATGAAAAGAGACAGGTATAAAAATGGTACAAATGGGTGATATACAATATCATTCCTGTTTTGTATTATATATGCATGAGCATTAAATAAATGCGCTCAGAAGGAAGGTGAGTATCATGAACGGGCAGGATGCGGTGAGAGTCATCGTATGTGATGATCAGAATATATCCCGTGGATTCTTTGAGATGTATGTCCGCGCAGCAGCGGGCTTTGAGCTTATAGCAGGACTTCGCACCGCAAGGGAAGCTGTGGACTATCTTAAGGAGCATGAGGCCGATCTTCTGATACTTGATGTTATGATGCAGGATGGTATCGATGGTTTGAGCGCTGCAGCCCTGATCAAAAAGGAACACCCGCAGCTTAAGATAATACTGACCACTTCGGCCGCAGAGACCGGCTGGGAGGATAAGGCACGTGCAATAGGCGTGGAGAGCTTCTGGTACAAAGAGTACGATGAGCATGGCATACAGGAGATAATGAACCGCACCATGGCGGGCGAATCGGTCTACCCCGGAGATGCACCGGATGTATCTTTCGGCAAGATCAAACGATCCGATCTGACAGACCGGGAGCTGGATGTCCTGCGTGAGCTTACCGGGAGCCTTACAAATGAGGAGATAGCCGAGAAGTTATGCATTTCTGTTAATACGGTCAAGCGGCACATCCAGAATATCATGGAAAAGACGGGTTATGAGAACCGCCTGGATGTGGCAATGAATGCCAAAGCACTTGGTCTTGTGGTAAGTGACAAACAGCGCACTGGTAATGGCTAAACATACAAAGAGAAAGAAACTGTATATATTTATAGCGTTTTTCATACTGGCGGGGATCTGTAATGCCATCATGCGCGGAAATAGCGCGCTGTTTGCATCGTTGATGTTCTCCCTTAATTTTTCCATATACGGCGGACTCCTGGTATACTGGATGGAGTCTGTCCGTGTGCGGCTGCTTCCGACCAGGTGCCGGGCATATATACTGACATCAGCGGTGCTGATGCTGTTTTTTTTGATATTAAAGATCTGTAAATACCGTGTGTTTTCAAATATCATAACTCCGTCCCGGTATATAGAATACTTATACCTGATCCCGACACTTCTCA
Organism: uncultured Lachnospiraceae bacterium; assembly: GCA_946612125.1. GTDB lineage: Bacteria > Bacillota > Clostridia > Lachnospirales > Lachnospiraceae > NK4A136. The sequence continues at coordinate 991 of CAMOEK010000256.1, read as the reverse complement.
TACCCACTCTGTTTCTGATGGCTTCGATATGTATAAGCAGAGGAGAAGATATTAATGATAAAGGCAGCGAAAAACTGCTTCTTATACCTTCGGTCCTTTTGTGTTTTCTGGCCATCACCAATGATCTGCATAAGCTTGTATATATTCCGCGGGTGGAGCTTTCCGAATTCTGTGTAAATACCGGCACATATTCCATGGGGATACTGCTTTATCTGATATATATATGGATCGCAGTCATGGCTTTATATGCTGCTGTTATATTGTTTCGTGTTACCAGAAAGCGCCCGGGAAAGATCGTTTTCTGGATGATAGCAGTACTGCTTATGTGGGCGGCGCTTGAGTGTGTCCGGATATTTATCCTGATACCTTTAGATCTGCCGCGTATGTACAATACTCCGGAGATACGCACGTTTTCGATGCTGGCGATACTTGAGATCTGTATCCGCAGCCGCCTGATACCTCATAATGAGAATTACGCCGGTTTCTTATCCGGGCTTAAGCTTCCTGTACTGATGACCGACGGGAAGATGGCTCCGGTTTTTTGCAGCGCCGTTACTTTGAAGGCATCAGACGAAGAAATGCGATCTGCACTTGATTTTCCGGTTTATACCGATGAATATACCAAGCTGAGCGGTATAAGGGTAGGGGCCGGTTATGTGTTCTGGAATGAAGACGAAAAAGAGCTTCATAAAGCGACGAGACGTCTTGAAGAGGCAAATGCTATCCTCAGTGAAGAAAATGATCTGATCCGCGTGGAGAACGAGCTGAAGGAAAAGAAGGCAAGGCTTGATGCCGAGGCTAAAGTGTATGACAGGATAGCCTCTGTGATATACCCTAAACAGAAGAGGATAGAGCAGCTTTTAGAGAGTATAGACCCGCAGGATGCAGACTTTGGAGCAAGGCTTGGTGAGGCTTGTGTCCTTAACGCATATTCAAAACGAAAGAGTAATCTTTTGCTGATATCACAGGATAATCTTCCAAAGAGTAACCG
>CAMOEK010000255.1:0-3293 GCA_946612125.1 uncultured Lachnospiraceae bacterium | reverse complement strand
TCCTGAGCGAAGCGAAGGATCCTGACAGAACCACCGTTACCACAGAAGCCCCTGTCGGAAACGAAGAATAAGGAGAATCAACAATGTTACTAGTAGTCGACGTAGGAAATACCAACATAACCTTTGGTTTATACAACAAAAAGGAGCTTAGCGGCAGTTTCCGCCTGATGACGGGCACGCCGCGCACTTCCGATGAATACGGCGCAGCCATACTTGAGATGCTCAAGTATTACAAGGTGGCGCCCGGGAAGGTGGAGGGCGTTATCATTTCGTCGGTAGTGCCCAACGTGATGCATTCGCTGACGAGCGCCATCGAGCGCTTTCTGGAGATCCGCCCGATGATAGTGGGACCGGGACTTAAGACCGGCATACATATTGTCACCGAGAACCCCAAGGAGATAGGCCCCGACCGTATAGTTGACGCTGTGGGCGCCTTCGAAAAGTACGGCGGACCCGTGCTGGTGCTTGATTTCGGCACAGCCACCACTTACGATCTGATAAACGAAAAGGGTGAGTTCGTAGCCGGTATCACTGCTCCGGGCATAAGGATAAGCGCCAGGGCGCTGTGGGAAGACACGGCCAAGCTCCCCGAGGTGGAGATAAAGAAGCCGGATTCCATACTGGCGCAGAATACCGTCACCAGCATGCAGGCCGGTCTGGTTTACGGTCAGATAGGGCAGACGGAGTATATCGTCAATAAAGTCAAAGAAGAAGCAGGTTTAAGCGAGATGAAGGTCGTGGCCACGGGAGGCCTGGGCTCCATCATAGCCGACGAAACGGACGCGATCGAAGTCTACGACCGCACCCTTACGCTTGAGGGCCTGCGCCTCATCTACGAAAAGAACAAAAAATGAAGATAGGGGATCTTAACATAGCCGATCCCCTTATCCTGGCGCCTATGGCCGGGGTCACCGATCTGCCCTTCCGTATCCTTTGCAAAAGGATGGGGGCGGATCTTTTGTGTATGGAGATGGTGAGCGCAAAAGCTATCCATTACCGTAACAGAAATACCGAGGCGTTAATGGCCATAGATGAGGCGGAGCGTCCGGTATCTCTTCAGCTGTTCGGATCCGAGCCGGAGCTGATGGCGGAGGTGGCAAAGAGCATAGAGGACAGGCCTTTTGATATACTGGATATCAACATGGGCTGTCCGGTGCCAAAGGTGGTGAACAATGGCGAGGGATCGGCGCTCATGAAAGACCCCAAGCTGGCGGCAAAGATAGTAAAAGCCATATCCACGGCGATAAGCAAGCCGGTAACTGTCAAGATCCGCAAAGGCTTTGACGAAGCTCATGTGAATGCGGTAGAGATGGCAAAACGTCTGGAGGATGCGGGAGCCGCCGCCATTGCAGTGCATGGCAGGACGCGCGAGCAGTATTACAGCGGAGAGGCGGACTGGGATATCATCAGGCAGGTCAGAGAGGCTGTCAGCATTCCCGTTATAGCCAACGGTGACATAAACAGCGCCGAAGCGGCCATCCGCTGCCGTAAGGAGACAGGCTGCGAAGCGCTGATGATAGGCAGGGCGTCCCGGGGAAATCCCTGGATATTCAGGGATATTAAGGAATACTTAAGAACAGGAGTTATGCCCGCTAAGCCTTCGCGGGAGGAGATAATAGCCATGATACGCGAACACGCCTCCCTGCTGCTTGAGGTTAAGGGCGAATACATAGGCATACGCGAGATGCGCAAGCATACGGCATGGTATCTGGCAGGCTTTCCGCATGCGGCGGGACTGCGCAAAGCAGCCTGCGAGATGGAGAGCATGGAGGATCTGGAAGCGCTGCTCGCACAGCTTGACACAGGCTTTAAGAATAATGTATAATACCTTGGTATTTTGGGCGGGTATGCGCCCTGTTGTGTAGTTTATATAATGAAAGGAAGAGGCGGCACAAAATGGCAGAGAAGAAGAATTATCTGACAAGAGAAGGCTTACGTAAGTATGAGGATGAACTGCAGCATTTAAAATCGGTGCGCAGAAAGGAGATCTCACAGAAGATCAAGGAGGCCAGGGAGCAGGGCGACCTTTCCGAAAATGCAGAGTATGATGCAGCCCGTGATGAGCAGCGTGATGTAGAGGCTCGTATCGAGGAACTTGAGAATATACTTAAGAACGTTGTTATCGTGGATGTAGAGCAGCATGATGGCGAGATAGATGCGATATCATTCGGATGCACCGTTCTGCTTAGAGATATCAAGAAGAATAAAGAGGTTGAATATACTATTCGAGGCGGCACGGAGGCAAACGTGCTCAAGCATATCATTTCCAACGAATCTCCTCTGGGACTTGCGCTGATAGGAGCAAAGAAGGGTGAGATAGTAAAGGTGGAAGCTCCTGCCGGACTTATGGAGTATGAAGTGCTGGGTATAGAGGTGAGAGGCTGATATGGCTGAAGAAAAGCAGAACAAGGCTCCTGTTGAACAGGATGTTAACCAGTTAAGAAAAGTAAGAAGGGAAAAGCTCTCCGAGCTGCAGCAGGCGGGAGAGGATCCTTTTGTGATCACTAAATATGATCAGACCCATCATACCGATGAGGTCAAGAGCCTTTACGAAGCATATGAGAAAGAGACACTGAAGGACTATAAAGAGCCCGAACTGCCTCCTGAGCCCGCAGAAGGCGCGGCTGATGACGTGGTGGCGGCATACCGCAGCGCAAAGAAGGAAGCATACAATGCGCGCCGTGAGGTGCTGGATAAAAATGCGCCGAAGGTTTCTATAGCCGGGCGTATGATGTTTAAGCGCGTAATGGGTAAGGCTTCGTTTGCAAACATCCGTGACCGTGAGGGCGATATACAGGTTTATGTATCAAAGGACGCCCTGGGTGACGAAGCATACGCAGGCTTTAAGAAATCCGATATAGGCGATATCTACGGCATTAAGGGATTTGTATTCCGTACAATGACCGGGGAGATATCCATACATGCTACTGAGATGACGCTTTTGAGCAAGTCACTGCAGGTACTTCCGGAGAAGTTCCACGGACTGACCGATACGGATACACGTTACCGTCAGCGTTATGTGGATCTGATCATGAACATGGATTCACGCGAGGTATTTGTAAAGCGTTCAAAGATAATACGCGAGATCCGTAACTTCCTGGCAGAGAAGGATTTTATGGAAGTGGAAACACCCATGCTGGTGGCAAATGCCGGCGGTGCAGCAGCCAGACCTTTCATGACACACTTCAATGCGCTGGATGAGGACCTTAAGCTTCGTATATCACTGGAGCTTTATCTTAAGAGACTTATCGTAGGCGGCATGGAGAGAGTATTCGAGATCGGCCGCGTGTTCC
>CAMOEK010000254.1:0-3335 GCA_946612125.1 uncultured Lachnospiraceae bacterium | reverse complement strand
AAAGAGTTGTGACTAACAAAAGCTTTCAATATTCAAAATATGTTAGCCAACAAAGCTTTACAGGAGGCACTGCAGGGGCAGGATAGCTAACACAAGCCCCAAATATACAAAAAGTGTTAGCCAGCAAAGCTTTACAGGAGGCACTGCAGGGGGAGTATGGCTAACACAAGCCCCTGATATGCGCAAAATGTTAGCCGGCAAGGCATTTCAGGAGGCGATGTGCAGGAGAAATGGCGATAAGAGTATGTTTTCCCTGTCTTTTTTTTCTGATCTGTGGTATAATACCCCGCATGAGATATGTATCGTGGAACGTGAACGGCCTTCGTGCCGTAATGGGAAAAAATTTTACAGAAGCTTTTAATGAGCTGGATGCGGATGCCTTCTGTCTTCAGGAAACCAAGCTGCAGGAGGGGCAGATCGAAATGGATCTTCCCGGATACAGACAGTATTGGAATTATGCTGAAAAGAAGGGCTATTCAGGTACTGCTATTTTTACTAAGAATGAGCCGATCAGCGTGTCCTATGGAATAGGCGTGGAGGAGCACGACCATGAAGGACGGGTGATCACGCTGGAATTTGATGATCATTATCTGATCACCGTGTATGTGCCCAATTCGCAGGATGGCCTAAAACGTCTGGATTACCGTATGGAATGGGAAGATGCTTTCCTGTCTTATATCAGGAAGCTGGATAAAAAGAAGCCGGTTATCTATTGCGGCGACTTAAATGTTGCGCATGAAGAGATCGACCTTAAGAATCCTAAGACAAATCATCTGAATGCCGGATTTACTGATGAAGAGAGGGCGAAGTTCGGCGCGGTATTAAATGCCGGTTTTATTGACAGCTTCCGCTATTTCTATCCGGAGCAGGCAGACATATATTCCTGGTGGAGCTACCGAATGCAGGCCAGGACAAGAAATGCGGGCTGGCGCATCGATTATTTTGTGGTATCGGAGCGTTTTAAGGACAGGATGGTGGATGCAAAGATACATACAGATATAATGGGAAGCGACCACTGCCCGGTAGAGTTGGAATTTAAATAACAAGATTCTTCGCTGTGCTCAGAATGACAACAGAGGATGCACAAAATGACTTAAGGAAATATACGCACAATATAAGATGATGTGCATGAAGTGTTATCCTGAGAAGCGCATCTACTATGCGGCGTATTTCAGGCGTTTTGAAAGCTGCACATGCAGAGCAAGGATCTTGATAAAATAACATCAGATAACAGATAGGAGCAGATTCATGGAAAACAAAGGAAAATATTATATAACTACGGCTATTGCCTATACATCGGGAAAGCCGCATATAGGAAACTGTTATGAGATAATACTGGCAGATGCCATCGCGCGTTACCGTAAGGCAGAGGGCTATGATGTGCATTTCCAGACCGGAAGCGATGAGCACGGTCAGAAGATAGAGACCCGTGCCATCGAAGAAGGCGTAAGCCCCAAGGAGTTTGTAGATGCCACGGCAGGTGAGATAAAGCGCCTGTGGGACATCATGGGAACTGATTATGACCGTTTTATCCGCACTACGGATGCCGATCATGAAAAGCAGATACAGAAGATGTTCAAAAAATTCTACGACCAGGGCGATATTTACAAGGGCGCATACGAGGGCAAGTACTGTACCGAGTGTGAGGCTTTCTATACAGAGAGCCAGCTTAAGGAGGGCAAATGCCCTGTCTGCGGCGGAAATGTTCATGAGGAAAAAGAGGAAGCTTACTTCTTTAAAATGAGCAAATATGCCGACCGGCTGATCGAGCACATAAACACTCATCCCGAATTCATACAGCCCGTATCCAGGAAGAATGAGATGATGAATAACTTCCTCCTGCCGGGACTTCAGGATCTGTGCGTATCACGTACCTCATTTAAGTGGGGCATACCCGTGGACTTTGATGATAAGCATGTGGTATATGTGTGGCTGGACGCGCTTTCAAACTACATCACCGGCATAGGCTATGATGCAGACGGTAACAGCAGCGATCAGTATAAGAAATTCTGGCCGGCGGATCTTCACCTTATAGGCAAGGATATAATCCGCTTCCATACCATTTACTGGCCCATTTTCCTTATGGCTCTGGGCGAGCCTCTGCCCAGGCAGGTGTTCGGTCATCCCTGGCTTTTACAGGGCGGCGAGAAGATGAGCAAGTCAAAGGGCAATGTTATATATGTTGACGACCTGATCGATATCTTTGGTCTGGATGCGGTGCGTTACTTTGTGCTGCACGAGATGCCGTATGAGAACGACGGCACTATTACCTGGGAGCTCATGACAGAGCGCACCAACAGTGATCTGGCAAATACCCTGGGCAATCTGGTGAACCGCACCGTGGCGATGAGCAACAAGTATTTTGGCGGCGAAGTTAAGGATCCGGGCGTTAAAGAAGCCGTGGATGACGAGCTTAAGTCTGTTGTGACCGCGGCTGCCGCAAAAGTCTCAAAGTGCATGGATACGCTGCATGTGGCTGATTCGCTTACCGAGATATTTAATGTTTACAAGCGTCTTAATAAATATATTGATGAGACCGAGCCCTGGGTACTGGCAAAAGATGATTCGAAGTCAGACAGACTGCGCACCGTGCTCTATAATCTGACCGAAGGCATAACGATAGCTACTTCGCTTCTGGCGCCTTATCTGCCCGATACCGCAGCAAAGATCTGCGCACAGCTGGGAACAGAGATCAGAGATCTGGATCAGCTTGATAAGTTTGGCGTGATCACACAGACAAAGGTTACTGACAAGCCCGAGATCCTCTTTGCAAGGCTTGATAAGGAAGAGATATTCAAGAAAGCTGCCGAAGTTGAAGCAAAGCAGCGTGAAGATTTCCGCGCGCATGAGAAAAAGGCTGTCGAGAATCTTTTAAAGGCAGGCCGCATCTCACAGGCTGATGCAGATGCAAGACTTGCCAGGGCAGGCATAGGCGCTGCGGCGCAGGATCAGGGAGCTGAGATCCATGTGGAGAAGGCAGACGAGATCGAATATGATGATTTTGCAAAATGTCAGTTTGTTGTGGGCGAGATCATAAAGTGCGAGGAAGTGCCCAAGAGCAAAAAGCTTCTCTGCTCACAGGTAAAGGTGGGCGATAAGACGGTGCAGATCCTCTCCGGCATTAAGGCATATTACAAGCCTGAAGAGATGGTCGGAAAGAAGGTAATGGTGCTGCTCAACTTAAAGCCTGTTAAGATGGCAGGACTTGAGAGTCAGGGCATGCTGCTCTGCGCTGAAGATGATGAGGATCATGTAGTGCTCATGACACCGGAGAAAGCGATTAAATCCGGAAGCAAGATATGCTGATATATAAGTAAGCGCAATAAATCATTGCG
>CAMOEK010000253.1:0-3345 GCA_946612125.1 uncultured Lachnospiraceae bacterium | reverse complement strand
TAAAAAAAAGCAGCATGGAGACCAGACGCTTAAGACATGATATGAAGAATCATCTGATAGCTTTAAAGGAACTGGCGTCGCAGTCACGAAGCGAAGAACTCCTTGCTTATATAGATTCCATAGCCGAGCAGATAGAGGCTGCAGCGCCTCCGTACAGGAGCGGCAATGACATAGCGGATGTGATAATAGCAGATAAGTATGCAAAGGCAGAAAAACGCGGACTTAAATTATGCATATCGGGTGATCTGGCCGGACTTGATATAGAGAGCGCCGACCTGGTTACGATACTGTCCAATTTATTGGACAATGCCATAGAGGCATTAAGCAGAGCATACGGAAGAGATCTTTCCGATGAAGACAAGAAGATAATTCTGGAATTTAAGAAGAATGCTAATTTTATACTTATCACTGAGAAAAATAAAAGCGTCAGCAGGTTGACGCCGGGCAATATAGTTTCTTCCAAGAATTCTCCGGATCACGGCTTTGGGATCTTAAACATCAAGCGCGCCGTTAAAAAATACGGCGGAGAGTTTAATATAAACTGCAGCGAAGAAGGGGATATCTACCTGGTGGAGGCTGAGATACTCATGCCCCTGAAAGAGTGACCGCCTCAGTAGCGGCGACATCCGGACAGCATTTTTGTGCAACTGATGTGGCTATTTGGGCAACTTACGTATTAAGGCATTGATAGTAACGCATACCTCTGATATGTTTGTTTCAACAAGCAGATAAAGGAGGTGCGTTATGATACAATGCCTTAATGTTTATAAAAGATTTGCCGCTAAGGAAGTGCTTTCGGGAGTAAACATAGATATTCCTGACGGGCAGATCTTCGGCCTGCTGGGCCCTTCGGGTGCAGGAAAGACTACTCTTATAAAGATACTGACCGGACAGTTGAGTTTTGACAGCGGAAGAGTTACCGTGCTTGATAAAGATGTAAAAGCATTAAGCGGTGAAGACAAAAAGAAGATCGGTATAATGATGGACCGGTTCGGAGTATATGAAAGATTCTCATGCGCGGATAATCTGAAAGTATTTGCAGATATCTATGGAGTTCCCCAAAGCAGGATAAAAGAGGTTCTGGAACAGGTAGGCCTGGCGGATGCTTATCATACCCGGGCTGTCAACCTTTCAAAAGGCATGCGTGCCAGACTGTGTCTGGCAAGAGTTTTCATGCATGATCCGAAAATACTGTTCCTTGATGAGCCTACAAGCGGTCTTGATCCGCAGACTGCCAAACAGATCCACAGGATAATCCTGGATAAGAAGGAAAGCGGATGTACGATCTTTCTTACCACACATAATATGGAGGAGGCTGCGTCACTGTGCGATCAGGTGGCTTTGTTAAACGAAGGAAAGATAGTTGAAAGCGGCGCACCGGAAGAGATCTGCAGAAAGTATAACCATCAGAAAAAGATAATGATCCATTTATCTTCCGGGATTGATGAGGAATTAACGCACACCCCGGGAGCGGCTGATGAGATATGCAGACTGATGAAGGAAGGGAAGATAGAAACTATCCACTCGTCGGAACCGGATCTGGAAACCGTATTTCTGGAACTGACAGGAAGAAAGCTTGAGGAGGAAGAAGAGAATGAAAAACAGCATGATAGTATTTAAAAAGCAGTTGATCGATACATTAAAGAATAAGACGGTATTGATACAGTTTATCCTTTTTCCGGCCATGACGCTGATAATGGAAAATACGGTAAAAATGGAAGGAATGCCGGAGCTTTTCTTTACTAAGCTTTTTTCGGTAATGTATATGGGGATGGCGCCGGTCACTTCCATGGCAGCTGTGATATCGGAAGAAAAAGAAAAAAATACCCTGCGTGTGCTTATGATGGCAAATGTAAAACCTGTTGAGTATCTACTGGGCGTGGGAGTATATGTCTGGCTTATATGCATGGCCGGAGCCGGCGTGATGGCAACAGGTTTTAAGGGCAGCGAGATAGTTTTTTACATGGCTTTAATGGGAGCGGGATTTGCCGTATCTGTTCTGGCAGGAGCATGTATAGGTATATATGCAAAGAATCAGATGGTTGCCACATCGATCTGTATGCCTGTGATGATGATACTTTCCTTTGCGCCTATGCTGGCGATGTTTAACGAGAATATCAGGAGTTTTTCAAAGATCTTCTATACCCAGCAGATAAGGATTTTTCTTGAAGATATGTCATTATGTAATGCAGGAAAAGAAAGTGTTATAATACTGTTATTAAATGCAGCGCTGGCGATGATACTCTTCTTTATAGCCTTCAGGAAAAAGGGACTGGAATAGATGAAGATCGAGATAGATATTGATGACAAATACAGCGATACTACAGTTATCATAAAGGCTCCGCGCTTTTCGCGTGAGGTGGAAAAGACTGTTGCCCTTATGCGGATGATCGATATGCAGATCGGTGTTAAAAAGGATGATGAAACTTATCTTCTGGATATTGATAAGATCCTTTATATAGAAGGTGTTGACAGGAAGACCTTTGTTTATACCGAGGAAGATACCTACGAATCCGAGCTTAAACTGTATGAGATAGAGCAGGAGCTTCTGGAAAGGGAGTTTTTGCGCATCAGCAAGCAGAGCATAGTCAATATCAGAAAGATAAAGAGTCTGAAAGCGGATATCAACAGGAAGATCCGCATCAGCCTTGTCAACGGCGAACAGATCGTGGTATCACGAATGTATTCCGATGAATTAAGAAGAAAGCTGGGGTTAAAGTAATGGAAGAAAAAAAGACCGTATTTAATTATATAAGTCAGCTGTTTGCAACCTACGGAGTCATAGTGGTGATCTTTATAGCATTCTCACTGGTGATCGGAAACGGTGCAGATGAATATTCTGCTTTATTCAGTTATAAAGATGCGGCGCTTGGCATACCTACCCTGCTGCAGTTATTGCTGCTCGCTCTTTTCATAACTTTATCACAGGTACTCTTCCTTACGGACGGGATGATCAAAGGTATGTCCATGGTACTCAGATATATATTTTTCTTTCTGACCATAATGCTGGTCATGATCATCATGACAGTGATATTTAAGTGGTTTCCGGTAGATGATCCCAAAGCCTGGTGCGGTTTCTTTATCTCCTTTATCATAAGCATGGTGATCAGCGCGCTGCTTACCAGACTGGCGGAAAAGTCGGAAAACCGGAAAATGCAGGATGCGCTGGATAAGTTTAAGTCCGGATTCGATAAATAATTGACCGATTTAAGAAGCTGAGACTGATTTGACATAAGTTATGCTCTGGGGTAATATATACTGCATGCGGCTATGGCGGAACTGGCAGACGCGCCAGGTTTAGGTCCTGGTCTGAAAGGGTGCAGGTTCGAGTCCTGTTAGCCGCAC
>CAMOEK010000252.1:0-3380 GCA_946612125.1 uncultured Lachnospiraceae bacterium | reverse complement strand
ACTCCGCCCTTCTTCACCTGATCGTTGAGCAAAGCCAGCGCAGCCGTTGTTCCCGGCGCGCCGGGCTGTTCAAGCCCTATTTCCTTTAATATATCGGCTACCGAATCGCCCACTGCCGGGGTAGGTGCCAGGCTCAGATCTATTATCCCGAAAGGAACGCCCAGCATTTTCGAAGCTTCCTTTGCCACAAGCTGTCCCACACGCGTGACTTTAAAAGCTGTTTTCTTGATGGTCTCGCACAGCACTTCAAAGCTCTCGCCGCGCACGCTCTCCAATGCAGTCTTCACAACTCCGGGACCGGATACTCCGACGTTTATGATGGTATCCGCCTCGGTCACGCCATGGAAAGCGCCCGCCATAAACGGATTATCATCCGGAGCATTACAGAATACCACAAGCTTTGCACAACCCAGCGAATCCTTTTCTTTTGTATATTCCGCTGTCTGTTTTATCGTCTCTCCCATCAGGCGCACGGCGTCCATATTAATGCCGGTCCTGGTCGATCCCAGATTGACCGAAGAGCATACTCTGTCCGTTTCTGCCAACGCCTGCGGGATGGAGCGTATCAGCATTTCGTCGGCTGCTGTCATTCCCTTGCTTACCAGAGCGGAATAGCCGCCTATAAAGTTAACTCCTACAGCTTTGCCCGCCTCATCCAGCGTATGCGCCAGCTGCGCAAAATCAGATGAGCTTTTGCAGGCTGCAGCGCCGATCAGCGCCATAGGCGTCACCGATATGCGCTTGTTGACTATGGGGATCGCATACTTTCGCTCTATCTCCTTGCCCGTATGCACCAGATTCTTCGCCGTTTGGGTTATCTTGTTATAGATCTTGGACTTAAGCGCTTCCTGATCGCTGTCAATACAGTCCAGAAGGCTGATACCCATGGTAATGGTACGCACATCCAGATTCTCTTTTTCTATCATTGTGTTGGTCTCAACGACCTCATGAATATTTATCATTTTATGACCTCTTATATCCTGTGCATGGAATTGAATATCTCTTCGCGCTGACACTTGACCACCACGCCTATCTCCTCGCCTATCTGTGCCAGTTCGTCGGCTATGGTATCAAAAGGTTTTTCCGAGCCCGATATATCCGCTATCATCATCATGTTAAAGTATTCCTGCACGATAGTCTGCGAAATATCCAGTATATTGACCCTGTTATTCGCCAGATAAGTACATACCTTTGCAATAATGCCTACCGTATCCTTTCCGACAACGGTAATGATCGTTTTTTTCATATCCTTCCTCCATTCTATAACTCTATGCATTCCGAAGGTTCATCCCTCCGTGCAATATCTATAGGGAAATCATCCCCATGCCAGGCAGTATCGCTCATCTCCACTTCCATGCGTACAGCTTCGTAAGCCAGTTCAGGCAGATTATTCTCATGACTCAGATGGCTCAGAAAGATCCGCTGCATCTTATCATTCAATATAGATGTGAGCAGCCGCCCGGATGCCTCGTTGGACAAATGTCCTTTTTTACCAAGTATGCGCTGCTTTAACGGATATGGATATCTGCCCATCTGCAGCATGCGGACATCATGATTGGCTTCCAGATATATGGCCGAAAGCCCTGTGAGATAACTGATCATCCTGTCATCGTATTCACCCAGATCGGTCACCACAGCTGTTTTTATGTCTCCGTACCTGAATCTGTAAGCTACGGGATCAGCCGCATCATGCGAAATGCTCATAGGGCTGATGCTTATATCTTTTATCGAAAAGCTTTCATTGCTCTTAACCGGTATGAACGCATCCCAGTCAACCTTTCCTATGGACTTGTCCTTCTTTAACGCTTCTATTGTCAGCGGCGTGGCATATACATTCAGGCCGTATTTGCGCTGCATGACTCCCAGTCCGCCGATGTGATCCGAATGCTCATGCGTTACCAGTATACCGTCAAGATCCGCTCCGGAAATACCCACGGTATTCAGCGCCGCTTCTATGCGTTTTCCGCTGATCCCCGCATCTACCAAAAGGTGCGTATTGTCACTGCCGACATAAATAGAATTACCGCTGCTTCCACTGGATAAGCTCATCATCCTCATGCTTATTTTTCCCACCTTATCACTATATCTGCGCCGGATGTTATCGGTTCCATGTATTCAGCCTTATGACCGTTAAGGTCGGTGATCAGCCTGCTCCCCCTTACTTTCTGCAGGTCAAAATCTATATAATCGAAAACATCCACAAATACATATTCTGATTTGCCCGAAAGCCTTATCTCCTCGCCGTTGACTTTAACTGTTATGGATATAGCCGGCTTCTTTCTCTTAACAGGGACTTCTTCCGGTATTTCTTCCTTCCGGCTTTTTTCATAGCTTCCGTCATCTTCAGGCAGCGCATCAAAACCGCTTAAGTTCTCTTTATCTTCTTCAGGCTCTTTTGCCGCTTTCCTTCTCGCAGAAGGCCTTGCAGCTTTTTCTGTGCCTTTTCCCCATTTTATCGTAAAATTCTCATAAACTTCGGTATTATCGTCTGCCTCTTCGTTATTTACCATCACTTCCGTGCCTTCTTCCAAAGTTACATCCATGAATCTGCAGACCTGTGCCACGGTATAATGATCGCTCATAACGATCTCATCGCCGTCCTGCACTTCATAATACTCAGTCTTTTCTTCTCCGTTTACCAGAGCTATGCGGGGCAGCAAAATACGGCTGCCGTTCACTTTAATGGCGATCATCGACTTGAATTCAGGCAGCTCCGATATCTTAAGCTTTGCATCTTCTCCCGCAGTGCTTTCCTCCACAACTATAACATCATTGGCCCTGATGGGCGTATGCATGTCGGCCGCTTCGCCGTTAACGCTTATCTTTGCCGCTTCACCCAGCGCACCGCGCTTAAAGCCTTTTTTGCCGTTTATGGTATAATTGATCTCTTTCCCTCTGCGCGGGAACAGCCCGTCATTCGGAAAGTTTGCATGCATCGCCGCGTCAACCACAGCCAGATTACCGCTGTCATATATCTTGATATGTTCTTCGTTAAAGCTTACATATATAAAGTTATTGCTCTGCTCATAATAATTCAGGCATATTCCTATAGGCGTTACCAGCAGCGAATCCTTTTTGACGTTATCATCCTTGAAGCGCACCTTGCCCATGACTTCTTCGCCGCGCACGGCAACGCGTTCCGCCATAATCCCCAGATGCTCCGAAAGCTTTTTGGTATAGCCCTCGATGCGGCCGCCGCCGCCGACAACAAATACTGCGCTGACTGCTTTCCCGCCGTTTAATTCCTTGAATTTATCCGCCACCATTGCTGTCATCTCGTCGATCTGAGGATGCAACATGTCCAGCACGGCCTGTCCTTCGATCTTCTGAGGCAGCCCCATGATATCATTGTACTCGACGCAGGCGTTATCCTCTATGCT
>CAMOEK010000251.1:0-3403 GCA_946612125.1 uncultured Lachnospiraceae bacterium | reverse complement strand
GAAGAAAACATGGAGGAAGAAGAACAGGATGAAAAATGAGATCAAGTTTATGGTAGGCGATATAACAACAATGGAGGTGGATGCCATTGTAAATGCGGCTAACAAGACACTGTTGGGAGGAAGCGGCGTTGACGGAGCCATACACTTTGCAGCGGGGCCGGAACTGCTGGAAGAATGCAAAAAGCTGGGTGGCTGCGAGACAGGGGCTGCAAAGATCACAAAGGGTTATAAGCTCCCTGCCAAATATGTGATCCATACAGTAGGCCCTATCTATACCGGAAACAGCAGAAACGCTGCGGAATTATACAGCTGTTACAGAAGTTCCCTCGATCTGGCTGCGGAGCATGATCTTCACAGCATAGCTTTTCCTGCGATCTCTACGGGAGTATACGGTTACCCCAAGGCAGACGCCGCGATGATAGCCGTTAAAGCTGTTGTAAACTGGCTGGACGAACATAAGGATTACGGCATGCAGGTAAATATGGTCTGCTATTCAAATGCCGACTATAAAGTGTATGAACTGGTGGTAAAGGGAAAGGAGCAGTAAGCTTACAGCTCCTTGTCGCTTTTGATCTTCTTGATCCATTTACCGCTGCGGAGTCTTATGATACACCAGATGGTCTTAAGCACTTGATCGGATTTAAGGCAGAAATAGATCCAGAAAGCCGGAAGATGCAATACCAGTCCGGCAAGTATTCCCAGCGGTAATGATACTACCCACAGAAAAAGGTTATCAGCCAGCATGAGCACCTTGGTATCGCCGCCGCCGCGCAGCACGCCTTTTGTCATGATGCTGTTGGTAGCCTGGAAAACGATTATAAGACTTATGGACAGCATAAGCTGAAAAGCTATATGCCTGGTCTCTTCCAGGAGGTTATAGGCGTTGATCATAGGCTGGGATATGATCATGACTATGCCTCCGGCTATAAGGCCGAAGAAAAGCCCCAGACCCATGAAAGCATAGCCCTGATCCAGGGCTTTTTCTTTGTCTCCTTCTCCAAGGGTTTTTCCCGTGATGATGCAGCCGGCCTGCGAGAAGCCCTGTATCACAACGGATGCCAGCATCTGTGTCACGGTGGTAACGGCGTTTGCCGCCACGAAATTCTCTCCAAGTCTTCCGACTACCATGGCAACGGAGTTATTGCCCAGAGCCAGTATGCCGTCGCTTATGAGCACAGGTATGCTTATGCGTATGTATTCATTCCAGAGTTTCCCTACTTTTCCGAAAAGATCCTTGATGCGTATATTTATACGTGTATCCTTCAGAAAGAGATATCCGCATATCACGCAGAATTCGAATATCCTGGCTATAAGCGTGCCCAGGGCAGCGCCGGCTTCTTCCATTCTGGGGGCTCCGAACTTTCCGAAGATGAAAATGTAGTTTGCGCCTACATTTATAAAGAAGGCGGCGATCGAAGTGAACAGCGGTATCTGTACCATGCCTACATTACGCAGTATGATGGTGCAGGTAAGCGAAAGCGACAGCAGGAAATATGTTACCACTGACCAGTTGAGGTAATTGATGCCGCAGGTGATTATGGGCGCCTCTTCGGTATATATGCGCATTATCTGCTCCGGCAGCAGGAAGGTCGCAATGCAGAAGAGCGATGATAAAGCCAGACACAGGCGTATCATTATCACTACGGTGTTTTTTAAGGATTTGTGGTCCTGCATGCCGTAGTATCTGGATACCAGCACCGAAGCGCCCATGCCTATGCCCATGCAGAAGATCTGGAACACGGAGATGAACTGATTAGCCAGAGATACAGCAGAAAGCTGCGTCTGGCCTATCTTGCCGATCATTATGGTGTCCATCATGTTTACGCCCGTTGTGATCAGGGACTGCAGCGTTATAGGTATGCTTATGGCTGCAACCGCCTTGTAGAACTGCGGATCATTTAGTATCAGTTTTCTCTTTTTCATTTATTTAGTCCTCTTTTTAAACATAACTTTAGCATTATATCACAATAACTTAAGAAATAATACTAGCCACGACATACAGAAAAATCGTAAAAATCTCTAAAAAGGAATGGCCGGTATTGATACATTTGCACAGTCGAGTTATTCTTTCTCAGAAATCAGAGACAGAGTTGTGAAAGAAAAGGAAAACGGGAGAAAGAATATGGAAGCAGTGGTCAAGAAAGACAAAAAGAATACGGTGAT
The DNA here is from genome assembly GCA_946612125.1 of uncultured Lachnospiraceae bacterium. Classification (GTDB taxonomy): domain Bacteria; phylum Bacillota; class Clostridia; order Lachnospirales; family Lachnospiraceae; genus NK4A136. The sequence continues at coordinate 1,240 of CAMOEK010000251.1, read as the reverse complement.
AGGTGAGAATACGCCTCTTCTGGCGATAGCAGGCCCTATATTTTTTGAAATGCTCCTGGGCATCATGCTTAATAATATAGATACGCTGATGCTGAGTCATTATGATGAGAATGCGGTAGGAGCTGTAGGAAATGCTAATCAGATAATGTTTATGCTCAACATCCTGTTTAATGTTATAGCTACGGCTACGGGCGTGGTCGTGGCGCAGTATCTGGGCGCCGGCAAAAAAGATAAGATGAACATGATCTATTCCCTGGCAGTGATGTTCAATGCAACGCTTGGTGTGCTGCTCAGCGTGGGTATAGCTCTTGCAAATCCTCTGTTTTTGAACATCTTAAATATTTCGGCCGAGATGAGGCCTCATGCCTCGACTTATATAATAATAGTAGGCGGCGGCAGCTTCCTCATGGCTGTATACAACGTTCTGATACAGATACTGCGCTGCAACGGCTTCCCCAAGGTGGGCATGTACATTTCCGTGGCGATAAACGTTATCAACATAGGCGGTAATTATCTCTTCCTTTATGGCGGTCTTAAATCTCTGAATATGGGAGTGGCAGGTGTGGCCATTTCAACCGTAGCTGCAAGGACCATCGCAGTGATCGCTGCCATCGCTTTCTTCTATATTACAAAGACCGGAAAGATAGCGCTCAGATATATCAGACCTTTCCCTACTGAATTGCTGGCAAAAATGGTCAAGATAGGTCTTCCTTCGGCTGGTGAGAATCTCTCCTATACGCTTTATCAGATGGTGCTGCTTTCGTTTGTGAACCAGATGGGCAATGATTCGGTGAACGCAAGAGTGTATTGCAATTCCCTGATATCCTTTGCAATGCTGTTCTCGAATTCATCGGCCATGGCCACACAGATCATAACAGGTCACCTCGTGGGGGCCGGCAAGGAAGATGCGGCATACAAGCGTGTGTTCAAAACACTGCGCACATCGATGCCCATAACCATAGGCATGGCTGCAATAAACTGGCTGATATGTCCTTTTACTCTCAGGATATTTACGGAGAATGAAAGCATCATAGCTCTTGGAAGCACTATCATGCTGGTGGACATATTCGTGGAGACCGGCAGATGTCTGAACATGACCTTTGTAAATTCGCTTAAGGCGGCGGGCGCTTATGTATTCCCTCTGGTCGTAGGACTTTTGACCATGTGGGGCATAGGACTTACGGTAGGATACGCTATGGGTGTGGCAGCAGGTCTGGGTGTGGCCGGAATATTTATGGGA
>CAMOEK010000250.1:0-3500 GCA_946612125.1 uncultured Lachnospiraceae bacterium | reverse complement strand
TTGCCATCATACTCGCAGGAGAAGAGGCAGCACCGGCGGTAAAGGGGATCAATTCCTTTAATGCAGTATTTATGAAGTGTATGGAGATGATCCTTAAACTTTCTCCCATCGGCGTATTCTGTCTTATATGCCCTGTGGTGGCTGCCAACGGAGCGGCGATCCTTGGTTCTCTTGCCATGGTGTTGCTTGCGGCTTATATATGCTACTTTGCACATATGCTGATCGTATATTCAGTTGCTGTAAAAACTCTTGGAGGAATGAGCCCGTTAGCTTTCTTTAAGGGACAACTTCCTGCCATGATATTTGCATTTTCGAGTTCATCAAGTGTCGGGACTCTTCCGATCAATATGAAAGGATGCGAAAGCATGGGTGCGGACAAGGAGATCACATCATTCGTGCTTCCTCTCGGCGCTACGATCAATATGGACGGTACAGCGATATATCAGGGTGTATGCGCTATCTTTATAGCAGCCTGCTATGGCATAACTTTGACACCGTCGCAGATGCTGACCATAGTCCTTACCGCGACACTGGCCTCAATAGGCACTGCGGGAGTTCCAGGAGCAGGTATGGTCATGCTTGCAATGGTACTTGCATCAGTCGGACTGCCTCTTGACGGTATAGCGCTGGTTGCGGGTGTGGACAGGATATTTGATATGGGCAGAACGGTCGTGAACATTACGGGAGATGCCTCATGTGCCCTTATTGTTTCTAACTTGGAAAGAAAGAAGGCATTAAAAAAGGCAGATGCGTGATTATCTGATAATATGTCCGCTTGTGTTCATAGCCGGATTTATCGATGCAGTAGCGGGAGGCGGAGGGCTTATATCGCTTCCCGCTTATTTCATTACCGGGATACCCGTACACAGCTGTGTGGCGACAAATAAGATGAGTGCTTTCATGGGCACATCCGTTACTACGGCAAAGTATGCATCAGATGGCTACATCCCGTGGAAGACAGCCGCATTCTGCATACCGTGCGCGTTTATCGGATCTGCTTTGGGCGCCAATGCCGCGCTTATGATTCCCGATAAGGTATTTAAGATAGTACTGATCATCGTTATCCCTTTGACAGGGATCATCATATTGACAAAGAAGGATATACTTAATCCGAAGAGATCATATCCGGAAGGGATTACGATGCTGATCTGCGCACTGAGTTCTTTTCTTATAGGAATGTATGACGGATTTTACGGACCGGGGACCGGTACCTTTCTGCTGCTGCTCTTATCAGGAGTCGCGGGCATGGAACTTACCAGGGCAAACGGTCTTACCAAGGCGGTGAACTTTGCTACAAATCTGTCGGCACTTGTGGTATTCTTGCTTAGAGATCAGGTCATCATCCCTCTGGGCATAACAGCCGGCCTTTTCAATATAGCAGGCAACTATCTGGGAGCGACCCGGTTTGAGAAAAACGGATCAAGAATAGTGAAGCCTGTTATGATAACTGTGCTGGCAGTATTTTTTATAAAGCTTATGATAGAGTTCATGGGAGAGGGATAGCGTTATGGTATCAATGAATATAATATGGGTAAACGGCAGAATGTCCGAAAACCGCGATTCTAAAATCGACGACCACAATATCGCGTGGTCGTCGAAGAAATCGCACTAAGATATTGTAGGAAATGGTGACAGAGAAGGAGTTTTCGGACATTCTGATGGGAGGAAATATATATGATTAGCAAAAAAACACATCTTACACGCATCATTGTGATATGCATGGTACTGATTTTTGGCTGTATGACAGCAGCCGGGTGCGGTAAAAGCAGTACGGCACCGCTGTCGGAGTATTGGGCGGCAGACTCACAGGCTGCTGAGAGTCTTAGAAACTATGTATCAAAGGTTACTGATGAAAAGGATAAGGAAAACTTTATCCCTGTAGAGGATCGCATTGCCGTATTTGATATGGATGGGACACTTACCTGTGAAACCTTTTATACCTATTACGATACGATGATGTTTATAAACTACTGCCTGATCGACCATCCTGAGAAAGTTTCGGATGAGCTGAAGGCAGCTGCGGAGGAGATCAGACCGGGATATAAGGCCGGAGAGGAGCTTGCGAGAAATTTTGCAAAGGCATATGCGGGAATGACTGTTTCAGAGCTGTATGACTATGCCGTCACCTTCGGACAGAAATATACGGACAGCTTTGAAAATATGCGCTATGCGGACGGGTTCTATCTGCCGATGGTTGAGGTGGTGAAGTATCTGTATGACAATGACTTCACCATATATGTAGTCAGCGGAACGGAGCGTACCACATCGAGAGCTATCGTTGCTAATTCACCGATCAGTGAATATGTATCCCCTGCCCACGTGATCGGGACGGAGTTTGAAGTGAAAGTACAAGGATATGAGGATGTACCCTCAAATATGGATTATAAATATGCCGACGGGGATGAGCTGGTGTTTACAGGAGGATTTATACAGAAAAATCTGAATGCGAATAAGACGATCTGGATAGAGCGGGAAATCGGACAGTATCCCGTGCTTGCATTCGGTAACAGCGGCAGTGATACCAGTATGATGAACTATGCACTGGATGAAAGAAATCCCTATCCGTCAGAAGCGTACATGGTAGTGGCGGATGACGACGTAAGAGAATGGGGTACTCAGGACTGGGCTGAAAAATCAGCTGAGTACAGTGAGCAGGGCTATGTACCCGTTTCCATGAAGAATGATTTTCTGAAGATATATCCGGATACAGTAAAAAGATCAGATGAGCAGTATACAGAGCCGGAGAAAGAGGTGGATGATGCTGCATGAGCATTCCATTGGATGAAAATAAAGAAAGACCTTAAGTCTATTCGGACAGCCTGGAGAAGTATCATCCCCAGTCTATCTTCAGCTTTCTTTTTTCCTTGACGCAATCCGTCAAATACAGGTTGATCAATGTCTGGTATGGTATTCCCGTCTCGTCGGCCTCGTTCTTGAAGTAGTCTATGACCGCCGGTGCAAGTTTGATGGTTATCTGCTTTTTGAGTTTCTTTGCATAGGGATTCCGGACCGCGTTCTTAAAATCAAACTCTTTTTCCAGGATTTTATCATCTGTTATCTTACTCATATGCGCTTTTTCCTTTCGTAGTTCTTTACTTCGGCAGCGGTCGCTTTTCGGGAAGAAATGATCCTAATAACGTCATTCTCACGGATACAGTGAACAACCAGCAATATGTTGCCATACAGGCTGCATCCGAGGATTCTGAACCGTTCCTCGTCCGATGAATGTGCCGCATCGTATTCCAACCATGCATCTTCATCATAGAACACGGTCTTGGCTTCTTCAAAAGAGACACCGTGTTTTTCTTCGTTTATGGTGTTCTTGTTTTCGTCCCACTCAAAAGTCAGCACTGTAAATCTCCTATCATTACATCGTAATTATACTATAATTATCAAAATACGTCAAAGCCTTTATCACCCGTGGACCTCAGAAAACATGCTGATAGTTTAATAATCCATTAGCCACAAGTGTTATTATATGGTAAAATGTATTGTTAAAT
>CAMOEK010000249.1:0-3529 GCA_946612125.1 uncultured Lachnospiraceae bacterium | reverse complement strand
CAAAGAGCATACGCGAAATACACTGTCCTGGGCGGGATATCCTGCGGGATATTTTTATCGCTTGGCAGTATTCTTCAGCAGACCGGTCTGGTTTATACCACAGCCGGCAAGGCAGGTTTTATAACTGCTATGTATATCCTGCTGGTACCGGTCCTTGGACTCGTCTTTCTTAAGAAAAGAAACTCTTGGATAGTATGGATAGCGGTATTGATGGGCGTTGTCGGAATGTATTTCCTGTGCATCAGCGACGGATTGAGTTTTTCATCAGGCGATATTTATGTTTGTATCTGCGCCTTCTTTTTCAGCTTTCATATCCTCTGCTGCGATCATTTTGCACCGCGGGGAAATGCTATATGTATTTCTGCAATACAGTTTGCAACGGCCACAGTCATATCCGGCATAGCAGCGTTTATACTGGAAACGCCCGCGATCGATAAATTTATCTCTGCTGTAATACCGATAATCTATTGCGGTATCGTATCCGGCGGGATAGGATATACGCTTCAGATGATAGGGCAGAAGTACACGCAGCCTACGATCGCTTCGCTGCTCATGAGTCTTGAATCCGTGTTTGCCGTGATCACAGGCGTTATCGTGCTTCACGAACAGATGAGCATAAGAGAGATCATAGGCTGTGTAATAATGTTTGCGGCTATAATACTGGTTACCGTGCGATACCGCGAATAGCTTTAAAAGCTGCCTGCTTTTTTTACATAAGTGAAATTTGCGGAGACTTTTGCAAGTTTTTCCAGCAGCTCAGCCCTGCCTATGTTTTTTAAAAGATAATCGGCGGGGCACATGGAGATTATCCTCATAATGCTTTCGCGGTCATTTTTACCGGTAAGTATCACAACGGGTATTGGCCGGGTAGCCTCGTTATCATAAAGTTTTTCCATTATCTGAGGCCCCGGCATTACCGGAAGCTCGTAATCAAGCAGTATCATATCGGCCCAATTATTTTTTAACCAGCTAAAAGCCTGCTCACCGCTTATGGTCATGGTTACAGCGTAGTCATCCTTCAGCCATTCCCTGATCGTTTTCATATATTGCGGATCGTCATCAATTATCAGAACACGTTTTTTCTTTTTTTCCGGCATTATCCGTCACCCCCATTCCGTAAATATACACAGTATCCTGTTTGGAATAGTTTTCCGCAGCAACAAAAAGGGATTAATTTATTATAACAGATAATGTGCGACAATTCCAGCAAAAGATAGAAATAATGTATACAAATGCGCGGCGCGGAAATAGCACAGAATTTAATAATATGTATTGACAGAGAAAAAAGAGCGAGGTAATATAATTACAACATATGAATAAATGTTCATATGTAACAGCATAAAAAACATACGGAGGAATATAAAATGAAAAAATCTTACAAGATTGAAGTTGACTGTGCTAACTGTGCAAACAAGATGGAAGAGGCAGCTAAGAAGACAGCAGGCGTTAAGGACTGCGTTGTAAACTTTATGGCGCTTAAGATGAATGTTGAATTTGAGGAAGGAACAGATCCCAAAGCCGTGATGCAGGATGTGCTCAAGAACTGCAAAAAGGTTGAAGATGATTGTGAGATCTTCCTGTAAGTTCTGTAGTTACGGGATGTTATTGAAACGGAAAGAGCCGGAGTTATGAATAAAAAACAAAAGAAAATGCTCATACGCATCATAATAGCAGCGGTACTGATGGTAGCGTTGCATTTTGCTTATGAGTTCCTGGGCGCTGATAAACTTGATGAAAACGATAATATCATAAAGGCGGCAGCGGTACATGAGCCGGTATGGTTTCTGCTGTATATGATCCCTTATCTGGTTGTAGGTTACGATATACTCCAGAAAGCTTTTAAGGGGATCCTGAACCGCCAGATATTTGATGAAAATTTCCTGATGGCGGTGGCCACTATCGGTGCCATAGCTGTGGCTCTGGTTGAGAAGAACGGCGACTATACAGAGGCCATAGCGGTTATGCTCTTTTACCAGACGGGCGAGTTGTTCCAGAGTTATGCTGTGGGTAAGAGCCGTAAAAATATCAGCGCCCTCATGGATATCCGGCCCGATTATGCCAATATCGATAAGGACGGGACCCTCGAAAAAGTCGATCCCGATGAAGTGGAGACCGGCAGTATAATAGTAGTACAGCCCGGCGAGAAAGTGCCCATTGACGGAATAGTTACCGAGGGCCGCACCACGCTGAATACCAGCGCTCTGACAGGTGAGAGTGTTCCGCGCGAGGCTGTGGAAGGTGATGAGGTGATCAGCGGCTGCATCAATATGACAGGCGTGATCAGGATAAAGACCACTAAAGAGTTCGGCGAATCTACGGTTTCAAAGATACTTGATCTGGTTGAGAATTCTTCATCAAGGAAATCAAAGTCGGAAGATTTTATCTCAAAGTTTGCCAGGTACTATACGCCTGCAGTATGCGCCGGAGCGCTGGCGCTGGCTTTGCTCCCGCCTCTTGTGCTTATGATAATGGGTAAGGATGCGGCGTTTGGAAGTTGGATATACCGCGCGCTTACCTTTCTGGTAATAAGCTGTCCCTGCGCGCTGGTCATAAGTATCCCGCTTACCTTCTTTGCGGGTATAGGCGGCGCCGGAAACGCAGGAATACTGGTTAAAGGTTCCAATTACCTTGAGGCGCTTTCAAAGACGCGCATAGTGGCATTTGATAAGACAGGCACCATGACAAAGGGAGTGTTTGAGGTCAACGGCATCCATCACTCATCCATAGAGAACGAGAAATTGCTGGAATATGCAGCACATGCGGAATGTTTCTCGACACATCCGATCGCAAAGAGTATTATAAAGACATACCAGGAAGGTCTGGTATGGAAGACAAATGAAGAGACAGGCGAAGCTGTGCCGGTTCCCTGCGAAAAGAAAAAGATGGGACACGGAGAGCACAGGATACTGCGTGAGCGCGTAAGCAGCGTTGAGGAAATAGGCGGCAACGGCATCACGGCAGTTGTGGACGGAAAGAATATCCTTATAGGCAATGACAAGCTTATGAGGAGCCGTAATATCGAATTTAAAGAATGCCATTATGTCGGGACCGTCGTGCATGTGGCTATTGACGGCGAATATGCCGGACATATACTGATATCTGATGTGGTTAAACCCACTGCAAAAGAAGCAGTCAGCGGTCTTAAAAAGGCGGGCGTACGGCGCAGCGTAATGCTGACGGGCGATTCAAAGCAGGTTGCGCAGAGCGTGGCAGCGGACCTGGGAATAGATGAAGTAAGAGCGGAGCTTTTGCCGGCTGATAAAGTGGATGCGGTGGAAGAGCTATTAAATGATAAGAGAGATAAAGAGATCCTTGCGTTTGTCGGAGACGGTATCAACGACGCACCTGTGCTTTCCAGAGCCGATATAGGAATTGCAATGGGCGCGCTGGGCAGCGATGCGGCTATCGAGGCAGCAGATATAGTGCTGATGGATGATGATCCGGCCAAAATAGCTAAGGCTATCAGGATAGCCAGAAAGTGCATGCGCATCGTATATGAGAATATATACTTTGCTATAGGGATCAAGCT
>CAMOEK010000248.1:0-3537 GCA_946612125.1 uncultured Lachnospiraceae bacterium | reverse complement strand
TGCAGATCATAAAAGTGTTTAAGGATTCCGGAATATTTTTTCTTCATGCTGCAATAGGCAGCATAATCATAGATGCCGTATACCAGCGCATCTTTTTCTTCAATAGTTTCAAGCAAGTGGCTAAACGGGATGGTATCGTCTCCTTCGCTCCCTTTATAATATGCATCATCAACAACCCATACGGGTTCTTTCGTGATCCCCATATCCTTAAGATATCCTGCCAGAATACGGGCGTATACGCCCTTTCCCCAGATAAACAGACCGGCCGCAGGGTTTGAAAGAAGCTCCTTTATTTCATTTACTTTTGTTCCACGCTGATCGTTTTCTAACTGTAGTTTCATGATAACCTTTCCTTCTGTCAAAAGCCTGTGCTTTTGTTAAATCCTTCGCTTCGCTCAAGATGACTCGCCCCCCGCGTCATCGGTTGTGGATTTGATCACATACTGTGGCGAACAGTTGCTGTTTATATACAGACGCCCCACGTACTCTCCAAGCATCCCCATCATCATCATAAGAACGCCTCCTATAAAAAGGATCACGGAAATAAGCGAACTGTATCCTAAGAGGATCTCGGGATTTAAAAGCTTACGGACAATAAAGAATATTCCCAGCAAAAATCCGAAAGCTGCGCAGATTATTCCCAGAAACGACGCTATCCTCAGCGGCAGTATGGAAAAAGCCGTAAAGCCGTTCAGCCATAGCTTTATCAGCTTCGAAAGAGAATATGTGGATCTTCCTTCCTTTCTCTTGCGCTGCTCGATCTCCACTTCGGTGATATTCTGGGTAGCCCTGAATATCAGTCCCCCGATATAGGGATATGAATGATCATAACGTATTATCTCATCTTTTATAAAAGCCTGCATGCCGAAAAAACTGTTTCCCTGGATGGTCTTGGGTTTCTCCACCAGCACCTCCGACATCTTCCGGTTTAAAAAGCTACCGAAAACACGAAATACCGATTTCTGATAATGCGGATACTTTGCATAGACCACATCAACGCCGGTATCCAGTTCCTCTATAAGCTTTTCTATCCCCTCCGGAAGCGATTGTCCGTCGTCATCCATGGTGATGATATAGTCTCCGCCGGCCTTTCTGTAACCCGCCATCAAAGCCGCATGCTGTCCGAAATTTCTTGAAAAGTGTATACCCTTTATCAGCTCATGTTCTTTGGAAAGCTTTTTTATAACGCTCCAGACATCATCGGGAGATCCGTCGTCAACAAGTATGATCTCCTTAAGCGCCAGTCCTTTTGTCTTATCCAGTATCTCAGCGACAACGCTTTCCAGAAAAGCAGCCGATCTGTAGCAGGGAATGACTATGGATATCTCTTTCATAACATTATCCGCTTCCCTTCTTCCGATGATCTGTATGCGGCATACAATACCCTGACCGTTTCGTAAGCCAGTTCAATGCCTGCCCTCGGCTCCCTGTCAAAGCATACCGCTTCACAGAAATCCTGTATCTCATCATAATAACCGCGCAGATTCTCATCAGACATAAACGGGAAATTCCATCCCGTCTTAATAGGCAGCATCTCCGATAGATAAACATCTCCCATCCCCTTCTCATCGGGAAGATAGGTAGTCATGGCATCATTCATGGTCAGCTTGCAGTTTATATGCGAATCATTGCAATACAATTCGACATAATTCATGCTTCCGCCCAGGCAGGCGTCATTTGCTATTATCAGCACTTTTGAATCATCCGAAAAATTAACTATGGCTGTTCCGTTATCCTCCACATCTACAGGATCCGCCATGATATGCTTGTGTTCCTCGGGCGTAAGTCCTTTGGTAAAATTACCGACCTCTGCCATAACGCTGACAGGCTTTATCTCAACGCCCCTGGCTTTAGCCTCCTGCATCTTAAGCCACAGCGCAGCCGACATGGGATGACTTCCGGTACGCATAAGCGTTCCTCCGCCGTTTTTGCTCCAGTATCCTGCCACAGGCGAGCTGGAACCCTTAAGGCTCTCCTCACCCCTTATATAAAGTATCCTGCTCTTTCTGGCTGCGACTATCTCTGCCGCTTTGACCACAGCCGGCGCATATACAAAGTTCTCGGCATACATAAACTTCTTTCCGGAAATCTCAACCTCATGTCGTATTCTTTCAAGCGTCTTAAGCAATGATGCATACATATCCGCGCGGCTGGTGGTATTTCCTACCAGCTCCTCCGTGCCCTCCTCCCCGAAATATCCGGTAAGAGGCTTTTCACAGATAACATGTTTTCCGGCCCTTAACGCCCTTATGATCTCTTCCTCATGCAGATAAGGCGGAGTACAGATATCGATCACATCTATCTCATCGTCATCCAGCATCTCCTGAAAATCATAGCTGATCTTTTCAAAACCATAAAGCTCTGCAGCCGGCTCCAGCTGTTCTTTTCTCCTGGCAAATATGGTCTTAAACCTAACAGTAACATGACTTACTCTTACATAAGCGTGCATATGCAGCTGGGTAGCCCTGCCGGCTCCCGCCATGCCTATACATATAACTCCTTTTTTCAATCCTCTGCCTCCTCCGGCCTGCCTTCCACATCTTTCATATGTATCACAATATTCGAATACTGATACTTAAGAAGATATTCCTGTATCTGCCTGTTCTCAAACTCGTAAAAAACTATTCCCAGTTTATATTTCAGATAATCATCGACCAGAAATCCCGGTTCAGCCCAGATTATGCTGTCGATAATGCGCTTTTTATATTCACCCGGTATCTCCATGCCGATGTACATACCGTTTCTGTCCGTCATAAGACATTCCCTGGCTATGGCTTTATCAGTAAGCTTCTCCGGAATATCATAATCCATAGCCAGCTCTGCCCGGACTATGTTCTCTGCATAACGGCATCCGGTGGAATACTCCACCAGCTTTACATACATATCTCCCGGGGTTCTTCTGCAGGGATCTATCAGATAAGGGATCCCTTCGGCGTCCACTATATACTGACAATGGAAAAGCCCGTCAACCAGTCCCATTTTCTGTGCTATTTTTTCAGCGCCGTCCTTTATTGCTTTCCGAGTGTGATCCGGTATATAAGAAGGCGCGTAAGCCCCGGATACCAGATACTTGTTCAGATAGTATTCCTCATTATCAAAAAAGGCAAATACCACCCTGCCATCCTTCAGCAGCATGGACGCGCCGTTATTGGTCCCTTCCACAAATTCCTCGGCCAGAACAACATTCTGTCTGGTCATTACCACAGCCATATGATAGGCCTGCCTGGCCTCATACAGATTGTTGCATCTGCGCACGCCTTTTCCGCCGGTTAGATCCGTGGGCTTTATTATTATGGGATATTCCCAGTCATATTGTTCCAATTCACTCTCTGCGGAAATCACCTGAAAATGAGGAACCCTGACTCCCAGTTCCTCACAGATGCCGCGAAGAACATTCTTTCTGTGGAATCTCTTTGCCGTCTCATAACTGTCGTGTCCGGGGAGGCCCAAAGCCTCACAGGCATAGGCTGTGGATAGATATGCAAAATCGTTACAGGCGGATACTATCCCCGCCACACCTTCATTCCTGGCCAGTTC
>CAMOEK010000247.1:0-3538 GCA_946612125.1 uncultured Lachnospiraceae bacterium | reverse complement strand
CAAAAACGGCAAATATAGCAAGCATTGTATGCAGCGGATGCCCCGGTGTCTTCCCCTTTCCTTATATATTGGGCATTCTCCCCAATGTGTGTACAAGATGCTGTGGTTGACACGGATATTGGGCTGAGTTTATTATATATGTGTATTTATGTAAACATGGGGGATCCTATGGCTTCTTCTCGAAAAAAGAAGAATAAAGTTGCTTTCCGTAAAGAAAAAAAAGGTGGCCTTATGGGCATCTTTTTGGTGCTGTTCATCTTTGCAGCTACCGTCTGCATGTTTGGCTACAACAGCTATACTCTGGAGAAACAGCAAAGGCAGCTTGACCGTGAGATGTCCCTGCTCGACCAGAAGCTATCATACGAGCAGGAACGCAAGGTCAGCCTGGATGAGTTTGAAACCTTCACGCATACAAAAAAATACGCCGAACAGGTTGCCAAGGAAAAACTTGGCTATGTATATAAGGGCGAGATAATCTTCCAGAAGGATAAATGAGCATGGATCTGAAAGAAAAAGTCCGCCGTGCTATCACTGAGCAGGGGCTGATCGGACCGGATGACACCGTGATCTGCGGGGTTTCCGGCGGAGCCGATTCCCTCTGCCTTTTTATTTTGCTTCACGAGCTGTATAAAGACAGCCCGGTCAGACTAAGTGTCATGCATATCCACCATCATCTGCGGGAGAGCGCCGATGAAGACGCTGCATTCGTACGCAGCCTATGCAGCGAACTCTCTGTCCCTTTTGAACTTAAGGATGTCGATGTAAATGCCCTGGTAGCCGAAAAAGGCCTCTCTACGGAAGAAGCCGCCCGCATACTGCGTTACCACGCCTTTGAAGACAGGCTCTGCAGCATCGAGCCCGATCCTTCCAAGCGCCGCCTGGCTGTGGCGCACAACCTGAATGATGACGCCGAGACCGTGCTGCATAATCTTTTCCGCGGAAGCGGACTAAAAGGCCTGGGCGGAATACGCCCCCTGCAGCCTATGGGCAGCTATACCCTGATCAGACCTCTGCTGGATATATCGCGTGCCGAAATAGAGGAATACTTAAAAAACGCCGCTCTTAACTGGCGCACCGACGAAAGCAACTTAAGCAATGATTATGAGCGAAACCGCATAAGAAACATACTGCTGCCGATGGCAGCTTCACAGATAAACGAACGCGCTGCGGAACATATACACAGCGCCGCCGCACAGCTAAGATCCGCCGAAGACTATATCGCATCGGGACTTGACAGCGCTTTCAAAGCCTGCGTCAGCGATATACCCGACGGCATCAGCATCGACCGCGCTGCCTTCATGGCGCTCCACCCCTATCTTCAAAAAAGGCTGGCGCTTAAATGCATGGAATATGTCAGTGGCTATGCAAAGGATATTTCCGGCATCCATATCAATGTGCTCTGCGGTCTGTTTGCCCTTCCTACCGGCAAGATGCTGGATCTTCCCCACCGTTTACACGCAATACGCCGCCGTGACTGCGTCGAGCTCATCCGAAAATAAGCCCTTCAAAAAGCTCCCGCTTCAGCCGCTCACATACTCGTACATATTATCGGCATCCTCTTTGCGGATACTCTCCTGTACGTTTAGCACCTTCACCTTTGTTTCCCTGTTTCCAAAAGCAATGGTTATTATGTCTCCGGCCTTTACTTCCGCAGAGGCGCGGGCCACTTTGTCATTGATCATCACACGTCCTGCATCACAGGCTTCGTTAGCTACGGTGCGGCGTTTTATCAGACGCGATACTTTCAGATATTTGTCCAATCTCATATACGATCTCTCCCATTTCCTTCAAGAGGCTCTGAGCCCCCTGCGCAAATAAAAAGGGTGCACTTTACGCGCACCCTGAATAAAATCAACTACAGACTATTATCAGCCGATAGCATCCTTGAAAGCCTTACCGGGCTTAAACTTGGGTGCCTTGGAAGCAGCGATCTTCATGGTCTCGCCGGTCTGAGGGTTACGTCCGCTGCGTGCGCTTCTCTTGGTAACTTCGAAAGTACCAAAGCCTACTAACTGAACTTTGCCACCCTTCTTAAGCTCCTTGGTAACGATCTCGGTAAATGCTGCTACGACGCCCTCTGCATCCTTCTTGGAGATCTCTGCCTTCTCTGCGATTGCAGCAACTAATTCTGTCTTGTTCATTATACTATATCCTCCTACTGATATGTGTTTTCTGTCGCTTCTTTGAAAAAAGCTACATGTACTTTTATATTCGTTTTTGCCTTATTTGTCAATACTTTGCCACAATATAATGTGATTTTTCGGGCTGTTTTCGCAAGCTGTGGTGGTTTTATACTGTATTTCTCAGTATTTTTGTTAAGTTTGCATATTGAAATTTAGAAAATACAGGTTTTTAAACGACTCAGCCCTTATGGACCGCATCATACACTTCCCGCTTGGGGATCCCGCGGTCCAGGGCTGCCTGCTTTAAGGCAGCTTTATGATCCATGCCCTGCGCTTCGTATTGCGCCACATGATCGGCTATGGAGATATCGTCCCATGACGCGCGCTGCTGCCGCGCTATATCCTCCGGATCCCGTCCTTCTATAACGAGCACATATTCTCCCCTGGGTTCGTTCTCCTTATAGAATGCTATAGCCGAGCCCAGAGTCATGTGCTGCACTTCTTCAAAACGCTTTGTGAGTTCACGGCAGAGCGCAGCCTTACGCTCTCCCAGCGCCTCATACAGATCGTCCAGGGTCGCCTTAAGATGATGCGGCGCCTCGTATATGATAATGGTGCGCGTTTCATCCTTAAGCTCACCCAGTATGCGCCTGCGTTCCTTTTTATCCGAAGGCAGAAAGGCCTCAAAGCAAAAGCGTCTTGTCCCCAGTCCGGAAAGCGTAAGCGCCGTGATGCATGCCGCCGGCCCGGGAAGGCTGCTTACCTTTATGCCTTCTTCTATGCACATGGAAACCAGCGTTTCGCCGGGGTCGGAAATGCAGGGCGTGCCGGCGTCGGTTATAAGCGCTATATCCTGCCCTTCCCTCATCTTTGCGATCAGGGTTTTTGCTTTATCATATTTATTATATTCGTGATAACTGGTAAGAGGCGTCTTTATCCCAAAGTGATTTAAAAGCTTAAGACTGCCGCGGGTATCCTCCGCAGCTATGATATCAACAGCTGCAAGCGTCTCAAGCACTCTGGAAGTAATGTCGCCCAGATTACCTATGGGAGTTGCGCAAAGATAAAGCATACCGCATTCAGAAGCCATAATCCCTCCTCATTTCCTCGCTGTAGACATCTTTTTCTTCATATAATATAAGCGGTTTTTCCACCTTCATGCCTTTGCGCCCTTCCTTGACAGCTTCTATCAGCACCATAGAGGGCTCCCTGTCGACAAAAGGATGCACCATGCGCAGACGCTTGGGCTCCATGCGGCAGGCGGAAAGAGTGCATAAAAGCTCCGAAAGGCGTTCCGGCTTGTGCACCAGGAAAAGACTGCCGCCATGGGGCAGCACTATAAAGCTCTGCTTCACAACATCCTCAAAGCAGCATAATATCTCATGCCTGGCTATGGCCAGCGGACTGTCCGGATT
>CAMOEK010000246.1:0-3553 GCA_946612125.1 uncultured Lachnospiraceae bacterium | reverse complement strand
AGGTGTCAGCCGAAGGCTGACGGATGAGGTGTAATATATATATGAAACCATTAAAAACTCCCGAGCTCCTTCTCCCCGCAGGCAGCCTTGAAGTGCTCAAGGTGGCCGTGGACTATGGAGCAGACGCAGTTTATATAGGCGGAGACGTATTCAGCCTGCGCGCTAAGGCAAAAAACTTTACGCGCGAGGAAATGGCTGAAGGCATTGCTTACGCTCACGCGCATGGCGTTAAGGTGCATGTTACGGCAAATATCCTGGCGCATGAATATGACCTGGATGCCGCGCGCGAGTATTTTAAAGAGCTTGCAGAGCTCAAACCCGATGCGCTTATAATATCCGATCCGGGAATGTTCATGTTGGCAAAGGAGCTGTGCCCTGAAGCGGAGCTGCATGTATCTACACAGGCCAATAATACCAACAGCGGCAGCTTTAAATTCTGGTATGCCCAGGGAGCTAAGCGCGTGGTATGCGCAAGGGAGCTTGGTTTAAACGAGATAGCGGCTATCAAAAAGAATATTCCGGAAGATATGGAAGTGGAGTGCTTCATTCACGGAGCCATGTGCATATCGTATTCCGGCAGATGTCTGCTGTCTGCGTATTTCACGGGGCGCGATGCAAACCGCGGAGCCTGCACGCATCCCTGCAGATGGAAGTATTACATTACCGAGGAGACCAGGCCGGGCGAATATATACCCGTGGAGGAAAACGAGCGCGGCACTTTTATTTTTAATTCACGCGATCTGTGCATGATAGATCACATCCCCGAACTGATGGATGCGGGCATCGACAGCTATAAGATAGAAGGACGCATGAAGACTGCGCTGTATGTGGCAATGGTGGGACGCACCTACCGCAAGGCCATCGACTGGTACATGCAGGGCAAGGATGAATATCTGAGCCATCTTGACTGGCTAAAGAACGAGATACTTAAATGTACATACAGGCAGTATACCACAGGCTTTTATTTCGGGAAGCCGCGGGAGGACGCCCAGATCTATGACAGCAATACTTATGTTACGGGCTATAGATATCTGGGCATAGCCGGAGCAAAGGATGAGCGCGGCGTTCACATCGTGCAGAAGAACAAATTCTGCGTGGGTGATGAGATAGAGATAATGAAGCCCGACGGAAGAGATATAATTGTTTCCGTACTGGGCATCAAAGATATTGAGGGTAATAAAATGGACAGCTGCCCTCATGCAGCTCAGGATATATGGCTGGAATTAAGTACGCAGCCCGATGAGGGAGATATACTCAGGGTGCGCGCTGATGGATATGAAGGAGGATGAAATGAACGAAGAATTAAATGTTGAGGAGTTTTTTGGAAAAAACGTTTTTACGCTGGGCAAGATGAGAGAAAGGCTCCCCAGAAATGTATACAAGGAAGTCCTTAAGGTGATGGAGGAAGGCGGGGAGCTTTCCAAGACATCAGCGGATGTTGTGGCCAAGGCCATGAAGGACTGGGCCGTGGAGAACGGGGCAACACACTTTACACACTGGTTCCAGCCGTTGACAGGCATCACTGCGGAGAAGCATGATTCCTTTATTACGCATCCGGATGATGAGGGCAGGACCCTTCTTGAGTTTTCCGGCAAGGAGCTGATAAAGGGTGAGCCCGATGCTTCATCATTCCCTTCGGGCGGACTGCGCGCTACCTTTGAGGCAAGAGGATATACGGCGTGGGATATCACATCACCTGCATTCTTAAAGGAAGATGCAACGGGCAGGATACTGTGCATACCTACGGCTTTCTGTTCGTATACCGGAGAGGCGCTGGACAAGAAGACTCCTCTGCTCAGATCGGAAGAAGCTGTAAGCACACAGGCGCTCAGGATCTTAAGGCTTTTCGGAAACACCACGGCAAAGAAAGTGGTGCCTTCGGTAGGTATAGAGCAGGAATACTTTATCATAGACCGTGAGAAATATCTTAAGAGGGAAGACCTGATATTCGCCGGTCGCACGCTCTTTGGCGCGCCCGCACCTAAGGGGCAGGAGATGGATGACCATTACTTTGGCGCGATACGCGAGCGTATAGGCGCATATATGAAGGATCTGAATCTTGAACTGTGGAAGCTGGGAGTGCCTGCAAAGACACAGCATAACGAGGTGGCTCCCGCGCAGCACGAGCTGGCGCCCATATATGAGAACGGAAATGTGGCGGTTGACCACAACCAGCTGGTGATGGAGACCATGAAGAAAGTGGCGGGACGTCACGGACTGATGTGTCTGCTGCATGAGAAGCCTTTTGCGGGAGTTAACGGATCGGGCAAGCATGACAACTGGTCGCTGGTGTCGGATGACGGCGTAAACATGCTGGATCCCGGACTTACGCCCAATGATAATATACAGTTTTTGCTGGTGCTGGCATGCATAGTCAAGGCAGTTGATAAGCATGCAGCGCTGCTGCGCCAGTCGGCAGCAGATGTGGGCAATGATCACCGTCTGGGAGCAAATGAAGCGCCTCCTGCGATAGTATCCATATTCCTGGGCGACCAGCTGGAGGATGTGGTAAGGCAGCTGGTATCCACCGGAGAGGCAAAGAAGAGCAAAAAGACCGGAAAGCTTATGACCGGCGTATCAACCCTGCCGGATCTGGAGCGCGATGCTACCGACCGCAACCGTACATCACCTTTTGCCTTTACCGGTAATAAGTTTGAATTCCGTATGGTGGGTAGCTCGGACTCCGTTGCAGGCCCCAATACTGCGCTGAACGCCATTGTGGCAGAAGCGTTCTGCGAGGCGGCTGACGAACTGGAGAAGGCTGAAGATTTTGAACTGGCTGTGCACGATATGATCAAGGATTATTTTACCGAGCATCAGCGCATCATATTTAACGGCGACGGCTATTCGGAAAGCTGGGTAAAGGAAGCGGCGCGCCGCGGCTTGCCCAATATCGCGTCCATGGTAGAAAGCGTGGATGCTCTGCTGGACGAGGATGCTGTGGCAATGTTTGAAAAGTTTAAGATATTTACCAGGGCCGAGCTGGAGTCGCGTTCAGAGGTACTTTATGAGATCTATTCAAAGTCCATAAA
Source organism: uncultured Lachnospiraceae bacterium (assembly GCA_946612125.1). GTDB lineage: Bacteria > Bacillota > Clostridia > Lachnospirales > Lachnospiraceae > NK4A136. The sequence continues at coordinate 521 of CAMOEK010000246.1, read as the reverse complement.
TATCGAAGCGCACACCATGATAGATATGACCGGAAAGCAGATACTGCCTGCTGTAATGCGTTATGCCGGCAGACTGGCGGCCGATGCAAAAGAAGTGCGTGAAGTCGGCGGCGATGATTATGTGATGAGCCTGAGCCTGCGTCAGTGCACCGGGCAGATAAGAAAGCTGCAGGAAGCTTTTGATAAGCTGAAAGAGGATGTGGCAGCAGCTGCGCGTTTTGCTGACAAAAACAAGCTGGCTGATAAAAAAGAGCAGGCACAATATTACCGTGATGTTATATGCGCGGATATGGCTGCGCTGCGCGCTCCTGCCGATGCGCTGGAGATGATGGTGGATAAGAACATGTGGCCTTTCCCTACCTACGGTGATCTGATATTTGAAGTGTAAAATGTATGGCATAAGCAGAGCTGTCCGGCGCGTCCGATCCGGTGCATTTGATACGGGGCATCAGATCCTGCGTATCTGATCCGATACGTTTGATACAGGGCGCAGGGCAGCTGCTGTTTTTATCTGCTAATTA
>CAMOEK010000245.1:0-3578 GCA_946612125.1 uncultured Lachnospiraceae bacterium | reverse complement strand
CTATGGGATATACCGATTATGGCTGTATTACAGGAAAAGATGGTGTAACCTGTCCAAAAGGGTACTGTTAGTATCCCTCGGGGCTGTTATCGTATTCAGCGAGGGTATTCGCAGATATATGCGTATCAACCTTGCTCTGCTCCTTGTGATCATCCAGATCGCATATCTCGGGATCCTCGTGTATTTTGATGGATATTTTGACAGCCGGTACAGAGTTGAGGAATGGAACCGAATCCAGAATATGTAAAATCATAACGTTTATCTGCAAACCACGATGATAAGAAAAAATTTTTTAATAAAGGTGTCAGATTTCTTGTCCGATATTCGTTTTATAAGTGAAGGCCTTCAAGAAGCAAACGGGGTGAAGCTAATGCCATATATGAACAGTCATAACGCAGACCGCCTTGTAAAGACTTATGCAGACACGATCCTGAGGATCAGTTATATGTATCTGAAGCAAACCTGTGATGCAGAGGATATCTGCCAGAATGTATTCATGAAACTGCTTTCGGGAGATTATACATTTAAGAATCCCGCACATGAAAAAGCATGGATCATCCGGGCAACCATCAACGCCTGCAAAGACTATCTGCGGACATACTTTTGGAAACGAGCAACTATACTGGACGATGCTTATGATATTCCATCGCCAAAGGAACCGGAATCTGAATTGTTGGATCTTGTCATGGAGTTACCAAAGAATTACCGGATGAGTATCTATCTACACTACTACGAAGGATATCCGGTGGGCGAAATCGCCGAAATCATGGGCAAATCAGAGAATACGGTATCATCATATCTTGCTCGCGGACGAAAGAAGCTTAAAACTGTTCTTGAAAGCCGGAGCGAACAACAATTCTTAACAATAGTGGGAGGATCACACGATGTTCAGTAACATGGAAAAAGAATTTTGCAGATCAATGGATACGCTCCACTTTTCCCCCGAGGATAAGGAGCGAATCGTTGGCAAGATCATACAATGCCAGAATAAAACGAAGAAAAGAGAGGATATAAATATGAGAAAATCGACTTTACCTAAAGCTGCTGCTGTAGCTGCAGCGTGCCTGCTCCTCACAGGCGGAACCGTATTTGCTGCTTCCAAGATTATATCTTATGAAGCAGGTTCCAACGGATATTATGATTACTCTTCCGTGTCAGAAATGAATGAGGCATCGTCAGATGCCCAGGAGAAAACAGATATCACCATGCCAGAGTTCCCGGATTCCATAGGCGGAAGTTATACATTTGACGGCGGAAATACCGTGTATGTAAGCGGAAAGGACGAAGCAGGAAATACTATGGATAATTGGGATGATCTCCGCGCCGTATATAAGAATGCAGAGGGTGGCATTGTGAACCTCACCCTGTCCTGCAAAATGCCGGATGAAGAGGATCGTATCCCCACCGAAACGCGTGTGATTGATGGGATTAATGTTACCTTCAATTATGATGAGTATCTCGTCCTTCCTGATGAGGATGAACCCCTCGATGCTGCAGTACAGGAACGCAAGGATAATGATGAGCACTTCTTCGTAAGCTACGGCGGCGATAACGAAACGTTCTTCTTCAGTAGTGCCTCCTTTGTAAAAGATGGTGTCCACTATCTGATTTACACAAATGATAATGTTTCGGCCGATGATCTGTTCTCTATGGCAGAGGAACTGATCAGTAAATAAAGCCATTCAACAAGGGGCTGTTACCTAACAGCCCCTTGTATTATTGCATAATAGGTTTTCCGATTCCTTTGTCTTTACGCCATAGCGGCGGTTCCTCATCATCCGACCAATATTCATCCAATTCGCTAATCAGATCACCCACAAGCCTAATAAAGCTGCAAACATGAAATGAAAATCCGTCATCTTTGGAAACCACCCTTCCCACAATGATTACAAGGGAACCAAAGTCTTCTATTCGTTCTATTGTACCGTCCCATTTTCCTGGATAGTCACAATTAACGCTTACATATTCCGTTGGAGTAAACTGCTCATTTGTACAGTGTCAGCGGATTACGGCATCATCGTGGAAATAAGATAGCAATCTATTCCTGTTTTGGGATATGATGTCTTCCCAAAAGGCATTGACATTCATCATTACAAACCTCTCTATTAAGCCTTTAAATCAACATGGGGTTTATCACCGCTCAAATAAACTTCTCCATTGCGATATTCCATTGACAATACCAGATCCGGCACTTCGGATATGTTGTATTTCATTGCTTCGTTGACTAATCCTTGGAAATATTCCTTTGCTGCTGCTTTGTGCTCTGCAGGCATAGTATTTCTTTTACGGATTGCTTCATCGTAAATATCTACAGCATTCTGCCCATCGTTATCAATAAAGCCATTTTCTGTCTGCTTAAATGTAGTAATGTCAAGTCCTGTAACCTCTTTGAAGTCACTGTACAGCTTCCATTTTGCCAAACTGTTTTTTGGTAGAATTCCCTGCTTATTCGCATCGTAAAGCAGATTATAGAATAGATTTCTTGCATTATCTTTTGAATTCAGTGCCTTTATCATAGAATCTATCAAACCTTGATCCTGATCTTTTCCGTACAAAAGAGAAATAGATGCCTGCAAGCTCATACTGTCTACACTGAACAAGAAACCACACCCACTTATTTGAGAAGTACTGATTCCGTTGTTGTTCCAAAGATTTAGGAACTGTGCACCAAGCATCTTAATATTGAATGATCGGTTTTCTGCTTCATCTGAACCGTTATGAGTATTCTTCGACACCGCTCCATTCAAATGCGGATCATTATTCCAGGTATCAATAGTCCCAAATAAAGTCATATGGATTTCATTACGAGCCATTGCTGCACGCTCATCATGGCTGTATGCACTGTATTCTCCCGATGATGAGTACTTAGCCCATATTGCATCCTTTGCTTCTTGGGCAGTTGAATACTTCGCTCTGTTAGACTCAGCCACGCCACGATACGCATCTGCCAATTTACGGCAAAGATCCGCGCACTGATAATCTTTGTTTAACACGCCGGCATTGTCTTTCCCTATTTCTTCCTTAGTAAGATCCCTATCATACCAAGCGGTTTTTGCCTTTCCATCAGGCGTTTCGTATCTGTTCTTATCATGATAATAATTATAATAACCTCTACCTACTGTTGATATACTTTCCAATTGAGGCACCTCCACATCTTTATATTATCAAAAGAGCACATCATCGTTAGGCACCATCCATTGCCTTACCGACATGCACTCCTTTGACATATTATATATCGTCATATTAACAAATATCTTTACCACACTCACCGTAGGATTATGGTAGAATTCACATCTCTACTCTGCGTAGACAACTCTATCCAGATCATATATCGGCTTTATCTCGCAGATTCATTTTGTATTCCTCCTCGGCAAGTTCAATCTGCTGTTTGATCTGTTCTGCGGTAGGTAAATGATTCTGAATCTCTTTTATCTTTACATTGTCATATGTTGCTACACCCATGGGGGTGGTTATTCCCTGAAATGCAAGTTGCACTTCCGTGCGATCCATATCCCTGCATATCAGGAGACCGATTGTCGGGTTATCGCTGTCACGCTTTACGAATTCGTTTACAGCAT
>CAMOEK010000244.1:0-3579 GCA_946612125.1 uncultured Lachnospiraceae bacterium | reverse complement strand
GAGAACTGCAGGCTAATAAGGCTGAAGTAGTAAAATACAAAACATGCTGGTGTAATGCCCTAAATCTTTTAGCATGATGGTCTGTCTGCAAAAGCGCGTTTTTTGATAAGACATAGATATGAGAGGGAAAGGCTGAGTTTTTGCTACACAGGATGCGAAAAATATGATATTACTATAAGATATGGGTAAAATTATATGTTATTAAATGAGAAGAAGGGGGAGACCATGATCTATACAGACCTTACCAGAAAAGCCATCAGTCTTATGTATGAAAAGCACAAGGATCAGAAGGATAAATCCGGTCTGCCTTATGTTTTTCACCCCTGGCATGTAGCGGAATCCATGGATGATGAGATATCGGCGGCCACAGCGCTTCTGCATGATGTTGTGGAGGATACGGATACCACATTGGACGAGATCCGGAATATGGGTTTTCCGGATGAAGTGTGTGGGGCACTGGAATTGCTGACGCATGATAAAGATGTGGCTTATGAGGATTATGTCCTGAAGATATCTGCAAATCCTATCGCAAAAAAGGTTAAGATATCTGATCTGAAGCACAATTCCGATCTGACCAGGCTGCCGGAGCAGGATCCCAAAGCATTTGCGCGTGTGGAGAAATATAAACGCTGTATAGCATTTTTGGAGGGAAAAAGAGAATCGCCGTATGCATAAACGGTGATCGGAGGGAAGGAGTTTAAAAGATGAAGTGTAAAAGCTGCGGAGCCGAGATAGGGCTGTTAGACGAGGTATGCCCGTATTGCGGAGCTGTTAATACACAATCGACTGCCCATCTTAAAGAGATGGAGCAATATCAGGACAGAAGTAAAAAGACCAAAGGAAAGGTCAAGGAAAGCATAGCCGCCAATATACCGATACTGGTAAGCGCAGTTATCCTGGTGCTGCTGGTGATAGGAATAGGCGTGAGTTCTTATGTAGCTGAAAATGCGTCTTTATTCAAACACAGAGCCAGCCGGAATGAAGCTATTAAAAAGCATGAGGAGTATACGCAAATCCTGAGGCAGTATCTGAAGGATGGGGATTATACAGCATTTTCTTCATTTAAAGGATATCATGTTGTACCCGAATATGAGGAAGAGTATAAGGAGTTCGAAAAGGTCTGGGATATGATACAGGTATATTGCAGGGCGATGAACGGGATCGAGGAATGCGTTTTATACGGAGCTGATTCGCCGCGTTACGGTCTGGATTCGGATATATCTTCCTGTCAGATGGGTATAGAAAACTTTTATTATGAGTATGAAAGAAAGCTTCCCGATATGGAAGGAGACCCGTACATGGACAATGTGACCGATATGAAGAAAAAGATGGATGCAGCAATGAGTATATATCTGGGCCTGGAAGGCGAAGAACTGGAAGAGTATCTGGCATCATCAAGCAATAAACAGGAGACATATCTGGAGGAGGTGCTTGGTAATGAGTAAAAAAAAGCTGATCTTTCTGATATTGCTGGCTGCTGATATCGTGCTGGGTGTTATATTTGCTTCAAAACTGATGAAGGCATCGGAAAAACTGAGCTGGGCTTATTATGAGTCCGATGATGTAAATACTTCATCAGTATTGGATTATCTGGAGTGGGAAGAATTCGGGACGGCAGCTATGCTGGCCAGATCATATCGTATCGGGGCAGAAGTAGGTGAGGCCGATGAAGAACTGTTTAAGCTGGGAGAATATGCAGATATGCTTTTTTACGGAAAGATCTATGAAGAAAGCGGTATGCAGCAGCGCGCACAGGATTGTGACGGAAGACGTTCAGAGATAAGGAAAGACATGGCAGATTATGCAGCGGTGCTGGATAAGATGGATGACAGTCTTGAAAATGCGATAGAGAGGGGAAATAGATGAGTGAGATGGTTAAGTGTCCGTCCTGCGGAGCCGGGTTTGATGCTAAGCTGGTAAGGTGTCCGTACTGCGGCACGGCGTATGAGCCGGCAGCAGAAGATGAGTACATGGGAAAGCTGGATGATGTGCATAAGGAATTAAAGTCACATCGTAACGATGCGCCAAACAGCGCGGGAAAGGCTCTTACCAAAACAATACTTATATTTGTTATCGCTGCTGTAGTTTTGCTTATTATAGGAATTTGTATCTTCGTACTGCCAAGTATGAGGTATAAGAACAAGCAGGATAAGGAGCGCGCGGATTATTTACAGAGTATCTCTGCAGGCGCGCAGGAAGAAGATGCGGGAGAATAAGCGGGCAGAAGAATAACCGGAGGGGTAAGAAAAGATGAAATGTAAAAAATGCGGCAGGACCATAGGGGTGGAAGATAAAGTATGCCCTTACTGCGGGACAGTCAATGATCTGGCAGCTGCGCACGAAAGAAATATCAAAGAGTTTGATAAAGAATTTACACAGACACAGACAGAAGTAGCGGGATCTGCTAAGAATCTGGAGGGAATAGGGAAACGCGCGGTGATCCTGGCGGTTTTGGTAGCGGCCATGCTGGTAATGCATTTTGTCAGCAGGCGTAATTACGTGGGGCCCGATGAGGATGCGATCAGGAGCCGTGACGCGCAGACACATTGTGAGGAGTATAAAAAGGAGATGGAAGGGTATCTTGAATGCGGAGAATACCTGGATTATATCGCATTTATACATGCCCACGGTATATATTTATCAGATGAAGGTTATGAAGATTTCAGGCATATAAATCATGTGGCGTCGGATTATTACGAGTGTATACGTCATATGCAGGGGATCATCTATCAGACTACCGATAAAGATTATTGGAATTCAATGGAGCAGCAGATATCCTCTTTCAGCATGTATCTTGAAGGATTTATGGAGACTTATAAAGTCCAGGCAGAAGCGGAAAAGAACAGTACATATAAGGCTTATATAGAGGATATGTATCAGAATCTAAGATCTCTGCTGAAAGCATATGTGAAGCTGGACGATGCGGGAGTTGATGAATTCCTGGAATTATCGGATGCAAAGATGGCAGTAAGGCTGGAGGAGGTGTTTGCAGATGAAGCTGAATAAGATATTAAAGATAGTTTTTAATATAGCTATCGTGATAGCGGCTCTGTTATGTCTGATGTTCTTTATAGATATGAAAGCCTCTTTTGACTATGCAAAAGAACAGGGAGCAGATGATAGTGGGACAACAATGGATGTCTTTGACTATAAGCTTAAGCATAAGGCATACGGTGAAGTCGTTGATCATTACTTTACAGACCGCATGTATTCCATGACAGCAGCGGAAGGACTGGAGAAAACATATCTTGTAGCGGAGTATGCCAACACTGCCTTTATGCGGCGCATATATGCCGAAAAGAATGATGCACAGCATGAGAAAGCCTGCCTTGATAAACTTGACAGCATACGCGCAGAGCTGGGAGATTATGCTTATACGGCAGAAGAAATCGATTCAGTTATATCACAATATTAAAAAAGAGGACACGGGGACGGTCCTCGTGTCCTCATAAGAGATTAAATGTTTATGAGGCGAAGGGGCCGGCGACAGTTGTCGCCGTTCTTTTTTTGCCGTAGTAATCTGTATCAAATACTATGTCGCTTCCATCGGGGGCTTCAAAACGTTCTTCGATGTCGCAG
>CAMOEK010000243.1:0-3593 GCA_946612125.1 uncultured Lachnospiraceae bacterium | reverse complement strand
TGCCACCAAGATGTCGTTTAGTGCTTTGGGCATATGCTACATTGGTATCAGAATAAAACAGGAGGTAATGCATATGCTTTGTTATGAAACGGAATTTACATACAGGCTTAAGAATGGCGGCAATATCGAAAGCGATGAAGAAAAAGACGCTTTCGAAAAAAAGGTCAGATCCGTGAATAAACAGCTTCAGGCCAAATGGGGCGAAAACAGTTACGGCATTATCGTGAAAGCTGATGCGAAAAGCTTCTGTGCCGTGACGGTTACAAACGAGCCGGAGGGATATGAAGCCTGGCGTTCCCTTATCAGTGAGAATGTCAGCAGCCTGATGGAAGCAGAGGATATAATCTGTACTCAGTTTAAGGAGATCACTGTAAAAGAAGTGAACGCCGCTATTGACCGCTGCATTGATAATTCATTTACAGATTTAAGACGGCGTTGTTATTCGGAACTGAATCTGGATCTTGACAGTCGTTCCTATACACTTGAAGAAAGGATAATAGATGGCGATGCTTACGATAAGGCCGGGGCTGAAACAGATGCGGCGGCGCTGATGGCAGATCCCACTCTCCGCGATGAACTGGACCGTATATACGGGGATGACAACATGGAGAGATTCTATGGCTTTCCGGTACATTATCATATCAGGTCCCGGAGCATGTCATCTGCCATGGATATCATCCTGCTTCTGGTGAAAGCCCTGCGTTATAAAAAACGCCTTCCCGCGGGCCGTCTGAGTATAGTCACCTCAATAGAACGGGGGTGTTACGATGAAAGCGGCATGGAGAATCTTTTTAAAGGTTCCGCCATGTCGGCTGTTGTATTTGAGATGAAGGGCGATGGGGAAAGTGAATTTGCTTCGGAATATGAAAGAGTGGTTAAATATATAAGCAGACAGATCAAAAGTTATAAGGAAGATACCCTGTTCTTTCTTGTGGAAAATACGGGAGAAAAAGGTTTTTCCGGCAGTTTTCTTACAAGCCTTGTTGATGAAATGGAGATCGTCACCATAAATGAGGGGCGCGGAGATAAAGCCGAAGCATTGGAATATCTTAAGCGTCTGGTGAAAGATTCGCGCTTTGCTGAATTTGAAGATGAGGATCTGTACAAGATACTTGAAGACAAGAATTCTTTTCTGGCAACGGATGTATGCAGGTATTTTGATAAATGGAAAAAGAAATGTCTGTGTGAGAAGGTTTATGCATCCTATAAATTTTATAAAAGATATGTTCCGGAAAAGAAACATAAGAAGAAAAGCGCCTATAAACAGCTTATGGGCATGACGGGGCTCACGGAAGTTAAAGAGCTTACAGATCAGATACTGGCTTTTTACAGATTAAAAAAGCAGCGTGAGCGGTACAAAATAGAAGAAAGGGATATTTCGAGACATATGGTCTTTACGGGCAATCCCGGATGCGCAAAGACTACGGTAGCCAGACTTATAGCCGAGGTCCTTACGGAGGAGCAGATACTTGAGACCGGAGCCTTTGTGGAATGCGGACGGGGTGACCTTGTGGGAAGGTATGTGGGCTGGACGGCAAAGACCGTGATCAGCAGATTTCGCGAAGCAAAGGGCGGCGTTCTCTTTATCGATGAGGCATATTCGCTTGTGGACGACAGCCACAGCTTTGGCGATGAAGCCATTAACACTATAGTGCAGCAGATGGAGAATATGCGGGATCAGGTGATAGTGATATTTGCGGGATATCCCGAACCCATGAAATCCTTTATTGAAAAAAATGAGGGACTGCGCAGCAGGATCGCCTTTCATATGGAATTTAAAGATTATAATGCTGATGAGCTTACACAGATAATCAGGGGGATGTGTAAAGAGCAGGGGGTTGTAATTGATGACGATGCATTGGAAAAATGCAGAAGGATATTTTATAATGCATGTAAGCAGTCTGATTTCGGAAACGGACGTTTTGCCAGAAATCTGCTTGATAAGGCATTGCTGAATCAGGCCAAAAGGATAGCCGGAGCGGGCTGCAGGGGACGTGTTACCAAAAGGATGCTTACCACCCTTATCGCGGATGATTTTGATGAGGATATCTTATTGGAAAGTAAACAGAAGATACGCAGGATAGGTTTTGTATGAAATACGATTTGGACGGGATCAGGATATACAGAGGGATAGACCAGATAGGCGGGATAGTCACGGAGATAAAAAAGGGTGATCACCGCATACTGATCGACTTTGGCGCAAATCTTCCGGGAACGGAGAACGCGGAGCTTAATGATGATGAGCTGGTGAAGGAAGTGTTTTCACAGCCTGAGGTAAAAACGGATGCAGTTCTGTTTACCCATTATCACGGAGATCATACGGGTTTAAAGAACAGGATCCCCGAAGGCATACCCATGTATATAGGCCGGATCGCAAAAGATATAATGAAGATCATAGCAAAGGATGTGGACTATGTAAGGATAAAGAACGGAGAGGAAGGAAAGATCGAAACTCCCGTCATAGACAGGATGATCCCCTATTGGAGAGCCGGCGAGTTTAAGGATTTTAACGGGATCAGGATAATGCCGCTTATCTGCGATCATTCGGCTCTGGACGCCTATATGTTTGTGATCGAAATGAATGGGGAGCGCATCCTCTATACAGGGGACTTTCGCGCACATGGGATCCCGGGCGAAAAGACCTTTGAAAAGTTGATAAGGGAAAAAGTCGGCAGGGTTGATATACTTATCACCGAGGGCACCATGGTATCAAGGCTTAAAGAGGAGACAGCTAATCCCATAAGCTGCGAGAAGGATCTGAAGGAAAAGGCAGCAGAGATATTCAGCCGGCATAAGGAGAACGTAGTGCTGGTATCATCTACAAATATAGACAGTGTAATGGGATTTTATCTTGCCACGCCGAGGGATAAGGCTTTTATCGTTGATCCGTACCAGGCGCGCATCATGATGACGGCCATAGAAGCAAAGCATAAGTATTTCCCGAAAGATTACAGATACGGAAATGAAATATATGTTTTGTGTCCCGGTGAGAATGAGTATTATATGAAGGATCTGGCAGATCATATGATACCGGGAACGCAGCGCAAACCTTTTGGTATGGCCAGACCGGATATATATCTTGATAAGGGTTTTGTTATGCTGGTCAGGCCGAACCGGAATCCGAATGTCACGCCGGGGAAGTTTGAAGAACGCCTTACGGCCATGAAGGATCCGCATATCATTTATTCCATGTGGAGCGGATACCTTAAAGGCGGTAAAGCCGAAGATCCTTCAGTTGTGAAATTCTTAAAAGGATTTAAGCCGGAAAATATCGAGGTCCTGCATACTTCCGGCCATGCCTATGTAGAGGATCTTAAGAAGCTGATGGACATGACATGCCCCGACATCATAGTGCCGATGCATACCGAAAGCGCCGCTGCCTTTAAAGAATTAGAGCTTTTCGCAGACTACAGCGATAATATAGTCCGACTGGAGCGCGGAGATGTATTGTCATTCTGAGCCGCATACTGTCATCCTGAGCGAAGCGAAGGATCCTGAAAGAACTACCGGCATCCAAAGAACCATGCTCAAGTGAGCGGGCCCCTTCTGATGCGAAGAGGCGGGCCCCTTCTTGTGACTGGGTCATCCTGAGC
>CAMOEK010000242.1:0-3638 GCA_946612125.1 uncultured Lachnospiraceae bacterium | reverse complement strand
ACATTCTTAAGTGCAACATCCAGAGGTATCCTGCGTATCCTGAAAAGGTCTATCAACGAAACAAAAGCGTAGCCTATCAGCAGATAGACAACCGACAGCACCATTGACTGTCTGCTCATATAAAATGCAAAGTATCCGTCCATCTGAAGCACAAAGGCTTTAAAGACAAGAAGCATCAGACCGTATCCCGCAAAGAAGCTAAGTATCGCAAAGATCACAATGACTACTGCCGTCGGCAGTATATACAATGATGCGATCTCCTTATTCTCAAAGCCCAGTATCTTTACCATGGAAATTGAATGCTCATTTCTCTCGATGATGATCTTTGCAAGCAGATATATGAGCGCCGCCGCTAAAACGATCAGTACGTATTTAAATACATTGATCACTCCGCCAAGGGAATGTATCAGCTGATTGGTCACTTCGGCTATATCATCTGCAGTGATCACCGTCGCTATATAGCTCTCATCTATATCCGTGATCTCTTCATGTGAAAAGTATCCCGTAAAATCATCTGCGTCCTTTTCAAAAACGGTATTAAAATCCGCATTCCTCATAAATACCGCGATGCCGCCGTCATAATCGATCTGCCCGGCGATCTTAAACTGATAACTTTTATTTTCATATTCCTCATGTAAATCTATCACATCACCCACGGACAGGTCAAATTTTTTTATAAATGCGCTCGAAGCATATACCGCACTTTCGTTAACATCACTTCCCAGGCTGACATATTCGCTGTTATCTTCTATTCCGTATACGGTAACGCTCTCATCCCCGCCGCTGCCCATTCCGGAACGTATTGAAGATTCACCCTTTGCATACATAAGGCTTTTTGCGCTGAAACGCTCTGCGCTTTCCACGGCAGTTTCAATCAGCTCTCCGTCTTCATCCTTACTTCCCATCAGCATATACTGATATTCGGCAAATACCATATCTGCGGCCCTGCTGCCGTAATGCACCAGAGAATCGGGAAGTCCGAATGCAAAGCAAAGCATAAGTTCGATAAATATGACGCCAAAGATCAGCACCAGATAATTGGGCATATTCTGAAAGAGTATCCTTAAGCGGAAGCGGCCAAGAAAAGACCACGCCGGCAGACGCCTTGCCTTTGTCCTTTTATTCTTTGCAAGGTCATGGCGCAGAAATCGCAGCGGACTTATCTGCATCTTGCTTACGATAACATACAGATTAACGACCAGCATAAGGATAAAGGGTATCACTGTCGTCTTTATAAGAGCAGTTTTACTCCAGACAATACTGCAGGGCGGCAGGCTGTAGCTCTGATAATACAGATTGAGCGCCACACTTTTGAACAATGTGTAACCGAATATGTTTCCTATAACAGCGCCCAGTATGGTAACGATAAACGGCATGGACATAAAATGCCTTATCAGCTCTGCTTTGGTGTATCCTGACGCGCGCAGCGTGCCGATCACCGATGCTTCTTTCTCTATTGTATTGCTGATGGTAATGGCAAATATAAATGCAATGACGCCTATCAGGATATAACAGAGTATGCTTGTGGTAGTGGAATCGCCCTCAATATCCGATATAGCAAAGTTTCGTGCCTGACTTAAATATCCCGGAAGATAATCCTTAAGCTCATTATCCTCTACCAGCGTCTGTGTGATGAGCGCCTTTAAAAACGAATCGGCATGATCCGCCTGCGCTATCTTATCTTCCGGCGCAGTAATATACTTATATGCATAATTGTAATGAACACGCGAATCCAGCTTATCAAACGCCGAAGGTGTCAGCATCGCTACATCAAAACCAAAGGCGTCAAACATAAGATCCGTATTTTTCTCATGAAGAGTCAGATAATTCACATATGAAAGAAGCCCCACTACCTTAAAGCTCTTGTTTCCGACGCTGATCTCATCTCCAAGCTTGACCCCGACATTCTGCGCATGCATCCTGTCAATGGCTATCTCGTTATCGGCTGCAGGCGCGCCGCCTTCAAAAAAGACAGCCTTGTCGATCTGCGAATCACTTTTAAAGATCCTTACTGTCGCATCCTGCTTTCCGTCATTATCATAGTCCTCTGCTTCGTTTCTGTAAAAGTGTTCGTAGAGCTTAACCGCTACTGGAGTAAAATCTTCAGAGTCCAGATCATAGCGTTTGGATATCTCATCCCATTTTTCATCTACAGCTTTGATCACCTCTTCATGCGCTGTTTCATAGGCTTCATCAACCGCCTTTTTATATTCGTCCGAATCCTTTGCCTCTGCCAGCGCATCATCAAATCCGGCCTCTATCGCCTGATCGATCTGTTCGCGGATCACTGTCTCATCGCTTATCCCGTATGCTTCACATTGTGAACGCACAGCTTCTTCTATAGCTGCATTTACTTCTTCAGCAACTTTCTCTTCAACGGCATCTGCAACTTCTTTATCAGCTTCCTCGATTCCTTTGTTAATATAATATTCACGTACATCAGCCTTTGTGCCTGCTTCGATATCTGCGATCATATCCTCAGAAGCTTTATGCGCTGTCTCAAAACAGCCGTCTTCAAGAAAAAGTTCTTTTTCCCCTGCATTGATCTGAGCGAGCATGCTGTCATGTCCTACATACATGCCGGAGATCACGCCTATCATCAATACCATAAAGATGATTATTACTATATATTTGTGCCAGTCTTTGATAAGCTCTCTGGGCACTCTTTTTATAAGCGGATTTCTCATCATATCACCTACCATTCCAGTTCTTCAGCCGTAAGCTTCTTATCATTCAGATCATTATGACGCACCACGCCGTCCCTGAGTTTTATCACATGATCCGCCATATATTTGATCGCTTCGTTATGCGTTACCATGATAACCGTGCTGCCGAATTTCTTATTGCAGTCTTCGATCAACGCCAGGATCTCTTTTGATGTCTTGTAATCCAGGGCTCCCGTCGGTTCATCGCACATGAGTATATCCGGATTTTTAACAACAGCGCGTCCTATTGACACTCTCTGCTGCTGGCCGCCGGATAACTGGCTGGGATATTTATACTTATGATCCTGAAGTCCAAGAGTGGTGATCACCTCTTCAACATCAAGCGGCTTATCCGAAAGATAAGCGCCCACTTCAATGTTTTCCTTTACATTCAGATTAGGGATAAGATTATACATCTGGAATACATATCCCAGATGTCTGCGCCTGTATGCTGTAAGCTGTTTCTCATTCATATCCTCAAGCTTATCACCTTTAATGCTTATATATCCGCTGTCAGGTGTATCTATACCACCGATTATATTTAACAGCGTTGACTTGCCCGATCCGGAGGGTCCCAGTAATACACAGAACTCTCCTTTATCGACTGTAAAACTCATGCCGCGCAGTACATCCTGTCTGGCTTCTCCTGTTCCGAAACTTTTTTTCAGATCCCTGATCTCCAAAAATGTCTTATTCATAACTCCTCCTTTTGGCTGTAGATTGAAAAACCCGGATATGGCAAAAACCATATCCGGGTCCCAGATCTGATCATATACAGACTCCATGCATAGTTTTTGCTACACATGAGTCTCGCAATTTGAAGCAAGCCAGACTATAAGGCCGGGATTGTTGACTTACTACGCAAAGCGCTTGCTACTCCCCCATGGGGTATTTCCGTTATGTCGATCATACTGCAGTTATCACAGTATGACG
>CAMOEK010000241.1:0-3652 GCA_946612125.1 uncultured Lachnospiraceae bacterium | reverse complement strand
CTTCATATTCGGGGTACTCTCCTTCATACTCAGGATGCTCGCCTTCATATTCGGGGTACTCTCCTTCGTATCCGCCGTTGCCTTCCCGATAATCGTCAGGATTACCCTCCTGCGCTGTTCCGGCAGCTCCGCCCATCATCTGCGCATCAAAAGAATCCCTTCTGCTTGCCTGCTGTCTGATGCGCTTTATCTCCTGAGCCGATATATCCTTGGTTGCTCCGCTTTCATCATTCTCATCAAGTTTGACAAAATCTTCATCGGGAGATATGAGCGATTTCTTGAGATCCTCTATAAGCTCGGGAGCAGACTGATAACGTCTGTCAGGGCTCTTCTGCGTACATTTGAGCACTATTTTTTCCAGGCTTACAGGTATCTCCGGGACAAAATCCCTGGGAGACGGCATGGGCTCCTGTATATGTTTGATAGCCACTGCTACGGTAGTATCACCGTTAAAAGGCACGCGGCCGGTAAGCATTTCAAACAAAGTTATACCCAGAGAATAGATATCGCTCTTCTCATCCGAAAAACCGCCGCGAACCTGCTCAGGCGAAGTATAATGCACACTGCCCATTACGTTTGATGTAATGGTATTGCTGGTAGCGGCCTTTGCAATGCCAAAGTCCGTAACCTTCACTTTGCCGTCCATGCTTATGATAACATTCTGAGGCTTGATATCCCTGTGAATGATATGATTATTATGAGCGGCTTCAATGCCCTGAGCCACCTGGATAGCAATGCTTACAGCCTCTCTGACAGAAAGTCTGGCCTTCTTTTCGATATACTTCTTAAGCGTAATGCCCTCTACGAGTTCCATTACGATATAGTGTGAGCCGCTTTCCTCGCCAACATCATAAACATTAACGATATTGGGGTGCATAAGACCTGCCGCAGACTGAGCCTCACTGCGGAATTTCTGCAGGAAATCCTTATTCTCGGAAAACTCCTGCTTAAGAACCTTTACTGCAACATGCCTGTTGAGCTTATGGTCCTTGGCCCTGTATACATCACTCATACCGCCGGTGCCGATCTTTTCAAGAATCTCGTAGCGGTCTGCAACTGTCATACCTATCTTGATCATTACTGCTCCTTAACCTTCCACCCTCACTAGTATTACGGTTATATTATCTCTTCCGCCATTCATATTGGCGGCAGCCACCAGACGAAGCGCCTTTTCCTTCAGCGTGCCTTCGCCGTCTACTATACCCATTATCTCTGTATCTTCAAGCATATTGGAAAGACCGTCGGAACACATGAGTATCGTGTCTCCCACAACCAGATCTTCCACTTCAAAAAAGTCGGGATCAACCTCTTCCATTACCCCTACTGCGCGGGTAATGATATTCTTGTCCGGATGATTGCGCGCCGACTTTCTCTCAAGTTCTCCCATCTGCACCATTTCTTCCACAAGCGAATGATCTACGGTAACCTGTCTGATCTCTCCGTTGCTGATCAGATACAGCCGGCTGTCTCCGACATTCGCAACGCACAAGCCATCTTCATCGACGGTCGCAACAACAAGCGTGGTTCCCATGCCGAAATAATTATCATCGGACAGCGCCTTGTTCCTGACCCTGCGGTTTGCTTCCCTGATCGCGTTTGATATCACCCTTATGCTTCCGCGTTCACCCGAAGAATTGATCTGGCTCACCATAGTCTCCACGGCGCATTTTGATGCATATTCCCCGGCCTTGTGCCCGCCCATACCGTCTGCAACGATAAAAAGGTCGGGCAATGTCCCGACGGGCACCTCAGAGGTAAATACATAATCCTGATTCAGTTTTCTCAGTCTGCCGATATCGGTTACCGAGTAAGAGCTAAGTTTCATTTTCGTCAAAGGTCTCCTTCAGACCACGCCACATTTTAGCACATCTGGCCAAAAGGGTCAATCAGTTTACATAATATTATTATGCGCCCGTCTCAGCTGCCCGCAGGCTCCGTCTATATCACGCCCCAGTTCACGGCGAATCGTAGCATTGACTTTCATCCTGCCAAGCTTATCCTGAAACCTAAGCACAGCCTCACGGTCCGGCTCCTTAAGCCCCGCCTCGGTAACCGGATTGACCGGAATAAGATTCACATGGCAGCCTCTCTTTGCCGCCAGGGCTGCCAGGCCTTTTGCATCTTCTTCCGTATCGTTTACTCCGGCTATAAGTGAATACTCAAAAGTGACTCTCCTGCCCGTTTTTTGAAAATAAGTATCGACTGCTTCCATCAGCTGCGCAATGGTATAGCTCTTAGCGACAGGCATGATCTTTCTTCTTTTTTCATCCGTGACTGCATGCAAAGACAAAGCCAGCGTAATACCAAGCCCCTCTTCCGAAAGCTTAATGATCCCCGGCACTATGCCGCAGGTGGACACCGTGATATTTCTGACGCTCAGATTAAGTCCTTTATCCGAAGTAAGCAGCCTTATAAAACGTACCACGTTATCGTAATTATCCATAGGCTCGCCTATGCCCATGACCACCACATTATCCACTCGTTTATTCAGATCCCTGGTCACGGAATAGATCTGTTCGAGCATCTCGGAAGCGCTCAGATCCCGCACAAGCCCGCCAAGCGTGGAGGCACAGAAAGCACAGCCCATGCGGCAGCCCACCTGTGATGAAATGCACACGCTGTGGCCATGATGATAATCCATGGATACGGTTTCTATGCTGTTCCCGTCGGGTAATCCGAAAAGATATTTGACCGTACCGTCATTCTTTGATACCTGCTTTCTCAATATATCGAATACGGTTATTTCATAATCCCGTGAAAGCTTTTCTTTTAAAGCTGCGGATATATTGCTCATCTCATCAAAAGAGCGCGCCAGTTTGTTATGCAGCCAGGAATAGATCTGTTCCGCCCTGAATCTCTTTTCTCCCAGAAGCTCTGTCTCTTTTTTTAATTCCTCTAAATCAAGACTCTTAATGTCTTTCATGTGCGCCTCCTGAAAAGCGAGATATAGAAACCATCCATAAGCGGCATTCCCTCAGGCTCGCCGCAGATAAGCTGCAGATAACCTTCCGAAGCCGTGCTTTCCTTAAATGCCTGTGGCATACGCTCAGCAAAACCAAGGGCTTCAAAGTCAAAATTATCGATAAACCACTTTCTGTTATCCTCATTTTCTTCACGGCTTACTGTACAGGTGCTGTACATAAGAACTCCGCCGGGTTTTACATAGGAAGCCGCATTTTTAAGTATATCCCGCTGCAGCCGGGCAAGCGCGCAGATATCATCTTCCTTAAGCCGGTACCTTATATCAGCCTTCCTGCCCATAACACCCAGACCGCTGCAGGGCAGATCGGCTATCAGCACATCAGCTTTATCTTCAAGCTCCGGATCAAATACCGTTGCATCATGAACAGCCGCGATAATATTGTCAGCCTTAACTCTCCCGGCGTTCTCTTTTATCCTTTCAGCTTTTGTTTCACTCAGATCAAAAGCATAAACCCTGCCTTGTGAGCCGCACATAGATGCGGCATAAATGCTTTTGCCGCCGGGCGCGGCACAAAGATCTATTACTGTATCCCCTTCCTTTATGCCTGCCGCTTTAACAGCCAGCATGCTTGCGGCATCCTGTACGATAAAGCTGCCTTCATAAAAGCCCGCAAGTGCGCTGACTCCCGGAACATTTCCCAGCAGAAACGCATTATCCAGATATGGGCTC
>CAMOEK010000240.1:0-3658 GCA_946612125.1 uncultured Lachnospiraceae bacterium | reverse complement strand
GAGCCACGGGGGAATCGAACCCCCGACAACTTGATTAAAAGTCAAGTGCTCTACCGACTGAGCTAGTGGCCCGTCACGAAGATACAGTTTATCATAAGCGGGCCTGCTTGTCAAATAGTATTTTTTTTGCTAATAGGAACTTCAGTTTATCGCGTCTGTAATACTCTTCACATACTCCCCTATATACTCAGGAGCTTCCTTACCATGCTTTTCCAGCAGGCGGATAATGGCGCTGCCTATTATCACGCCATCAGCTATAGCGCTCATTTTTGCGGCCTGCTCCGGCGTGGAGATACCGAATCCTATAGCACAGGGCACATCGGTGTTTTCGCGGATGATCTTTACTATGGAAGCAAGATCCGTCTTTATCTCGCTGCGCACTCCGGTCACGCCCAGACTGGATACCACGTATATAAAGCCTTTGGCTTCCTTAGCTATCATGGCGATGCGGTTTTCGGATGTGGGTGCTATAAAGCTTACCAGCGCCACATCATACTTATCGCAAAGCCCGGAGAATTCCTCCTTCTCTTCATAGGGAACATCAGGCAGTATCAGTCCGTCGATACCTGTTTCTTTACAGAGTGATATGAACTTCTCTGCTCCATAGGAGTATACCACGTTCGCATAGGTCATAAAAAGCAGAGGGATGGTGATGTCTTTCCTGAGATCCCTGACCATATCAAACACCTTATCCGTAGTGATGCCGCCCGAAAGCGCGCGCACATTGGCCCCCTGTATAACGGGGCCTTCTGCCGTGGGGTCGGAAAAGGGAATGCCCAGCTCTATCATATCCGCGCCGTTCTCGACCATGGCGCGCACCGCCGCCTTTGTGGTCTCTATATCCGGATCACCGCAGGTAATAAAAGGGATAAATGCTTTCTTCTTAAATGCTTCTGCTATTCTACTCATTTATGTTTTCTCCTCTGTATCTTGCTATAGCGGCGCAGTCCTTGTCACCGCGGCCGGAGATCGTAATGACTATTATCTTATCCTTATCCATAGCCGGCGCGATCTTTTTTGCATGAGCCACCGCATGTGCGGATTCGATAGCCGGTATTATGCCTTCCGTGCGCGAAAGGTATTCGAACGCCTCTACCGCTTCATCATCGGTAACCGGCACATACTGCGCACGGCCGGTATCATGCAGCCAGGCATGCTCGGGCCCTATGCCGGGATAATCAAGACCGGCGCTTATGGAATACACGGGAGCTATCTGGCCGTACTCATCCTGGCAGAAATAACTCTTCATCCCATGAAAGATGCCCAGTCGTCCTGTGTTTATGGTAGCAGCTGTTTCAAAGCCGTCTATGCCGCGGCCTGCAGCCTCGCATCCTATCAGAGCCACTTCTTTATTTTCAATAAAATTATAGAAGCTGCCCATCGCGTTGGACCCGCCGCCCACACAGGCGATGACCGCATCGGGCAGCCTGCCTTCCTTTTCCAGCATCTGCTGCTTGATCTCTTTTGAGATCACAGACTGAAAATCCCTTACAATAGTAGGGAAGGGATGAGGACCCATTACAGACCCCAGACAATAATGCGTATCGCTGATGCGGCTGGTCCATTCTCTCATGGCCTCGCTTACGGCGTCCTTAAGCGTTGCAGTGCCGCTCTTTACCGGTATGACTTCCGATCCCAGCAGACGCATGCGGTATACGTTAAGTGCCTGACGCTTGGTATCCTCTTCGCCCATGAAGACCACGCACTCCATTCCCATAAGAGCTGCAGCAGTCGCCGTTGCCACGCCATGCTGGCCTGCGCCGGTTTCGGCTATCAGTCTGGTCTTGCCCATTTTCCTGGCAAGAAGCGCCTGCCCCAGCACGTTGTTTATCTTATGTGAGCCGGTATGATTCAGATCCTCTCTTTTAAGATAGATCTTTGCGCCGCCCAGATCCTTTGTCATCTTCTCTGCATAATACAGACGTGAAGGCCTGCCGGCGTATTCGTTGAACAGCTCCGTAAGCTCCCTGTTAAACTCGGGATCCGCTTTAAATTTATTGTAAGCTTCTTCCAGCTCTATCACGGCGTTCATCAGAGTCTCGGGTATGTATTGCCCGCCGTGCACGCCAAAGCGTCCTTTCTCGTTGGTCATTGTGTAATCCTCCTATGTATGTGTTGATGAGAATGCAGGGACAGTCCCCTTGTCCTCAAGCCTCCCTGACAGCTTTTACAAACTCTTTCATTTTGACGGCATCCTTATGTCCGCCGCTTTCTATGCCGCTGCTTACATCCACCGCATACGGATGCAGCTTTTCGATGGCGGCGCTTACATTTTCGAGATTCAAGCCTCCCGCCAGGAAATAGGGGCGGCTTATCTTAGCTGCCAGCTCCCAGTCTATGGTCCTGCCGCCGCCCTTGCCTGAATCCAGAAGAATATGATCGGCAGTGGATCTTTCGGCTTTTTCGATATCCGCAGGGCCTGTGATCCTTATCGCCTGTATCAGCGGTTTGCCGGTAAGCGCGCGCAGGCGGCTTATATAGGCATCGTCTTCATCTCCGTGCAATTGTATAAGATCGATCACGCCTGCCTCTGCGATCTCTGCAGCTTTTTCTACAGGCTCGTTTACAAATACGCCCACAGCCATGATATCCGGCGATAACATTTTCTTAAGCTCTGCTGCCGCCTGCTTTGATATGTATCGTTTAGAAGGCTCCCAGAACACAAAGCCGATATATTCGGGCCCGGTCTCGTTTACGGCAACGATGTCTTCAGGACGGGTCATGCCGCAGAGTTTGATCCTGCTCATGAGAGGCCACCAAAACCACGAGGACCGTCCCCCCGGTTTTTTAATTCCCGGAGTTTGGCAGTCTTGTCGGCGGCGCGCATGAGCGCCTCGCCTACGAGTACTGCATCGACGCCGGCAGCTCTAAGCGCAGCCACATCCTCCGCCGTACTCACGCCGCTCTCGGACACGAATATCTTATCGGCAGGTATCAGGCTGCGAAGACGCCTGCTATTGCCCGTATCCACGGAAAAATCCTTCAGATTACGGTTGTTCACTCCGATGATGCGGCCGCCTGCATCCAGAGCCGTCTCCGCTTCAGCCTCGTCGTGCGTTTCCACCAGCGCGGACAGCCCCAGCGAATCACTTATCGCAATATACTCCTTTATCTGCTTTTTATCAAGGATCGAACAGATAAGAAGCACTGCAGATGCCCCCAGGGTCTTTGCCTCGTAGATCATATACTCATCCACGGTAAAGTCCTTGCGTATGCAGGGTATGGATACCGCCTGCGTTATCTCCTTAAGATACTCGTCGCTGCCCAGAAACCACTTGGGCTCGGTTAGCACGGATATGGCGTCGGCTCCCGCAGCCTCATAATCCTCAGCGATCTGAAGATAGGGAAAGTCAGGCGCTATAAGGCCTTTAGAAGGCGAAGCCTTCTTGCACTCGCAGATAAAGCTGATGCCCGGCTTCTTAAGCGCCTCTTCGAAAACGAAGCCGCCCTTTGCCATTGCCTCCGCTTCACGTCGCATGCTTTCGGGGCTTATATTCTTTTTCGCCGCAGCCACGCGCTCACGCGCATGGCCGGCCAGCTGGTCAAGGATAGTCATATGTTTGCTCCTTAGTATGATACCGATAATTATTCTCTAACATGGGCTTTTGTCTATGCCTCAAGTCTTTCAAGATCCTTCGCTTACGCTCAGGATGACCCG
>CAMOEK010000239.1:0-3668 GCA_946612125.1 uncultured Lachnospiraceae bacterium | reverse complement strand
AAAGTATGGACTGACCGGAAAACCGGAGGTTCAGGATCGGAGCAGATGCTTCGTGCCTGAACCTTTTTTATTAAAACAGAAAGAAAGGTGAGGGAAAAACAATGAGTACAGAAAACAAAAGGGATGAAGCGTTTGAGGAAACGCTGGCAAGATATCCCGAACTGCCAAGATTAAATCTGTTAAAAACAGATGTACAGAGAAGAGGTGTGTGTTACACCGAAAATGTTTTAAAGAACGTAGATAAGGACAAGTATCAGCTGACGGGATCAAACGTATTCTTTTCAACATTGGGAGCCAGGGATCAGAAGAATAAGTTTGGAATACCGGAGGCCCTGGTATTAAGAGACGGAAGCATAGTGATAACCGATGCTACTCCGATAGAGCAGAACCCGTATATTGTGGATTACAGAGACGGGGCATATGTACTGATCGATAAGGATAAAGTAGTAGAAGAAATAGATTTCTGGGAAAAGCCGGATTTTTACGGAAAAACTACATCCTCGGGTACGCCGATGGATTCGATAATTTTTGCAAGGCCGCAGAGACTGAATATAACGCCTACATCCAAATGTTGTTTCTTTACGGAAGGCCTGCCCTGCCGGTATTGTGATCTGAATCCTCATATCAATATTGACGGTGTCACTAAGCAGAAGATGACGCCTCAGGACGCTTACGAGACCGTGAGGGAGGCGATCAAACAGAAGGGAAGATTTACAACCCTTTGTATGACAATGGGATCCGACATAGGAGGAAAGACACCGTTTGATGATGAGCTGCAGTATTACATAGATGTACTTAAGGCTATAGGAAAAAACTTTAACGGAAGATTTCCGAGTCAGGTAATAACTACTGCTTTGAATTATGACCAGCTTTCAAGACTTCATGAAGAAACGGGATTGATGAGTTACACTTCGGATATTGAAGTTCTTAATGAAGAAAAGTTTAATTGGATCTGTCCGGGAAAAGCAAAGCATGTAGGATATAAGGAATGGAAGAAGCGTCTTATAGATGCAGTGGATATTTTCGGAAAAGGTTATGTGGGAACCGGTACAGTAGGCGGAGTGGAACTGGCCAAGCCTAACGGCTTTCCTACAGAGGAAGAAGCTCTAAAGAATATCCTGGAAGAGGCTGAAACACTTATAAGCAAAGGTGTGGCTGTGGTGTATATAGTATGGGTGCCGAGGCCCAATTCGGTATTCAGGGATCAGAAGAATGCATCGCTTGATTATTATGCACAGCTTACAATAGGTCTTGATAAGCTCAGCAGGAAGTATGGAGTCACAGCAGAATTTGATGATTACAGAAGATGCGGAAATCATCCGAATTCAGATCTGCAGAGAATTTAATAAGGAGCGGTATCATGTCAATAATAAATGAAGAATTAAAAAATCTGATAGAAAACAAAAACAGTATCAAAGTAGTATCCTCACAGGACAGAAACGGGGAGATCAATTCAGCGCCCAAAGGATCGCTTCAGATATCAGCCGATAATGAGCTTACTTATGTTGAAGTATTGGAATCTTCAAAGAGCTACAGCAATGCAGTATACAGCATATGGTTTGATAAGAAAGTATCGGTGCTGGTTATAGGAGAAGATAAGGAGTCATTTCTTATACACGGACGCATAAAGAAGATACTTACCTGTGGAAGGGAATACGAAGAATATTACAGAAAGTATCAGGAAACAAAAGGGTTTGATATTGCTGCGGTAGTAAAGATAAAAGCGGAAGATGTTCTTGATCTTAATCTTGCAAAGGGAATAGAAAGACAAAAGAAAGAGCATCCGTTTTTCAGTCATTATGACAGTTTAGCAGTTAACAGTAGATTAAAGAGAGGAGATCATCATGAAAAAGAATTCTTTAAAAACAATACTGGCATCTGTTTTATCGTTTACTTTATTGGGATCATTAACGGCATGCGGTACTACGGTCAGCGCTGCAGGGAAAGAGATTAATGAAAATGTTGCAGAAAGCGGGATCAAAGCAGACGTGATACGTGTTGCTACCCAGCCCGGTGTATATGCGGCAAATATACTTCTTGCCAAGAAGAACGGATATTTCACTGAGGAACTTGAGAAACTTGGGTACAAAGATCTTAAGATCACCTGGGATTCTTTCGAGTCAGGACCTCCGGAGAATGAAGCGTTTGCAGCCGGCGCAGAGGATATCGGTCTTATCGGTGATGTGCCTTTACTGGTAGCCAAAGCATCGGGACAGAAAACAGTCACCTTTGCGAAGCTTTCTGCAGGAGAGACTACGGTGGCTTTAACACTGCCTGCAGGATCTGATATAAGCGATCCTTCGCAACTTAAGGGCAAGAAAGTTGCGTATGTAAAGGGCTCATATGGCCAGCATTTCCTTGGCCTGGTGCTTGAAGAAGCGGGACTTACTTTTGATGATATTGAGCAGATAAATCTTCCGAATTCCGATATAGGAAATGCTGTATCGACAGAGCAGGCTGATGCGGGAATAATCTGGGAGCCGGGTCTGAGCTCTACGCTCTCTACCGGAACCATAAAGATACTTTTAGATGGAACCGGGATCAAGAGTAATAATGTATTCTTTTTTGCGACACAGGATTTTGCAGATAATAATCCGGATGCGCTGACAGCTTTTATAAAAGCGGTTGAGAGAGCAAATGATGAGATAAAGGCTGATCCGGCAGCTGCTGCAGTACAGCTTAAGGATGAGATAAATCTTCCTACAGAAACCCTTACCCAATTGCTTGGAAAATACGAATTCAGTACTTATATAAGCGATAAGGACATTGATGAACTGAAAGATGTAGAGAAGTTTAACCGTGAACAGGGGTTTGCGGCAAATGAAGTGGATGTAGATGCATTTGTTGACAGAAAACATCTGTCAAATGCGGGGATCACCACAAAGTGATCATGGAAAAGCTCCGGCAAAGGTGATGGTGATATGAAAAAAGAAAAGAAAGGATTAGTATACCGGATAAAGTACCTTTTATTGCCCTTTGTTGTGATAACAGTATGGGAGGCGGCTTCCTTAAGCGGAAACCTGCCTCCGTACATGCTGCCTGCTCCGCACGAGATATTAGGACTTTTTATTAAGACAATAAAGAATGGTGTGCTTATAAAAAATATAGGAGTGAGTATAGGAAGAGTTTTTTCGGGATTCTTTCTGGCGGCTTTGGTCGCGATAGCACTGGGTATATTGATATCTTTATCAAAGAATGCCGAGACACTCACGGGACTTATACTGCAGATACTTAAACCTATCCCGCCTATTGCATGGATCCCGATTGCTATAATCTGGCTGGGAATAGGGGAGGCTTCCAAGATCTTTATCATATTTATCGGCGCAGTATTCCCCATACTTACGAATGTTGTGGATGGGATACGACAAATAGATAAAAGATACTTTGAAGTATCTCAGATATTTGAAATACCCAAAAAAAAGCTTATTAAGGATGTGATAATACCTGCTTCATTTCCCCAGGTAATGACCGGGCTTAAGATAGGTTTGGGAAATGCGTGGATATGCGTGGTCGCAGCCGAGATGATAGCAGCTACATCAGGGATAGGATATATGCTGATGGATGGAAGATCGCTTTCCATGCCCGGACAGGTAATTCTGTCGATGTTGGTTGTAGGTATAGTCGGTAAACTCATGGATGACATTTTACAGAAGCTGCAGAAAAAGCTG
>CAMOEK010000238.1:0-3670 GCA_946612125.1 uncultured Lachnospiraceae bacterium | reverse complement strand
TCGCTTTTGGCGTTTCTGGATAAGTATCCGAATGCAAGGATAAAGACATCCATGGCGGCCTCCAATATGATGAAGCAGTTTTTTGCAGCAGATCTGAGCAGCCGCACGGATATCATAAAAGAAGGCGACAGCTTTGAACTGGGCAAGCATACGCTCAGCTTCATCGCTGCGCCCATGGTGCACTGGCCGGAGGTGATGATGACTTATGACGCATCATCAAAGATACTCTTTTCCGCAGACGGATTCGGTAAATTCGGATACAAGGGCGCCGAGGCAGACGACTGGGCCTGCGAAGCGCGAAGATATTACTTTAATATAGTAGGAAAATACGGAGCGCAGGTGCAGGCGGTACTTAAAAAGCTTGCAGGTAAAGAGATAGAGCACATCTGCCCGCTTCACGGACCGGTACTTCCGGAAAATGAGCCCTTAAGCTTCTATATAGATAAGTACAAGACCTGGTCGGCATATGAGCCCGAGGACGAAGGCGTGGCGATAATTTATGCCGGGATCCATGATACGGGCACTAAGCCTGCAGCGCTTAAGCTTCAGGAAATACTGGAAGCTAAAGGCGTTAAGTGCGGCGTGACCAACTTAACCGAGGATGATCTGCATGAAGGTGTGGAAGACGCATTCCGCTACAGCAGGATGGTACTGTGCGCATCTTCCTATGATGCCGATGTCTTCCCGCCCATGCGTGCATTCCTTAATGTGCTGAGCATAAAGGCATATCAGAAGCGAAAAGTTGCACTGGTGGAGAACGGCAGCTGGGCACCCACCGCCGGCCGCGTGATGAAGCAGTATATCGAGGGCTTTAAGGATGTGGAACTTGTGGAGCCCATGGTGACAATTAAGTCCACGCTTAAGGAAGAAAATATAGAGCAGCTTAAGGCACTGGCAGAGGAATTGGTGAAATAAGAGAATCCTTCGGTGAGCATGTAATTGACAAAAGTTATAAAAACTTATAAAATAATCCGGAAGTTATAAAAATATTGGCTCAGTTATAAAAACTTATAAAACAGATAGAAAGTTATAAAAGGTGGGGATCATGTCGAATCCTTTTACAATAGCATTTGGAAAGAAACCCGGTAAATTTGTATCCAGACCGATTCAGACAAATAACATAATCGAGGATTTTACATCGGAAACTCCTGCCAGTTATGTATATATGCTTACGGGGGTTCGCGGCAGCGGCAAGACCGTAATGATGACTTCCATAGCCCGGGAGTTTTCATCCATGAAGGACTGGGTGGTACTTGAACTTAACCCGGCACGTGATCTTCTGGAAGGCCTGGCTGCCAGATTATACGATCAGAAACAGCTGCAGCATCTTTTTTTAGAGGCTAAGATCAATCTTACTTCTTTTGGCATCGGAGTATCGATAGAGGGTGCTTCACCGGTAGCAGATATAGAGGTTGCAGTCAGCCGTATGCTCAAAGCTCTTGATAAACATAATAAGCGCGTTCTGATAACCATCGATGAAGTGACAAATACAGAGAACATGCGTATTTTTGTGAGTGCATTTCAGATTTTTTTACGGCAGGATCTGCCTGTCTTTTTGCTTATGACTGGTTTGTATGAAAATATTTACGAATTGCAGAATGTTGATAATCTTACTTTTTTATATCGCGCACCTAAAGTATTTCTGGAACCGTTGAATTACAGTGCTATCCGCAGTGCATATCAGAAGGTATTCGATATTGACAATGAAGAAGCGGGACATATGGCTGATATAGTAAAGGGCTATCCGTTTGCATTCCAGCTTTTGGGATATCTTTATTGGAATGAGAGATCATATAATTCGCTTGAAGATATAATGCCGGAATTCGATCAGTATCTTTCTGAATATGTATATGAAAAAATATGGTCAGAAATGTCGGCTACAGATCATGAGGTGGCGTATGCCATAGCATCGGAAAATAACATAGCAATAAAGGATCTGAGGCAAAAGATTGAGAATATGAGTTCCGAAAAGCTTTCTGTTTACCGTGAACGTCTGAAACGAAAGGGTATTCTGGATACAGCGACTTACGGACATTTATCATTTCTTTTGCCGCGTTTTGATGAATTTGTAAAGAATATGAGATAAGTGTAACGAATATTAGAGTGAGCATAAGATGGTAGCTTCGCATGTAATTCTGAGGAGCGCAGTGACGAAGAATCTTTTGAATATTTAGATAAAGGAAATAAAAGAAATGAGTACCAACAAGATCATGGTGGGTATCGATGTAGGATCCACGACCACAAAGATAGCGATAACAAAGGAAGGCGAGCTTACTTATCATAAGTACATCAGGCACTTCGCAAGGCAGAGAGAAAGCATAATAAACCTTCTGGAAGAAGCAAAGGGTGAACTGGCCGGAAAAGACATAATAATGTGCATGACCGGTTCAGGCGCAAGACACCTTGCAGAGGGACTTGGCGTACCCTTCACCCAGGAGGTGGTTGCAAACTCCCTGGCTCTTAAGCGTATCTATCATCATATAGGCACGGCTATAGAGCTGGGCGGTCAGGATGCAAAGATCATCTTCTTTAAGGATGATGATAACGGCGAGCCCCAGGTATTTGACATGCGTATGAACGGAAGCTGCGCAGGCGGCACCGGCGCATTCATCGATGAGGTGGCTACCGTACTTAATATTCCGGCAACAGAGCTTAATGCGGCAGCAGAGCGCGGCAGCAGCGTTTACGATATTTCCGGCCGCTGCGGTGTGTTCGCAAAGACAGATATACAGGCGCTCTTAAACCAGGGCGTAAAGAAGGAAGACATAGCGCTTTCTTCCTATCATGCGATAGCAAAGCAGACCATCGGCGGTCTTTCACAGGGACTGGAAATAAAGGCGCCCGTAGCTTTTGAAGGCGGCCCGCTTACCTTCCATCCCCGTCTGGGTAAGGTTTTCAAGGAAAGACTGGAACTTACGGATGATGACGTGATCATCCCCGAGCATCCGGAGATGATGGTGGCCTACGGCGCTTCACTTTCTATAGAAGAGCTGCATCAAAATGCCGAAAGCCGCAGGGTCGAAGATCTGATCGAGGGCTTGAAGGGACTTAAGAACCTTGATGAGAAAGCTTCTGAAAAAGGACAGAGATATTTTGACAGTGACAGTGAGAGAGAGGCATTTGCGAAAAGGCACAAAAAGCCCGATATGCCTTCCTATCAGCCTAAGAAGGGCGAAAAGTTAAGGGTTTATCTGGGCATCGACTCCGGCTCCACCACTACCAAGCTGGTACTGATGAACGAGCAGGAGGAGCTGATAGATTCCTTCTATGCTTCCAATAAGGGCAATCCCCTGGATGTGGCAAAGAAGGCGCTCCTTGATATGTATGATAAATATGAAAAGGCCGGAGCAGAGCTTGAGATAATAGCTGCCGCATCTACCGGTTACGGGGAGTTCCTGTTCAACAAGGCATTCCGTACCGAGACCCATCTGGTGGAGACCGTGGCGCATGCGCTGGCAGCTTCACATTATTTCGGTGAGGATACCAGCTTTATACTGGATATAGGCGGACAGGATATGAAGGCCATCTGGCTGGAGAAGGGCATCATCACAAATATCGTGGTGAACGAAGCCTGCTCCTCCGGCTGCGGATCCTTTCTCGAAAACTTTGCACATACGCTGAATATAAAGACGGAAGAGATAGCGACTGCAGCCTTCCGTTCCGATGCACC
>CAMOEK010000237.1:0-3697 GCA_946612125.1 uncultured Lachnospiraceae bacterium | reverse complement strand
CCTATGCCCCAAACGGTCTCTATAATATCCTCTCCTGCCGCCTTCTTCAGTTTGTTCCTCAGATTACTTATATGGACATTGATGGTATTATCCTCATAATAATAGACATCATCCCAGACAGATTCATACAGATTGGCCTTGGTAAATGTCTTCTTCGGATTCTTAAGAAAAAGCTGCAAAAGCTGAAGCTCTTTGGATGTAAGCTTTATCTCGCGCCCGTCATAGCTTAAGGAATTATTGCGTACATCGAGTACCAGCTGTCCGAAACTTAAGACTTCCGCGCTGTTTTCCTGTTCTTTGATCCTTCGCAGCACCACTTCTATACGCACCAGAACCTCTTCCAGATCAAAAGGCTTGATGATATAATCATCTGCGCCCATACGCAGCACTTCCAGACGCGTATCTAATTTTGATCTGGCGGATATAACTATCACAGGCGTCTTACTGCGTTCAGTCGCAGTATCAGACTTAAGCTCCGCGATCAGTTCCTCACCGGATTTATATGGCAGCATCATATCCATCAGGATAACATCAAACTTCTCCGCCATCATAACCGCGGATGCCTCGCGGCCATCTTCTGCTTGTGTAACTTCAGATCCATGTGCTTTAAGGAAATCCGCGAGAAGCTTTCTGATCTCCCTGTCGTCTTCTACTATCAGTATCCGCGTTGCCATTATGTCCTCCGTCCCTGCTATTATATAACATAAGTATATCTGCGCAGACAAGTGTGTCAAGCCCCGGCAGCCCCCCCGCCTGTTTCACCTGCCCGGGCAAAAAAACACGTGGTACGGCACCATGGTCTGTCTTGCGGGATATGCGCGAATATTATATAATTATCGAAAGATAAGGAGGGTTACACTTATGAAACTATTGATGATCAGAGAAAACGAAACTCCCAAGGAATATGACGATATCGTGATAAAACTTAAACGTTGTCTTTCCGACAGCGGTCTGGTATCCAGCATACCCAGCATTGATTATATACGTCCTGACGGGAAATATACCGACGAATACATTGAAGAGATGGTGAATGAGATGGTACAGCGCGTAGGCGCCGAGCATATGATGAAGCAGCCTCTCTTTGATGCGGTGGTACTGCTGCGCCGCCTTGAATCCAGCCAGGAAAACTGAAGCCTGCTACGGCTTTGCAATATTTCTCTTGAAAGGATGACAGCTGACTGCCATTATGAAAACCGAACTGATCTACAGTAAAAATAAGAGTGAAGATATCGATAAAGCGATCACGGAGATCGAACATTTCCGTTCGCAATACACCCCCATGCTCAAGCACAGCGATAACCGTTTCTGGGATTACATGCTGAGCGGACTTTTGATGTGCTTAGGCTTTCTCAGCTTAAGACTGCATATCCTGCCTCTTATATATATCTTTATGCCAACAGGCATAATATCGCTGCTCTACAGTATTTTTTCCACTCGCGGGATTTTCGGTCCAATGCGCGAACGTATGATGCTCCACGAAAACGCTGCTCTGATATCAGAAGATAAAGAACTTAAAGCACTGGTAGATGAGCTTAAAGAAATAAAAAATTACGTTGAGATATCCAACATACTCCAGGAAACCTATGCCCGCTACAACGGATCCTTAGATATCAAGGTTGATGAAAAACATAACTCCGACGGCTCGACTTATTATGAAATGAATATTGTTACGCAGGGTTACTCCGACGACCTTGGAAAAAGCGGAAGTATCCGGATCCCCGGCATTAACAGGACCTTTAAACTCTCACGCGCCGCTATGGACAAAACCTTCTCCCGCGGCGTGATCGACTTCTCATGGCTTGACGGCAATCTTTTTGATTGCGCCCAAAGGGCAGCGGATATACATGAAGGCATGAACTCCTTCGGACTTACTAACCAGAAAAAACTGCCCCTGAAAGAAGATCTTCCAAGGGCTGAATTTCTTAATAGCGGGGATAATCCCCGGGATATACTGGACTAATAAATATTATACTTACATTCTTATAAGATTACGGCCGTTTTCCTTGGCCGTGTATAAAAGCTTATCGGCATAATCAATAGCTTCTGAAGTAGCGCCGAATCTTGAGCAGCGCACCAGCCCTGCGCTGAAGGAAGTAAGCAGATCCGGGTCCTTATCCCACCTGACATCCACAAATTTGGTCCTGATCCTGTCTATCCTTCTGTAGGCTTCTTCTTTTCCGTTTGCCCTGATTATGATCAGGAATTCCTCACCGCCGTATCTTACCACTATCTCATTATTATCTTCATCAACTTCATCCGTCATAAGCGTGGCCAGCTGCCTTAATACGGCGTTGCCAAAGAAATGCCCGTAAGTATCATTGAGCCTTTTAAAATGATCGATATCTATCATGCAAAGATAATATCTTTCATCATCCTTTACAGGCGTCTGCTCAAGGAAGCTCAGAAAACCGCGCCTGTTATAAAGCCCTGTCAGCTCATCTTTGCTGGAAAGCTCATCAAGTTTCATAAGAAGCTCTTCCGTGCTCTCCCTCTCCTTCTGATAAGCGTCCATGATAAGCGTTGTTGTTATGACTATATACAGACCGATAAGTATGATAGAACAGATCATATCTGCAGTTCTGGCTTCGGGAGTCAGCTGCGCAAAAAAACTGCCGCCTTCAACTTCTAAATCAGCCGCAGCGGGTCTGATCAAATATGACACGATGATGCTGCCGATATCAACAGCAAAAGAAACTATTATGCATACTATCCTCTTTGCGCCTTTAAGAACAGGCACTACAAGGAATAATCCGGCCAGCATATAAAGCGGCATGCCCGAATCGATCCCGCCGCACGAAAAGAAGGCTAATGGGACCACCAGACAATTCAGCATATAACACAGCATCAGCCTGGCCAGATCCATCTTCTTGAGTTTGTATGCAACGATGATAACGATCACCAGCATAACTGCAGATGCTATCGGGCCGACATTTGCCCCCGGTCCAAGCTTTTCTATAAAGGTTACGACCATCGATACCCAGACGATAACTACACCAACCATCAAAACAACCGAAAAAAGCCTGTCTTCAAGGCGCTTCTGATCATCTATATATCGCCGGATATTCTTTGTCGCTTTCATCTTCCCCCTCCGAAAGCTCCTAAACTCAACAGATACTCATATATCTGTAATAGATGAATGCCGCTTACTTTAATGTTCCGTTAACGTCATGTATATAGATATTTACCATGCCGTTTTCCTGCTTGTACTCAAATACATTCTTATCATCCAGATATTCAATGGGCACTAAGATCTCTATGCCGTTCTGAGTAACGATCTTCTGTTTTTTTACCAGAGCTCTTCTCGTCTGAGGGCTGACAAATACAGGCGTATCCTTTATCTCCAGATCCTGAGTCTTTTCCTCATAACGCTCCTGAGCCTTCTCGTTATCGGCAAAAATGCGCTGCGGTATGCGCACGGGATTGATCTCTCCCTTCTCCTTTGCATCTTCGGCGACTTCCTTACGGTACTCAAAGAGCTTTCTGGGCGCCTCGTCAGCATAACATTCCCTGATCGTATCCATAACCGCATCCTGAAATACCTGAACGGTCTCCTTCTCGGATTTATCGAGACTTACCTTTAATATGCGCTCCTCCATGTAATTGATGCTCTCACCATCCAGCATACAGCGCATATCCGACATCCAGACCTTACGTTCAAATACATTTATATAAAAGTAATCAAATTCTTTCTGCGTAT
>CAMOEK010000236.1:0-3745 GCA_946612125.1 uncultured Lachnospiraceae bacterium | reverse complement strand
CCGGCTTCATGGATACCTCGATTTTAGGACTGTCGCTTTTTAGGGATAAACTGACAACTGTCTCCACATGCGCCGTCTGCGCGAACATATCACAGGCTCTGAAATGTTCGATGCCGTAACCGCCGTCGGCAAATATGCGCAGATCACGCGCAAGAGTGGCCGGATCGCAGCTGACATATACTATCCTTTCAGGAGATACCTTAAGGATCGCATCTATTGCGGGGCGCTCAAGCCCTGCGCGGGGCGGATCGACTATGATCACGTCAGGATGCTCTTTTTCGTTCTTTATACGCTCCGGCAGGTATTCCTCAGCAGCAGCGCATATAAATTCAACATTATCCAGACCATTTAACTGTGCATTTTCTTTTGCATTTTCTATAGCCTCCGGAACTATCTCCAGTCCCAGCACCCTGCCGCCTTTGCCTTTTTCTCTTAAACGGTCGGCAGCTGCCAGTGTAATTGTCCCTATCCCGCAGCATATATCCCACACGTATTCGCCGCCCTTAAGGTCTGCATAATCAAGAGCTGCGCCATACAGTTTATGTGTCTGCAGCGGGTTCACCTGATAAAAAGATAAAGGCGATATCCTGAACCGTATGCCCAGAAGCACATCCTCGATGTATTCCTTTCCGCCCAGCAATTCCGACCTTTTCCCAAAGATCACGTTTGTATTCTCATCATTTATATTAAGCCATACACTTGTAATATCGCTCAATACTTCAAGCAGTTCTTTTAAATGCGGAAGCCTGCGTCCGGTTGATACCAGACAGACCTGCATCTGGCCTGTGCCGAATGCCTTTCTGATGAATATATGTCTGATCAGACCTTTTCGACTCATTTCGTCATAGGGTTCGATCCCATATTCTTCCATCCATCCCAGAATACGTTTTAATATACCGGCATTCTCTTCGGCGCCTATCAGACAGTCTTCGCACTCTATCACCTCATGCGATCTGGCTGCAAAAAAGCCCGCATGTATGTGCCCGTCCTTACCGCGAGCCACAGGGTATACCGCTTTGTTTCTGTATCGCAGCGGTTTATCCATGCCGATAATACTGTCCTTTTTATCGGACAGTTCATCTCCATCAAAGCCCCCTATACGCTTAAGGGCTTCCACTACTTTCTTCTCTTTATACTTAAGCTGTGCCTCATAGGACATATGCATGATCCTGCATCCGCCGCATCTTCCAAATACCGGGCACGGAGCTTTTACACGGTCCTCCGACGGCTTTATCAGCTTAACTATCCTGGCATAGCCGTAATTCTTTTTTAGTTTAGTGATCCCCGCTTCTATCTCATCTCCGGGTATAGCGCCCTTCACGAAAAAAGGAAAGCCATCGAGCTTGCCGATGCCTTCCCCTTCCGTTCCCAGATCGCTTATCTGTAACTGTATTATATCGTTTTTCTTTAATTCACTCATGTTCTTCTTATATTACTGTCCAAAAATTTATTGAATCCCAGCCAGCCATCACCTTCTGCATTTTCTATTGCTTCAGCGAATGTTTCGATCTTTGCATCCATATTATCTGCCATTGACAACGCCAGAGCCTCGATCAATGCAGGTTTTTTGGGTGAGCCAAACTCCAGCGATCCATGGTGCGCCAGTATGCAATGCTCCAGATCCGACTTTAATCCGTCGGGAAAACCGGGGATCTCCCTGACCTTCTCATCCACCATCATCGCGCCCATTACCACATGGCCCAAAAGCTGTCCCTCATCAGTATAATCATTCTGGGGAAAAGCAGAAAGCTCACGGAGCTTCCCTATATCATGCAACAGAGCGGCGCATATCAGCAGATCCCTCTTCATGATCGGATACTGCTTGCAGCTGAAATCACATAACAGAGCCACATTCAGCGAATGCTCAAGCAGTCCTCCTATGAATCCGTGATGCACGGTTTTGGCAGCCGATGCCTTCTTAAACGTATCCGCAAAATCTTTATCTTTAAAGAACAGCTCCATCAGCTCCTTATAATAGGTATTCTCAATGGAATCGACCAGCTCGAGCAGCTGTTTATACATTTCCTCAATATTCCTGTGTGAAGACGGCATATAATCAGCCGGATCGTATTCATTTACCTCTGCGCGGCGCGCTCTTGTAAGCCGCGCCTGTTTTGCATTGTTAAAAATGATAACGTCTCCCACTACATCAATAAAATCACCGGCTTCAAACTCTGCTATTCCCAGGCTGTTGGGATCCCATATCTTAGTGTCCAATAAACCGGTCTTATCCTGCAGCACCAGACTGTCATAGGGTTTGCCTGTTTTGGTCTCTGTAGAGATCTTTGATTTGCAGAAATACACTCCCTGTATCCTGCTTCCTTCTGTAAGATCCTTGATGTACTTCATTTCATTCCTGCCTTCCTAATGTAATATCTATATCCATATTTTTATATTCCTCGCCTGTCGGGCGTGAATAGAATACTTTTACATCCGTTCCCGGCTCCACTATCTGCAGAGCGTTCATATAATCATTTACATTATTAACAAAAACCTCTCCGATCTTTGTTATGATATCTCCCTTTGCCAGGCCGGCGCTTAAAGCCGGTGAATCCATCTCCACCTGCTCTATATATACGCCCTGAGGGATGTTCAGATCCTCAGCTATCTCGGCCGATATATCACCAACATGAAGTCCCAGCCCTGCGCGGTCTTTGCCGTTTGACAGATCCTCAATAAGCTTACGTATGCTGCTTATTCCATAAGCATAGATCATGTTTTCCATTCCGGGATCGTTATGCTTCTGGCAGATGATGCCCGTTACCTGACCGCGTATATTAACTATCACTCCACTGGCATCCTCGCTGCCATATATATCTGTAGTCAGCAGCTGATAGGAAGCATCGCACATGGTTACCAGTCTTGACGCTGATGTTACTGCTCCGTAGCATATAGAGCTTACTCCCAGCGGATTGCCCACCGCCATCACGGCATTTCCCAATATGCTGCTGGCATACGAGCTTCCCAGTATTGCTGCAGTAACATTCTCCCTTGTTGAAGGATCCATTTCCGCAAGTCTTATGCCGTATATGCCTAATCCGGTATTGCTGTCTACAGCTTTTTCACTAAGCTTTCCCCTGCTGCCGTCGGCAAACCTTACATTAATATCCTCGGCCCCTTCCAGCTTTTCGGTATCAGCCAGTATCAGCATCTCGTATCCGTTTTCGCCTACTATCAGCCCCACAGTCTGATAATCGGAAGTGTCAGACGAATTGATCCATTCGGTAGTCTCGGGAACCGCTGTAACCGTAACAAGGCTCTTTGATACTTCTTTTGAGAGAGCATACATCTTCCTGTATAACTGTCTGTAATCCTCAAGCTCCAGCGACACCTGCTCATAAACAACCTGCGGCTTGATCTCTTCCTTCTGTGACTCGGGCGTCGGCTCTGCCGCCTCATTCTGGCTGGCGCTTTCCTCCGCCTGGTTTGAACTGACTACCACATCTTCGTCATTAAGACTCATTTCGTTTATAGGCGTCTCTATAACAAGCTGCTCAGAATCTTCATCTTCAGGCAGCACCTGCTCATTATACAGCACTTCTTCCTCGGTCTGCTCAGGTAGTTCTACGACCTTCAGTTCCATTTCCTCATCTCCGCTGAGCCATTTGCTCAATTTAGGCTCAAGAAAGAGGAATGTCAGACATGCTACCAGACCAAATACCAGAGCCATGCCCGCAGTAAGTATAAAACGACGCAGCAGCTTCTTCCGGTTTACGGGACGCTCACGTATCTGCTCTCTGATAAA
>CAMOEK010000235.1:0-3756 GCA_946612125.1 uncultured Lachnospiraceae bacterium | reverse complement strand
ACCAAGGCTCTGGTGAACGCAGCCGCTGTTGGCGCAAAGACCCGGGAGACAAGTGAAAAGGTCTCCTCCGCGGCCACCAAAACACAGGCAGCCACTGACACGCAGTTCATCCTGGTGATAAAGAATGAACTGCCCGAGGTACTAAAGCCGCTTGGCAAAAGAGAAAACATACGCTTTGTGCGCATTAAAGGCAGGAACAAGCTGCTGGCCAACCAGATAACCCTGCCGCTCACCATGCGCAGGATAAAGGCGGATAAATATATCTTCCCGGCATTCCCTGTGCCTATCCTGTTCAATAAAAAGAACACCTACGGCATGATAGCGGATCTGGGCTGCTACGACGTGCCGCAGACCATGAAGAAGAAGCAGGTGGTATTTTTCCGTGAGTGCAACAAGCATACGGCAAAGGTGAGCACGAAGGTGCTGACCATATCGGACTTTTCATCCGGCCGCATACAGGAGATATTAAAGACGCCCGGGGAAAAGATCCTCAATCTGTATGTGGGCATCAACCACCCCGCGCCGGAGAGCTACACTAAAGAGCGCATCGCGCAGGTAAAGGCAAAATATAACCTGCCGGATAGATACTTATTAAGCCTGTCCACCATAGAGCCCAGGAAGAATTTAAAACTCCTGATACAGGCGTATATGGAACTGACAAGCTCAACCGGCAGCAGCGCATCGGAGAGGACCCTTTCGGAGATATCTGCCTCCCACAGATCTGCCGATATGGATGCACCCCTGCCACCTCTGGTACTGGCCGGCCGCCGCGGCTGGCTCATGGAAGACGATATAGCTATGGCTGTGGAGAGCGGCCGCATAATCTTTACAGGCTTTGTGGATGATGAGGACCTGCCGGGGCTGTATGCCGGCGCGGAGGCCTTTGTCTTCCCTTCTCTCTACGAGGGCTTTGGCATGCCGCCGCTGGAGGCCCAGGCCTGCGGCGTGCGTAAAGTGCTTTCCTCTGACGCCCCTGCGCTGAAAGAGGTGCTGGGCGATACAGCCATGTATTTTAAAAATAATGATAAACAGTCCCTTAAGGATGCTCTTATGCGCCTCTCCGACTACGAAGGCGCAGATCCGGCTGCAATCGAAAGCAATCTGGACCGCTTCACCTGGGAGAAGAGCGCCGCTGCCTTGTGGGAAGAACTTAAGATGTGATATAATATAGCCCGCGATAAGGGGACTGTCGGCGCCAAAGAGGTAAACCAATGGTCAGATACGAAGATGTCCTGAGTTTTTGGAAGAAAAAGAATATAGTTACTTCCGGTGATCTGGATGCAGTGGTAAACGGACAGGCAGTAACATTGGCGTATCACTCAACAAAGATCGAGGAACCGCAGGTTACGTTTCATGACACCAGGGAAATATTCGAGCATGGCAGAGTGATATCATACAGTGGAGATATAAAGGCCCTGTTTGCCCTGCAGAATGCAAAAAGAGCGTGGGAAGTGTTTATGGATAGCTTTGAAAAGAAACTGCCGCTTGACGAGACTCTGGTGAAGAATTTCCACTATGTTCTTACTACGGGAACCTATGACGAAAGACGTTTCCTGCGAGGCGAGCGCCCCGTTGAGTATAAAAAGGGCGATTATGTGACGGGACTGCATGAAGTGGGAGCTCTTCCGGAAGATGTTGCTGAAGAAATGGGTGAACTGCTGGAGGATATGAAGGATATACAGGAAGAAAAAGCATTGCGTGCAGCGGCGTTCTTCCATGCCAAGTTTGAAAACATACACCCGTTCGCAGATGGTAACGGCCGTTGCGGCCGCCTGCTGATGAATTATTTCCTGGCATGCCATAACCATCCCGTGATCACGATCCACGAGGAAGACCGTAAAGAATATATGGAAGCCCTGGAAGCCTGGGACGAGAAGCAGGATCTTAATCCCCTTGAAGGCTTCCTTAAGCAACAGACCGTAAAGACCTGGGCAGGCAGAGTAGAGAAGAGCAAAAGATGATAATGAGGAAAGCGATATGGCATCATATCTGAATCCCGGAAGTGGAAGATTTAAAAAAGCACTGGATTCCGGGATATATGTGGATAAGACACAGATGATAAGATATCTGAATTCCGTAGTAAATACGGAACAACGCTATGTCTGTGTCTCCAGGCCCAGACGCTTTGGCAAGAGCATGGCTGCCAATATGATATGCGCGTATTATGACAGGGAAGCTGACAGCAAAGGTATGTTTGAAAATACCGGATTGCATACAAAGGCTTCGCCGGATGATGAATGGGACAGATATCTTGGCAGTTTTGATGTGATCAGGCTGGTGATGACGGACTTTGTCGGAAAGGATAAAGATATCAACAGCTTTACCCATAGACTAAGCTGCAGCATAATGCAGGAGCTGAAAGATAAGTATCCGGAAGTAAAAAACGATCCGGATGATCTGGCCCTTAGTATGGACAGGTATTATAAACAAAGCGGGATAAGCTTTGTTGTGGTAATAGATGAATGGGATGCCATATTTAGGGAGTTTAAAAACGACAGGGAAGCCCAGACAGAATACCTTGACTTCCTAAGGGACTGGCTAAAGGATAAGGAATATATAGCGCTTGCATACATGACAGGTATTCTTCCAATAAAGAAGTATGGGAAGCATTCGGCTTTGAATATGTTTTATGATTATTCAATGATATCGCCGATGCAGATGGCAGAGTACACCGGGTTTACAGCAGATGAAGTAAAGGAACTCTGCAGCAGGTATTCTATGGATTATGATGAGATCAGGGACTGGTATGATGGATACAGCCTGCGAAAACCGGTGCCAGTGGAGAAGAGAGAAGATTACAGGATGGGAAGATACGATAATAAAGTATCTGTATACAGTCCTCTTTCCGTCGTGAATGCGATGCATACCGGCATAATCGAGAATTACTGGAATAAGACAGAAACATACGAGGCGCTGGCAGAATATATCCGCATGGATTTTGATGGGTTAAGAGAAGTAGTAGCCGTTCTTATGGATGGAGGAAGATGTAAGGTAGATATAGGTACATATCAGAATGATATGTCGAGTTTTGCATACAGGGATGACATCCTGACCATGCTGATCCATCTGGGATACCTGTGCTATGACCCTGATACATCGGAAGTATATATTCCCAACAAGGAAGTACAGGATGAGTTTAAGGCTTCGACTAAGGACCGCGAATGGCAGGAGGTATTCAGAGAATACCGTTTGTCACAGGAACTGCTTGAGGCTACCTGGGCCGGCGATGAGAATAAAGTGGCTGAGATGCTAGAAAGAGCACATAATAAGGCGGCCAATAAAACATATAATGACGAAGCAGCCCTCAGCTATGCAATACAGTATGCATATTACAGTGCCGAGAAGTATTATACCGTTATTCCTGAGTTGGACAGTGGAAAGGGCTATGCCGACATAGCATATATTCCGGCACCGGGGTATCCGGATAAACCGGCTATGCTGATAGAGCTTAAGTATAATAAAAATGTTGATGGGGCGATAGCTCAGATACATAGGCAGCAGTATCCGGAGCGACTTGAGCATTACAAGGGGAAGTTGTTATTGGTAGGCATAAACTATGATGGTGACAGAGCCAATATCGATCAGGAATTTAAGCATCACAGTTGCAGGATAGAAAAGGCATGAAAAAACGCCCAGTATCATCATGAGCAAAGCGAAGGATCTTTGCAGGAGCTTGCACCTTTAGAAGCTTTTCTTAAAGACCAGACCATAAAAACCCGATCCGGAAGGGTAGAGAAGAGAAAAAGATGAAAAAAT
>CAMOEK010000234.1:0-3855 GCA_946612125.1 uncultured Lachnospiraceae bacterium | reverse complement strand
CTGGAAATAGCTTTAAACGATCTTCCCAAGCATATCGATGGCATCGATGAGATCGAGTATCTTATTGTTGACGACGGCAGTACGGACAAAACCGTGGAAGTGGCTGTTAACTGGGGAGTGCATCATGTGGTGCATTTTGCGCGCAATAAGGGCCTGGCAAAAGGTTTTATGGCCGGACTTGACGCCTGCCTTTCTTATGGCGCGGACATAATAGTGAATACCGACGCGGACAACCAGTACTGCGGTGAGGACATAGCAGAACTGGTAAAGCCTATATTGAACGGCACCGCGGATATAGTTATAGGCGAGAGGCCCATAGATAAGACGCCCTACTTTTCCTGGATAAAGAAGAAGCTGCAGCATTTCGGCAGCTGGGTGGTGAGGATGGCTTCACGTACCGGCGTGCCCGACGCGCCTTCGGGGTTCAGGGCATTTTCACGCGATGCGGCCATGCATATCAATGTTGTGAATGAATATACCTATACTCTGGAGACTATTGTGCAGGCGGGCCGTGGCAAGATGGCTGTCACTTCCGTGCCCATCCGTACCAATCCGCAGCTGAGGGAATCGAGGCTTTTCCACAGCATGGGCTCTTATATCAAAAAGTCAATGCTGACTATCATGCGCGCGCTGCTGATGTACAGGCCGCTGGCGGTGCTTACTACCATAGGCCTCATCCCCTTCCTTATAGGTCTGGGAATAGGCATACGTTTTATGGTGTTTTATTTCCAGGGCTACAGCGCAGGTCATGTGCAATCGTTGATACTGGCCTGCACCCTTATGATCATGGGCTTCATGACCTTTGTCATCGGTATGCTGGCGGATGTTATCTC
This sequence comes from uncultured Lachnospiraceae bacterium, assembly GCA_946612125.1. GTDB lineage: Bacteria > Bacillota > Clostridia > Lachnospirales > Lachnospiraceae > NK4A136. The sequence continues at coordinate 3,022 of CAMOEK010000234.1, read as the reverse complement.
TGCAAACCGCAAGATAATGGAAGACGTGCAGTATCATGTTCGCAAGCTTTATTATGATGAGGAAACCAGGATAAGAAAGGATGAGACGGAGCAAAGTGCCGAAGGTGATCCCGGGAAAACCAAGTGATCCGGAGCACCCTGCCAGCGGTCATCCTGATCAAAGCGAAGGATCTTGACAGAATTACCGCTATCCAAAGAACTACCGCATATACAAAAAAAGGAAAACCATAATGGAAATAATAACTTACAAACTTCAACAGCATGGAGACGAACGCGGACATCTGGTCTCCCTCGAAGAAAAGATAGACGTGCCCTTTGAGATAAAGAGGGTTTACTATATGTTTGACACCAAACCCGGCGTGGTCAGGGGAATGCATGCCCACAAATCATTAGAGCAGCTGCTGGTGTGCGTTCACGGTTCGGTAAAGATACTTCTGGACGACGGCACGGAGAAGAAGACCCTTATCCTGGACAATCCATACGAGGGCCTTTATGTGGCGAACAATATGTGGAGGGAGATGAGCGAGTTTTCAGAAGGGGCGGTGCTCATGGTATTTGCCTCCAAGTATTATGATGAGAACGATTACATACGTGATTACGATGAATTCTTAAAGTTCATCGGGAAGAAATGAGGATGTCGTGGATAAGATAGCAGTATTGATACCTTGCTATAACGAAGAACAGACCGTAGCGAAGGTTGTGGCGGATGCAAAGGCCGCGCTGCCGGAAGCTGTGGTATATGTTTATGACAATAATTCCACCGATGCCACGGCAGAGAAAGCAAAGGCGGCAGGCGCTGTAGTAAGGCGTGAGCCCAGGCAGGGCAAAGGCTTTGTTATGCGCAGGATGTTCCGCGAGATAGATGCCCTCTGCTATATCTGCATCGACGGCGACGACACCTATCCTTTGGAGTTTGCGCCCGAGATGGCGCGCCTGGTATTGGAAGAACAGGCCGACATGGTAGTGGGCGACAGACTCTCATCGACTTATTTTCAGGAAAACAAGCGTCCTTTCCACAACCTGGGAAACAGCATGGTGCGTTCCACCATCAACGGCCTTTTTAATTGCGGAATAAAGGATATAATGACCGGCTATCGCGCCATGAGCTATGAATTTGTAAAGAGCTATCCGGTGCTCAGCCGCGGTTTTGAGATAGAAACAGAGATGACCATACATGCGGTATTCAACGAAATGGTCATCGCCAATGTTCCCGTGGAATTCCGTAACCGTCCCGAGGGCAGCATTTCCAAGCTTAATACATATTCCGACGGCGCAAAAGTGCTGAGTACCATAGTCAGGCTTTATAAGAATTATAAGCCGCTCAAGTTCTTTTCGATAATAGCTTTTTTGATGCTGCTGGTAGCTGCGGCGATGTTTATCTGGGTATTTGCGAGATTTTTGAACACACATCTGGTCGAAAACATGCCCACGCTCATCGTGAGCGGGTTTATAGCGCTGGCGGCTGTGCTGGCTTTCTTTGCAGGTCTGATACTTTCGGATATGGTTACCAAGAACCGCAGGGAATTCGAGCTTAAGTTAAATGAGATCCACGCCGAAAAATGCGCTCTTATGAAGGAGCAGGGATGAAAAAGGACAGTAAGCCACATGAGGTAAACAGGGCTCTTCCTTATCTGCGACTGGCAGCCTGCGCGATATTTTATCTTATCTTTGCCTTTATCAGCGGGCCTGTGATCGGAGCGGATTCACGCGGTTATATAGAGATGATCTCTGCCAGGGAACCGGTATATCCCATTCTTTTATGGATATTCAGAAAGCTTCTGGGTAATGATATATATCTGTGGGCCGTAGTGATCTTTCAGAATCTCTTTATGGCTTTTGCTGTGTGGTACTGTACGGAAAAGCTGTGGAAACGCTATTGCAGCAGCTTTGTAAGTCTGGCCGGAATGTATGCCGTCCATGCGGGCGTGGCTGTATTATGTCAGTTTGCAGCAGAACGCGGAAGCATTTATTCGAATAATATTATGACCGAAGGCGTCACCATGAGCTGCTGGCTCATCTTTATGGTGCTGCTGGTGGATGTGGTCGAGGAATGCGATAAAGGCAAGCTTACGGCGGCGCTGATACTGGCTGCAGTTATGACCGATACCAGAAAACAGATGGCTGTGGCTTATATCACACTGTTCGGAGCCATGATGATAGCAAGGATAGGCCGCGATAATGTAAAGCAGTATTTTACCCGGCTTGCCATTCTGACGGGAGGCATAGTACTGAGCGTGATCGTCGCCCTGTCAGGCACGCGATTATACAATTATGTATTGCGCGGGGAGTTTACACAGAATACGCGCGATATGAATCTGGTGCTGACCACCAGTCTTTATGTGTCCGATAAATCGGACTCATCGCTTATCGAAGAAGAAGCAGTGCGCGAACTGTTTACGCGCACCATGGACATACTGGATGAGAGCAAAAGCAATTACAGTTATGCAGGCAAAGGCTGGAGCGCTCTGGAAGAGCATTACGAAGAACACTATGATGTGATAACAGTTGATACCACAGGACCGCTTTTTGTGGATTATGCAAAAGAGCGGGGATTTGCCGAAGGCCTTGATGCAGAGCAGGAAGCAGACCGCATGAGCGGAGTGATAGTAAAGAGTCTGCTGTGGGATAATCTGGGAACCTACCTGCGCGTCTATATCGCGTCCTTCCTTAACGGCATCATCAACACCGTTGCCAAAAGGAATACGCTTTTGGATATATACGCATTTGCCGCAGTGATACTGGTTTTCATCATGTCTGTGTATATGCTCTTTGTAAAGAATAAACCGGCTGCGGAACAAAAGCGTGCCGCAGGGCGTGGCGGGCTGTACGTGCTTATTGCCATGGCAGTGAATACCGGAGTTGCCGCAGCGCTCATTTTCTGCCAGAGCCGCTACATGATATACAACATGGCGCTGTTTTATATGGCGGGTATCTGGCTGCTGGAAAACATGATACGGAGTATTTGTAAGCCTAAGTGAGGTAGCAGGCGGGCCCTTTCTTGTGACTGGGTCATCCTGAGCGC
>CAMOEK010000233.1:0-3870 GCA_946612125.1 uncultured Lachnospiraceae bacterium | reverse complement strand
ATCAGCACCACTCTCTTATCTTCCGCGCTGCGGTATCTCTCAAGCAGGCCGTTCTTTTCCATCCTTCCCACAACGCCGGTTGCGGTATTGAGCGGTACGTGAATGTACTCTGCGATCTCGCTCATATTCACTTCGCTCTTTCTGTACAGGAGCCAGAAGATCAGGACTTCGTTCTTGGTACAATCCAGGAAGATGTTCTCCCAGATTTCCGTGGATAAGAGTTCCTTAACCTCCTCTATGTAGTTCGTGACCATGCCGAATGTCTCCTGCGACATTCCTTCCGGATTCAGATCCATATACGCTCCCGCAATTATTTCTTCCTTCGAAGTAATTTAATTCTACACTCGAAATATTATTTTGTCAATACTTTTTGTCCTCAGTATTTTCCTTCGATGATGAGTCTGTTTTCTTTTCGCGAATACCGCAATATATCCCTGCTGAAAAGCAGATAGGGCGTATTCATTTCATTTGTTCTGAACATGTCTTCTGCCATCTCTGTCATTTTCCGGCAAAGCTTCTTATCGTCGGCTTTAGTGTAATATACTATATCTTTTGTAGGCACGCAGATAGCCACATCATCATCAAACTCATCTGCTATGCTCCTCCAGATATCAGTCAGGTACAGACTCTCCGCTTCAAAATTTCCCCCGGCGATAATCCCCGATATCCCGGGCTCTTTTGAATCGCAGCTCTGATATTTTGTATCCCTTATAAGATTTTTAAAAGCCTTATCCTGCAGTTCCTCAACGCTGATGCCTTCGGGAAGCATATCGTAGGTCACGATAGTATACATATCGCCTGCATCCATAACGAACATCCCGATATAGCTCTCCATTATCCTGAGCATTATCACGTTATCGCCGTAATCAGATGATCCGGGAGAAGCTGCCAGAAGCTGCACGCTCTCAAGCGGCTTTTCGGACCAGTTTTTCTTAAGACGTGGATAGACCTTCTCTATGTCAAAGACCGGTTCATCACTGAAACCGTCATCAAACGGCCCGTCCCCCTCTGCATGGGTCCATTCCAGATCACAGATATCGTCGTGATCTTTTACAAAGGCTTTAACCCTCTCCAGAAAATCGATACAGTACCTGCTGTAGGAATACTGCGATATTACCCGTATCACGGGCCGCAGTCCGGGCTTCGCCTCCTGCGCCTGGCCGCTGGCCACATACCCCAGATAATCATTGATCTTATCCTGAAGCATCCTGGCATGCTGCTGCCTCGTCGACGCAGTCCATTCAATATCGTCTATGATAACAAGCACGAACTTATCATCTTCGACCATTGTGATATCTATAACTCCGCGGTCTCTTATATCCGACATAAACTTATCTCCTTTTTTATTGTCCGGTTCTGATTTTATCATAGAGCGTCTGATTCGGAAATCATTTTTTACTTGACAGCTAATTCAAATTAGCCTATACTTTAGCTAATCCAAATTAGCCACTTGTGAGGAGGATATTTATGAATACAAAAGAAAGGATACTTGATGAAGCCCTGACCCTCTTTTCGGAAAAAGGCTATGCAAATGTTTTTGTAGGTGACATCGCAGAGCGCGTGGGAATAAAAGCCCCTTCGCTTTACAAGCATTACAAAAACAAGCAGGCTATCTTCGATGCCATCATCGAAGAGATGAACAGCAGATTCTTAAAGGAAGCGGAGAGCCTCAACATAAAGGGAAATGATGCAGCCGCCGACGCGGCCATATACAAGGATATTTCCGAAGACGCTCTGGTAAAGCTTGGGCTGGATCTGTTCAGATACTATCTGCATGACGATTACACCAGACGCTTCCGCAAAATGCTCACCATCGAACAGTTCCATGACAAAGAGCTGGCAAGGACCTACCTGAAACAATATGCGGACGATCCGCTCTCCTACCAGGGCATGCTGCTGGGATTGATGGTGCAGCAAGGGGTGCTTAAGACCGATGATATCCCCATCATGACACTGCACTTCTACGCCCCCATCTATTTCCTTTTAAGCGTCTGCGATTGTGAACCGGAACGGGAGCCGGAAGCTTTAAAGACACTGGAAGACCACATAAGGATCTTTAACAAACTATACGGGAGGAAAAAGAAATGAAGATCACGGTTATAAATGCAACTGAAAAACACGGCGTTACCTACCGTTTGAAAGAAGCTTTCCTTGAGCCCTTCAAAGACAATGCAGAAATAACAGAATTCTATCTTCCTAAGGATGGACCGGGATTCTGCACAGGCTGCACGGCTTGCATATCAAAGGATCCCACGCTCTGTAAGGATGCCGCCTGCGTACAGAAGATCGAAAAAGCCCTGCTGGAAGCCGACCTGCTGGTATTCACCTCCCCTGCATATGTATTTCACACCACGGGTGCCATGAAGGCTATGCTGGATCACTTTGCTTACAGATGGATGCCCCACCGTCCCGCCGGGGAAATGTTCGGAAAACGCGCTGTGATCATAACCCAGTGCCTGGGGGCAGGCGAAACTTCTACGGCAAGGGATATAAAAGACAGTCTCTCCTGGTGGGGTATAAGCAAGATAAATGTAAGTACCTTCAAGCTGATGAGCGAAGTACGCTGGGATAAAATACCCGAAAACAAAAGAGAAAAGATGACCGGCAAATTAAAGACCCTGGCCGCATCAATGAAAAGAATAGATTACAGCCGCCCCGCCCATTCAAAGCTTTCCGTTAAGCTTAAATTCTATGCCGTACGTATGCTGCAGACATCTCTGGGAAAGGCAGATCCTGAATACACCGATTATAAATACTGGAAAGCCAACGGCTGGCTGGAAAACAAAAGGCCCTGGAAACGGTGATCCCGGGCCTCGGTGCTTATGCTTATGACTGATCGTCCTGAGTATCGATCACATCACAGTTTGATACAGTACCCTTTGCCCAGGGGCTGCCTACATCGCAGCGGCCGTGATGATAGCTTTCCTTCTTTACTCCGGTATTCAGATCCTCTGAAAAACCTACGGAAAGCCTGCTCACGCCGCTGTTCATTTTATTGTCTATCATATCGACTAATTCATTTACATCCATTTGTGTTCTCCTTTACTGAAATATTCCCCTGTTCAGACCTTTGTGGTAGCTGCTATGCATCTGATTGGACCCTTTCTATGCTCATTGGGCTAACACATTCTCTATTTTCAAGCTTTGTGTTAGCCACCAAGCATCTGATTCCCCACTTTTAGTGTTCATCTGGCTAACACATTCTCTATTTTCAAGCTTTGTGTTAGCCGCCAAGCATCTGATTGGGCCTTTTTTAGGCTCTTTTGGCTAACACATCCTCTATTTTTGACCTTTGTGTTAGCAACCGGTACAATGATCAGGCATATGAGCTTAATCTTCATCCTTCCGGTACTTGCTGTAATCCCGCTCAAATAATTCTTCCGTAACCTGCGCCCACAATTTATCCGCATCTACACGCTCTATCAGGAGCTTGCGCACAAAGTCCTTGCTCTTGTTGCTGTACCTGGGCAGTTTGTTAAGCGCCTGCAGATGGGCCAGCTCCGACCTCCATAGTATCGTAATCTTTCTGTGATCCTTAACCTTAGGGTTCTCCGCTGCCTTACGCAGCTCATAAAAATCCACTCCGCCCTTATCATCAAACTCCGCAGATATTATGCCCCACCACTCAGGCACATGTTCCTTCACATGAAGCGCATGCTTTGAACCCACCACGATGATATTTCGGTCGTAATACCAGTTATAATATTTGACCTGCTTTTCAAGCCTTGCATAGGTATCCGCATCCGACTTGATCTCAATACCGTAGATAAGCCCCGGCGTTACCATTACAACATCGGCGCGCACGCGGCCTATCACCTTTTCTTCAAGGATGCGGACCTTGCCGCAGTTCTCCTCAAGATATTCAAATAA
>CAMOEK010000232.1:0-3908 GCA_946612125.1 uncultured Lachnospiraceae bacterium | reverse complement strand
TTATAGCATATCCTGTTTGAGCCCAAAGAATTATGATATACTATCCTTATCCGGAAAGGATTTCCATTTATGAAAACAGGGATCTTACACAAAATAATACTATTCTTGATCGGGGGGATGCTTATGTTCGGGCTGTTTGGCTGTACAAAGAATAAGCTGCCTTTAAACGGCAGCTGCGGCGATAACATGCAGTGGGAATATGATAAAAGGAGCAAGACGCTTACCATAAGCGGAAGCGGGGAGATGGTCACGGAGAACCGCTGGATGTGGAGCGATTATAAGATAAACAAACTGATCATATCCGAAGGAGTTACATCTATAGCGGCCGAAGCCTTTTATTCAAACCACGAGCTTAAAGGCGAACTGGTCCTGCCTCAGAGCCTGACTAAGATCGGAGACTTTGCCTTTTATGGCTGCGATTCTCTTAAAGGGACGCTTAAGATCCCCGACAAAGTGGAAAGCATAGGCATTAATGCATTTGTCAGATGCAGCGGATTTACCGGCATAGAACTGTCGGCGGCTTTAAAGAGCATAGGTGATGATGCCTTTTATGAGATGAGCGGCTTGAGAGGAGGGCTGGTTCTACCGGATGGCTTAGAAACCATAGGAAACAGAGCTTTCTGCGATTGCAGCGGCTTGAGCGGTGATCTGTATCTGCCCGATTCGGTCACGCAGATAGGTTATTACAGCTTCGGAAGCTGCGGCTTTGACGGATATCTGCATATTTCTGAAGGACTGGGCGATATCCCCAATAATGCATTCAATATGTGCAAAGCATTGAAAGGTGATATTGAGATCCCTGCCAATGTGGAAACTATAGGAGAGTGGGCCTTCCGTTTCTGCGGCGCCGACGGCAGTCTTAAGCTTCATGAAGGACTTAAAAGCATAGGTGAATATGCTTTTGATAACTGCAAGTCTTTATCCGGACAGCTGATCATCCCCGAAAGCGTTGAGTATATCGGAGAGCATGCTTTTGAATCTGATGTGTCATTGACAGGACTTAAGTTGCCGGGCGGATTAAAAGCAGTATGCAGTCATACTTTTAACGGCTGCGAAAAAATGTCCGGTACGCTCAGACTCCCGGAGGATCTGCGTATCATAGGTGACAGCGCGTTCAGGGGAACGGCATTTAAGGATATCGCAGCATTTCCTGAAAAACTCAGCTCAATAGGAGCATCGGCCTTTGCCTCCTGCAAGGGACTTGTTTCGATATCTGCCATGCCGGAGGGGCTTTTGAATATAAAGGACGGAGCGTTCAGAGACTGCGGCGCTCTTGCAGGCAGTATTACGCTCCCGGACAGTTTAAGCTGTATAGGCGCGGGAGCTTTTAAAAACTGTGAGGCGATAAGCGCTGTAAGCTTTGGAAAAGGGCTACAGTGTGTTGGAGCAGAAGCTTTTAGCGGATGCACTCTGCTTAAAAAGGCGGAATTTACAGGTGATGCGGCGGATTTTTATGCTGCGGATGAGGAAGGCGCTACCTTCCCTGACGGCTGTACGCTTAATATCCCTTCTACGGCAAAGAATCTCAGGAAGGAGTGGGAACAGAAGGCAACACAGTCACAGCCGGCGTCTTCGGACAGTGGATCTTCAACAGATGACGATGTCTCCGCAAAGGACCAGCCCTATTACTGGACACAGGCTCTTACCGAGAAGGAATATAAGGGCAATGGTAATATGGCAGATATAACATTTATGTTTGATACCGACAGGCTTTCGGTATATATTAACGGGCGCCGGCTTGGGGAATATGATTATCAGGCAGACAGAAATGATGAGGATCAAAGCATTCAGACAGATATATACTGCAGGAATGGCAGGATAAGAGAATTACATTACAGTAGAGGTTACAAGTCTGATGGGCAGCTGACAGCGATCCTTACAAAAGATGACGGCAGTACACAAGAACTTAAGTTTAATACGGGATCGGAAGAAAAGCTTTATATAATAAATGATGACGGTGATGCTTATCCGCATTTCGAATTTTAAAAAGTATTTGACAAATTCCGCAAGTTTACATAGAATTACATACGTTGGGCGATGAAGGTACGTGAGTACGTAAGAGGTAATGAAAGACAGAGATGAGGTGTCACCGGCTGAAAGCACTTCACATGAGCCTTACGGAAGTTTCAGTACCGGAGCTTTCCGGCGAAAAGCAATAGCGTTAAGCCGGATGTTCGTGTAGCAGACTTTACACAAAATGAGCGCATGGAGATATCCATGAAATAGGGTGGTACCGCGGTATATTATCGTCCCTTGTAAATGTACAAGGGGCGTTTTTTTATACGTCTTATTGCATCTCGAAGAAAGGAGTTATCATGAAAGATAAGATCGAGAAAATTTTATCTGAAGCCAAAGAAAGGATCACGGGAGCTTTAGCCGAAAGCGAACTGCAGAAGGTCAGAAGCGAGATCGTAGGTAAGCAGGGAACATTATCGCTGCTGCTTAAGGAACTTCCTACGGTGGATGTATCATTAAGACCCGAGATGGGCAAGATCCTTAATCAGGCAAAGAACAAAGTCACGGAACTGATCGAAGAAAAGAGGATGGAGCTTAAGCTTAAGGCGTCTGAAGTCTCACCTGATTTTGACTGCAGCGTTCCCGGCGTTATGCCCCGCAACGGCGGCCTTCATCCGATCACACAGATGTGCTACGATCTGAATGATGCATTCAGGTCTATGGGTTTTGAAGTGTTCCAGGAGGATGACATCACCAGCGAGCTGTATGCTTTTGATAAACTGAATTTCCCGCCCAACCATCCTGCGCGTGAGAGCATGGATACCTACTGGCTGGAAGGACACGACAGCGGCAGTACAAATGAGAAACTCTGCTTAAGGCCTCATCTTACCGGCGGCAGCGTGCGTTATATGCAGACGCATAAGCCCCCTTACCGCTTTGTATATCCCGGACGTGTATACCGTAACGAGACTACGGATGCGCATCATGAGAGAGCTTTCTTCCAGTACGAAGCGCTGATCGTAGATAAAGACATAACCTTTACATCAGGTAAGGTCCTTATAAAGAGCATATTGAGCAAGGTATTCGGCACAGATGTGCCCGTGCGCATGAGATCCGGTTTCTTCCCCTTTGTGGAGCCCGGTTTTGAGATCGATATGCAGTGTCAGGTATGCGGCGGTAAAGGCTGCAGCGTCTGCAAGCATGTGGGCTGGATAGAGGTAATGCCCGGAGGTTCGCCTCATCCCAATGTACTGCGCGCGGCAGGTCTGGATCCCGATGAATACACCGGTTTCTATGTAAACATCGGTCTCGACAGACTGGTCATGATGCGTTACGGTGTGGATGATGTCCGTCTGTTCCACAGCGCGGATCTCAGATTCCTTTCACAGTTCAGATAAGGAGGCAAAGATGAAACTTTCATTATCATGGATAAAAGATTATGTGGCACTTCCCGATGATACGGATCTTAAAAAGCTGGCTTACGACCTGACCATGGATACCGTTGAGGTGGAAGATGTTGAATATATCGGCAAGCGTTTTGAGAATATGCTCGTTGGTGTTATCAAGGAGGTAAATCCTCATCCCGATGCAGACAAGTTAAGAGTATGTATCGTTGATATAGGCGACGGTGAGGATAAGACCATCGTATGTGGCGGCATCAATCTGGCAGTGGGCATGCGCGTGGCTGTATCCGTTCCTGGCGCAGTGGTCCGCTGGCATGGTGAGGGCGAGCCTGTAGTCATTAAGAAGTCCAAATTAAGAGGCGTTGAATCATACGGCATGATATGCGCTTCAAGCGAGATCGGCCTTGGAGATCTGTTCCCTGCAGCAGAGGAAGCTGAGATACTTGATCTGTCTGCATTTGACGTGCCTGCAGGTACACCCATTGCTGAAGCTTTGGGCCTTGATGATGTGCTGCTCGAGATAGACAACAAGTCAATGACCAACCGCCC
>CAMOEK010000231.1:0-3925 GCA_946612125.1 uncultured Lachnospiraceae bacterium | reverse complement strand
ATGAAGAAGTGGCTTAAAAAACACAAAAACTTCAACTTCATAGCGGGCGCGGCGATAACCGGCGTTTTACTGCTCACGGTTCTTATAGGCCTGATCCATACGCCTTATGATACCACGCAGATGAGCGTAGCCGATAAATTTGCCAAACCTTCCTTTGCACACTGGATGGGCTGCGACAATTACGGAAGGGATATACTAAGCCGTGTTATGGAAGGCATGGGCAACACCTTCCTTATTGCTGTGCTCACTGTGCTTATAGGCACTGTATGCGGCGTTATAGTGGGTTCGCTCTGCGGATACTTTGGCGGACTGCTGGACGATATCCTGATGAGGATAAACGATGTGCTTTTTTCCTTCCCCAGTATATTATTGGCACTGGTTATAATCAGTCTTTTGGGAACCGGACGTTTAAATGTTACGCTGGCTCTGGGCATAGCCTTTATTCCAAGCTTTGCCAGGATAGTGCGCTCCGAGGTCAAAAAGCAGTGTTCACTTGATTATGTTAAGAGTGCGGCTCTTATGGGCGCGGGACATTTGCGCATAGTCTTTGTCCATATTCTGCCCAATATACTGCCGGTACTTTTAAGTTCTGTAATGATAGGCTTTAATAATGCAGTACTGGCGGAAGCCGGCCTCAGCTATCTGGGCATAGGCGTTCAGCCACCGGCAGCTTCACTGGGCAGGATGCTTTCCGAGGCCCAGTCATATCTGTTCACTGCGCCCTGGTATGCGATGTTCCCCGGCCTTGTGATAGTGCTTACCGTGCTGGGCTTTGCGCTGCTGGCCGAGGGCACTACGGAGGAAAGCTGATGCTTCTTAGTGTGGAAAACTTTGGAATAGAATTTCATGATCATGATAAGCCGGAAAAAGTTGTGGAGGGCGTAACTTTCACGCTGGATAAAGGTGAGATACTGGGCATAGTGGGTGAGTCCGGATCGGGCAAATCCATGACTGCGCTGGCCATAGCCGGACTGCTTCCGCGTAAAAAGCTTAAGAAAGAGGGCAGGATACTCTTTGAAGGCGAAGACGTGCTGACAATGGAGAGACATAAACTGCGCGGGCTGCAGGGTGATGAGATATGCATGATCTTTCAGGAGCCTATGACCGCGCTTAATCCCACGATGAAGATAGGCTTGCAGGTGGAGGAAGCCCTGCGCATTCATCATCCGGAAATGAGTGAAGCGGCTCGTAAGGAAAGAGCTGTCAAATGGCTTAAAGATGTAGAGCTTGAAGATCCTGAGAGAGTATATGAGTCATATCCTCATCAGCTTTCCGGAGGCATGAGGCAGAGAGTTATGATAGCCGCAGCCATGGTAGGTTATCCGCAGCTTTTGATAGCTGACGAGGCTACCACGGCTCTTGATGTAACGGTTCAGGCACAGATAATCAAACTGCTGCAGAAGATTAATAAAGAAGCAGAAGTGGCCATACTGTTTATATCCCATGATCTGTCGCTTATAAGGCAGATATCGCACAATGTGCTGGTTATGCAGAACGGCCATCTGGTCGAACAGGGAGCCGTGGATGATATTTTTGAGCATCCCGTGCAGGAATATACAAAGAAGCTTATTTCAGCTATCCCCAAGGTGGAATTATGAGCGAGAATCTTGTCAGCTTAAAGAATGTGGAGGTTTCCTTTACATCCGGCGGCTTGAAGAAAACTGAAAAGCAGGTCCTGAAGGGCGTAAGCTTTGATATAAAGGAAGGCGAGATACTGGGACTGGCCGGCGAAAGCGGAAGCGGAAAGACCACTATAGCCAAGGTTATATTAAATATGGTGGATATAAAGGCCGGCAGCATGGATAGGACAACCAATCATCCGCAGATGATATTCCAGGACCCTTACGGTTCGCTTAACCCGGCTTACAGCATTAACTGGATCATGCAGGAGCCGCTTCGCATGTCGACCAGACTGAATGCCGCGCAGCGCCGTGAAAAGGTTGTGGAGATGCTTAAGGAAGTGGGACTGGATGAGTCTTATATAGACCGCAAACCCGGCGAATTGTCCGGCGGGCAGCGTCAGAGGATATGCATAGGCACTGCGCTGATGCGCCAGCCCAGACTGCTTATCGCCGATGAGCCGGTTTCCGCATTGGATGTTACTGTTGCGGCGCAGGTGCTGGCTCTCCTTAAGAGGCTGCATGAGGAGAAGGGGCTTTCGATACTGTTTATTTCTCATGACCTGCGCACCATGTACAACTTCTGCGACAGGATCATGATACTGAGGGAAGGGCGTATCATAGAGGAAGGTGTTCCCAAAGAAATGTATAAGCACCCTAAAGAGGAATATACAAGGCTGCTTTTAAAGAGCGCGGGAATATAAAATACGAGATTATAAGCAGAGGCGAAAGCCTCTGTTTTTTTATTCAATAAAATGTATTGCATGAAAGCGCAGTTTTTATTATTATGTAAAGATAGACTGATTATGTGACAAAAGTATATGTCGGATAGGTCATGGAATAATTAACCCAAAGGAGATTGCTTATCAATGATAGATCAGACAGCATTTGATCAGATAGCCAATACACTGGCAGAACATTATGACAGTGTTTTTTATGTGGATGTTGAATCCGGAAACTATACGGTATTTGTAAAAACGCAGATGTTTGAGGAACTTAACATAGCGGATGAAGGTGAAGATTTCTTTGCTATGGTACGCGCTAATGCGCATAAATATGTTCATCCGGATGATCTGGAGCAGGCGTTAAGCATTCACGAGAAAGGAAAGATACTTGATTATCTTAAGAAGAACGGTTCGTATTCTTTAAGCTGCAGGCTTAATATAGACGGAAATATCGTGTATATAAGGCATGTAGATATTCTGTGCAAGGACAAAAAGCATGTGCTCTTCTGCATGGAAAACATTGATGAAGAGGTAAAGGAAAAAGAGCAGCAGCAGAAGAACCTTCAGATTGTCGAGCGCATGATAAAACACGATGAGCTTACCGGGATCAAGAATAATAATGCCTTTATGGAACTGGGACAGTCTCTGGATGAAAAGATACGCACGGCGGACCCGGATCTGAGATTCGGCATTATCATGTGCGATGTCAACGATCTGAAACGTTATAACGATACCAGAGGCCACAGCTTTGGCGATGAATTCCTGAGAAGGGCCTGCCGCATGATCTGTGAGAATTTTGCGCGCAGCCAGGTGTACCGCATAGGCGGGGATGAATTTGTGGTATATCTGACGGGAGAAGAGTACGAGATAAGGGAGGAACTCCTTGAAAATCTGAGAAGGGAATCCAATGCAAACGGGCGCTCTCGTTCGGGCCCGGTTATAGCAACGGGCATATCCGTATATGAACCGGCGTCAGACGCCAAGTTCTCTGATGTGTTCAAGCGCGCGGATCTGGATATGTATGTAAATAAGAAAGTATTAAAATCCGGCTTTCCTGCAAAGAGGATGGAAAATGCGACCAAGGTGGAGATACCCATTCCCGACGGAAGGAAGAGAAAACTGGATGCGTTGTTTGATGCCCTGCTCACTGTAGCCGGAGAAGGCTTTGTTTTCTTAAACGACTTAAGATATGATTTCTCACGCTGGTCAAGTGTGCTTGCAGACAATTACGGCTTTGAATCTGAATATATGTATCATGCCGGAAAAATCTGGAGAAATTATGTCCATCCGGACGATCTGGATAAATACAAGCAGATAGTTGACCTGATCATCAGCGGGAAGGGCGATACCAAAGATCTTAAGTATCGCGCCAGCAAACCTGACGGATCTTATGTGGTATTGCAGCCCAGAGCTTTTGTTATCTGCGACGACGACGGCCACCCAGAGTATTACGGCGGCATTATCATAGAGCAGTGATCGTTTAGATAGTATAAAAAAAACGGAAACTTAAGGTTTCCGTTTTTTGGTTATAGCATATCCTGTTTGAGCCCAAAGAATTATGATATACTATCCTTATCCGGA
>CAMOEK010000230.1:0-3966 GCA_946612125.1 uncultured Lachnospiraceae bacterium | reverse complement strand
GGGATGAAATCTGATAGCGATAGCCTGGTCAAAATGCGGAGAAGCCATGGCTACGAAGGCAGACAGCGGGGATCCCGGACATGAAAAGATATTGGGTGAATGCGGTTTTGCAGGCGGGGCATATGAAGAATATGAGGGATATAAAAAATGTCCTTTGCTTTCAGTGGGGCTCTTTCGGAGGAAGACCTGGAAGTGGCCAAACATGGTATAGAGATCATGAAACAGCTTATAAATAGACAGCAGTGATTATCGGAGAAATATAGCAGCGCTGTAATGATCAAGGCAGCGTAAGTCTGAGAATGAGAGGAGAAGATAATGGTAGGTTTGATAGTGGCTCGTTCAAAAAATAATGTGATAGGAAAGAACGGGCAGATACCCTGGAGGATCAAGGGAGAGCAGAAGCAGTTTAAGGAACTGACTACGGGGAATGTAGTCGTTATGGGAAGGAAGTCTTATGAGGAGATAGGACATCCCCTGCCAAACCGTCTTAACATCATTGTTTCGCGGACAGAAAAATACGAAGGGGAAAATCTTCTGAGCGCGCCTTCGGTGCAGGAAGCCATAGCACTGGCACAGGATAAAGAAGCTTTAAGCCGTGCCGGCTTTACGCCCAAGGGAGAGCCTGATATATATATTTCCGGCGGATACGGGCTGTATAAAGAAGCTGTAGCCTTTGTAGATAAAATGTATATCACCGAGGTGGATACAGTCATTGAAGACGGCGATGTATTCTTCCCTGAGTTTGATGCGGAGGCGTTTGAAAAAAAGACAGGCGCGAGCGGCGGAGATGAGATAAAGTTTACTCGTACGGTTTATACCAGACGCGTGCAGGAAAAAAGGATCGGAGATAAAACCATAACTTACCGCAAACTCACACAGTCCGATCTGGAAACATTTATCGGGATGAGGATCACGCAGCTTACTGAAGAATATACCGCTGAGGGGCGTGAGGTGCCAAAGAATGTTGACCTTGCCGCTGCGCTTAAAGCTTATTATGAGAAGCACATGACAGAAGAAACCTTCGTATCCTGGCTGGCACTGGATGGTGAAAGGATCATAGGAACCAGCGGCATGTCTTTTGTGGAGAAGCCTCCGTATTTTACCTGTCCTACGGGAAGACTGGGACTTTTATCGAGCATGTTTACCGATCCGGATTACAGGCGGATGGGCATAGCGCAGGATCTTCTGAACAGAGTGGTGAACGAAGCGAGAGATTACAGCTGCGGCGCGGTCTGGATCACTGCATCTGATATGGGAGTTAAGCTCTATACCGCATATGGTTTTGAACACAACGGAAATTTCATGCAATACAGGATCTGAGCCGGAAAGGCCTGCGAGTCTGCGTGGAGGAACTGAAAAAGATAGAAATGCCTGCGTGTTTGCGCGGAGGAACTGAAAAAGATAGAAAGACCTGCGAGTCTGCACGTAGGATCATCCGGGGAGATATGAGTTATGAAAGATTTTGATGCAGTTGTTTTTGATATGGACGGAGTGATATTCGATTCGGAAAGAGCTACTATGGACTGCTGGATCGAGCTGGCGGAGAAGTACTCCATTCCGGATATCAAAACGCCGTATTATAAATGCATAGGCGTAAATGCCGCGATGACGAGAAAGATAATCTTTGATACCTACGGAGAGGATTTTCCATACGACAGGTATGCTGCCGAAGCTTCGCGGATGTATCACGATAAGTATGACGGCGGCAGACTTCCGGTTAAGAAGGGCGCAAGGGAAATACTTGAGTTCCTTAAAAAGAATAATAAAAAGATAGCCCTGGCCTCATCGTCAAGAAAAGAAACCGTTATAAATCAGCTGAGGGATGCCGGACTGCTGGATTTTTTCGATGAGATAGTCACGGGCGATATGGTGGAAAAGAGCAAACCGGAACCGGACATTTTTCTGAAAGCCTGCGAAAAGCTGGGTATCCTTCCGCAGAGATCATATGCCATAGAGGATTCATTTAACGGGATAAGAGCGGCTTATAGCGGAAAGCTTAAACCCATAATGGTTCCGGATATCCTGCCTGCGGATGATGAAATGAGACAAAAGGCAGAGGCGGTGCTCGAAAGCCTTCTTGATGTAGCAGACTATCTGGATAAAGGATCATTTTAAGAGGATGAAAGCGTACTATCATCTGCCGGGACTGTTTGAATTTTATGAGTTGTATAAGATTTTCCTGCCGTTATATAGGGAGCACAGGGAATACTTTTACGCCTGGTGCGAGATTGGTTCGATCTATGGCGCTCCCGCAGACTGTATCTGGGGCGGAGGACGCGTGGGCTTCGGGGATGCGGATGCTGAAGAAGTTGCTGCGCTTATGAGAGAATACGATATTTCTTTACGACTGACATTCAGCAATTCATTGATCAAAGAGCAGCATCTTTCCGACAGGAAATGTAACGCCTTGTGTTCTCTTTTTGTAAAAAACGGAAGAACACAAAACGGCGTGATCATATATTCGGATCTTTTGATGGACTACATAAGAATGAATTACCCCGGGTTTTATTATGTTTCTTCAACAACGAAGGTACTGACGGATTTCAGTGACTTTGAAAATGAACTAAAGCGCGCGGAATTCAGCTATGTTGTGCCGGATTTCAGACTGAATAAGGAGTTTAATGAGCTGAATGTGCTGCCGGCTGAACTTAAACAAAAGACAGAGTTTTTGTGTAATGAGTGCTGCAGTTTTGACTGCCGCGTCAGAAAGAGCTGCTACGAAAATGTAAGCAGGAAAAGTCTGGGAGAGGATACCGAAGAGCATATCTGTGCCGCACCGGATGCTGAAAAAGGCTACCGCTTTTCTGAGGCTATGAAAAATCCGGGCTTCATAGGTACGGAAGATATACTGAATGTATATATGCCGCAGGGATTTTCTAATTTCAAGATAGAAGGACGCAGCCTGGGCAGCGCCGTGATACTGGAGATGCTGCTGTATTATATGACTCTGCCGGAGTATAGGCTGAAGCTGAGAGAAGAGATATATCTGGACAGCATGCTGGATCTGTTTTGAAGGAGCAGGAGGGCTCCTTTTTTACTGACTTGTAAGGTAGCGATGGCTTGAAAAAGGCCACGCTTTTTGCTATCCTTTTTTCATCCCGACAGGAAGGAGAGAATAAGAGATGGATACTGAAAAAATATTGGCGGCATGTGACCATACGCTGCTGCTGCAGACAGCGACTTTGGATGAGATAAAGGCATTATGTGATGATGCGCTTAAGTATAAGACTGCATCGGTCTGCATACCGCCCTGTTATGTTAAGGAGGCTCATGAATATGCAGGACCGGAGCTTAATATCTGCACGGTAATTGGCTTCCCGAATGGAAATATGACTACCGCTGCAAAGGTATTTGAGACAAAGGAAGCTATAGAGAACGGGGCCTCCGAGATAGACATGGTGATCAATGTAGGCAGGCTTAAGGCGGGAGATGATAAGGCGGTCCTTGATGAGATAAAGCAGATAAAAGCTACCTGCGGTGAGCATATACTTAAGGTGATAATAGAGACCTGCCTTTTGACCGAAGACGAAAAGATAAGAATGTGTGAGATAGTAACGGAGTCCGGTGCGGATTTTATCAAGACATCGACAGGCTTTTCTACAGGCGGAGCTACTTTTGAAGATGTGAAACTGATGGCAGAGCATGTAGGAAAAAACGTAAAGATAAAGGCTGCCGGCGGGATCTCCTCACTTGAGGATGCCGAAAAGTTCATGGAACTGGGGGCTTCCCGTCTGGGCACCAGCAGGATAGTAAAGATAGTGAAGCAGGGATGAGCGGTAGCCACCCGGTCATCCTGAGCGAAGCGAAGGATCTTATTAGGATAATATAAAACCATGATACTCAAATTTTCAGACGACCTGAATTTAAAACAGATAGCCGACAGCGGGCAGTGCTTCCGCTGGGAAGAGCTGCCGGATGGGAGCTTTCGCGTGCCGCACAAGGACAGCTGCCTGATCATTAAGAAGC
>CAMOEK010000229.1:0-3995 GCA_946612125.1 uncultured Lachnospiraceae bacterium | reverse complement strand
CCCATACCGGCGATCACATATTACTTCATCTGTTCACACAGATACACGGTGAAAATACGAAGAGGAAAATTTCCTCTCCGTATTCAAATCATCTTACTGGTTGTCATGTACGTGGCTTGTGACAAGACGACAGTATTTGTGGTAGTCATTTTTGGCATTATCGATCATCATCATCTCATACCAGCCTTCCCAATTGGTGTGACAGTACTCATCCGGATAATCGATATCATACTGAATCAGCACATCAAGATAGTGATCGGTGATTTTCAAACCCTTATATCCGGTATTGTCGTAACCGAGACTATCAAGGTAATCTATACACTTATCGTATTCTTCCTGAAGTCTAGCTCTGAAGGCCTCGTCGTACTTGCTGTTAGAAGCGGATCCGGTGTCTTCCTTCTTGTCCTCAGCCGCCTCAGTTGGCTTAGCTTCCTCGGTAGGGGTTGCCTCTTCAGTAGGTGCGATCACTTCGCCAGTTTCCTCGTCGATAGGAGGGTTAACTCCGTCAACAGTCGTCACACCAGATTCTCCTGGCTCATTCTTACCTCCTTCTGCCTCAGTGGTAGGCTCAGTGACTTCAGTAGACTCATCAGTCGCAGCTTCAGTCTGCTGATCCTGATCGGTGGTCTCAGTCTTTTCCTCTTCCGCCACAGTGGGGGCCTGATTCTGAACAGTTGTGGTGTTGACAGCAGTGGGCTCCTTGCCTCCGCAACCTGCGAGCAGGCTAGCTGCCAAAGACATACTCAAAACAGTTAATACAAATCTTTTCTTCATCTTCTTATTCTCCTTTTCTAGTTGAAAGTTTTATCCCTAACTGCACTATGCAGATTAGTTGGGCCATAAGATTGTTCTTCTCTCATTCCATATTCAAAGCGAAACGGCTCCCGGATGAATCCATGGAACCGTCCCGCTTTACGCAAAGTTATACGTATTATACCCCCCCTAGAACAGCAGTCAAGGTAAATGAAAAAAAAGGCAATATAGCCGATAGCGATTTCTATGGTAAAATCACGATAGTATGCTAGGTGTTGCCGATATTAACCATTATATATATTGTTTAATATATAAAGGGCATTAGAGAAAAAAGATATAAGATTAACGGAAACATAGGCAACAACGGTAACATCACTGGCACTTCCTCCAATGTACATTTATTATTCTTCTCACGGACCGGTATTAGCTTAGAAATGGTGCATTAAGATCATAATCAGATATCTCTGTTACCGGTATCGGAAGCTTCAGACCTATCTTCTCTTCTTTATGATTAAGCTTCTTCGAATAACCGTCCTCACCGCTTTTATCGATAAAGAACAGCTGCATCGTATCATCTTCCGTACTGATAAAAGCATGCCCTATCCCCGCAGGGATACGGACTGCCAGGAAATTATCCTCTGTCAGCTCCACTGACTCCCATTTCAGATATGTTTCGGATCCTTTCCTAAGATCGATAACATAGTCTGTTCCACACCCTCTGATGACCGTAACGAGCTTTGTCATTGGTGCATCCGCTTCTCTGTAATGTATGCCGAAAAAAGTACCCTTATGCGGCATACTGTAGAACCTGGTTTCCTTTACATCAAAGCCTTCAATCCCTTCATAGGCATATGTCAACAAGCCACGCCCATCCACGCGCGACTTAAGCTTGTATATCTTGACGATTCCGAATATCTCTTTTACAAGTTCCATATGATCTTTGACGTTATTTTAACAGCTTCGAGAACTCAAGTGCCTTGCCAACATCCCCATCAACCTTTAACTTGCCGGTCCCGAATGCCAGAACAGGATCTAGCTTGCCATCCAGCAGCTTATTGAAATATTTGCAGGCAGATTCCGATCTGCCTATTTGGCGTATCCCCCCTCTTAGCTCACCCCTTGAACTTTTAAAGAGCTGTAAGCGCCGTAAACTGCTTCTTTGCCTCTGCTATCAGCGCCGAATAATCCACATCGCTTTTACTGCGTAACAGCTCTGTTATCTCACTCACAGGTCGGGTAAGGGGATCAAGCGACAGATTCGAATACATGCCTTTTAAAGCATGTGCCGTCTCAAAAGCAGCTTCCAGATCCTTTTCCTTTATCTGCTGCTCAAGCTGCCCAAGCCTGTTATCCGCCAAGGCCTTTTTCACCAGCATTATATAGAACTCTTCATTGTTCATGCAGCGTGTAAGGCCTTCCTGAGTATTTGCGCCATAGCTTTTTAATGCTTCGATCGTTATCATTCATCTTCCTCCCGTTATTCTTTTATGAATTTTTCGAATTCATCACTGGGCACGGGCTTTGAGAAATAATAACCCTGAATGATCTCACAGCCTATGCTCTTTAACAGTTCAGCCTGTTCCTTTGTTTCCACACCCTCGGCTATTATCGGCACTTCCAGAAGATCCGCGATCCTGATCATTATCTCTACCAATGCGCAGTCCTTTTTGTTCTCACAGATATTGCGTATAAACTTCATATCAAGCTTTAATGCATCGATTGGAAGCGATGTCAGCATATTCAGAGAAGAATACCCGCTTCCGAAATCATCCATTTCTATCTTAAATCCCCGCCCGCGCAGAGCTTTGGCCGTTTCTATTATCTGCTGCGAACTGTCTGTATAAGCCGACTCTGTGATCTCCAGCAAAAGCTCGTCATGAGCTATGCCGTTGTCCTTTACTATCCCGTCCAGTATATCTCCTAACAAAGGATCAAACACATCAACTCTTGATACATTAACGGAAACCGGAACTGTCACTCCGAACTCATCCTTCCATTTCTTTATCTGGGAAGCCGCCTCATTCCATACATATCTGTCCAGCTTATAGATCAGTCCCTTTTCCTCAAACAGGGAAATGAACTCACCCGGGCTTATCATGCCATACTCGGGATGGAACCAGCGGATGAGCGCTTCCGCGCTGCAGAGAACAGGCTTATCCCCTTCAATATTGTATTTGGGCTGATAAAAGACTTTAAACTGCTTCTCACCCAGCGCCTTATCCATATCCTGTATCAGATGTTCGCTGTGAAGCTCCCTGTCATGAAGCTCAGCATTGTAAAAGCCGAAACTTGTTTCGTAGCCTTTGCTCAGTCGTCCGCAGGCAAGTCTTGCGCAGTCAAAGCGCTGCTCCATGTCCGTGCAGCTTCCGTCATCAAAATAAACGCCTACTCTTAAGGATATCTTGGGTTCTTCAAATATCTTATCCAGTTTTTCTATCTGCATCGGCAGCATTTCCTTAAGATCTGCCTGATGAGGAATATATACATAAAAGCAGTTGCTGTCGCTCCTGCAGGCGAGGCCGCCGTTTTCGTTGACGAATTCATGTATGCTCTGCCCCATTTTCTGCAAGACCTTATCTCCGAACTCCCTTCCGTAGAGTTCATTGACAACATGAAAACGGTTGACATCGATGACCACGGCGTCCATGGGCGCATTTTCATTCTGATCATCAAGCTGTCTGCCGTATTCAAAGAAGAATTCCTTATGGAAAAGACCTGTCAGCTCATCTCTTTCGGTCTCATGTATGATCACACTGTTTTCGGCCAGTTCGATTGAATGCATTACCCTGGCCTGTACCACTTCCGGCACCTCATAAGGCTTAGTGATAAAATCCGCGGCTCCCAGCTTAAGGCTTTTGACTTCAGCCTCCTTTTCCGACGTCAGGACTATTACCGGTATGCGTCTTAGTTCTGCATCGGAATGCAGTATTTCAAGCAGACTGTATCCGTCCAGCTTAGGCATATGCAGATCCAGAATGACAAGGGACAGTTTGTATTTATCCTTTTTTATCCTATCAAGCGCTGCCTCTCCGTCCTCAGCATACTCAACTTCAAACATGTCTTTGAGCATATTCCCAAGCATCTCGCGCTCTATGAACTCATCATCTACTATGAGTATTTTTCTGTGAAGTCCTTTTTTGCGGTCAAGCAGTTCCTGCATATCATCCCTCCTTATTCATCACACAGCCATTATGACTCTGATAGTAATCATTATACCATTACACGGCTTTCCTGCAACTCCC
>CAMOEK010000228.1:0-4017 GCA_946612125.1 uncultured Lachnospiraceae bacterium | reverse complement strand
ACGAGAGTGCTGCATATAGGTTGACCGCCGCTGCATCAGTGAGTCTGAGGAGCCCTCTGCAACAGTGAGTCTGAGGAGCCCTCTGCAACAGTGAGTCTGAGGAGCACCCCTCTGTCGGTCATTCTGAGGAGCGCAGCGACGAAGAATCTTGAAAGAGTAAATTGTTCCTATACACTAAATTATAATCAATCACCCCACGGAGGTAACTACCATGAGCATGGCAGATAAGATATTCATCGATATGTGCAAAGACATTCTTGAAAACGGCACCAGTACCGAAGGCGAGAAGGTGCGCCCTCACTGGGCAGATGGCAGCAGCGCATATACCATCAAGAAATTCGGCGTAGTGAACCGTTATGACCTGCGCAAGGAATTCCCGATCATTACATTAAGGCGCACGGCTCTTAAATCTGCTACGGAGGAGATGCTGTGGATCTGGCAGCAGAAGTCCAACGATATACACTGGCTGCACAGCCATATCTGGGATGAATGGGCGGATGAGAACGGCTCGATAGGCAAGGCCTACGGTTATCAGATGGGAGTGAAGCATCAGTATAAGGAAGGCATGATGGATCAGGTGGACAGGGTGATCTATGACCTTAAAAACAATCCATTCAGCCGACGCATCATGACCAATATATATGTGCATCAGGATCTGCATGAGATGAATCTGTATCCCTGCGCATACAGCATGACTTTTAATGTGACTCAGCGTCCGGGTGAGGACAAACTTACCCTAAACGCCATCTTAAATCAGCGTTCCCAGGATGTGCTGATGGCAAATAACTGGAACGTGGTGCAGTACGCCGTTTTGGTGCATATGCTGGCCAGGACCTGTGATATGGAAGTGGGGGAACTGGTGCATGTGATAGCCGACGCGCACATTTATGACAGGCATGTGGATATGATAAAGGAACTTATAAGCAGGACGCCGTTTGAGGCGCCGCAGTTTGTGCTGAATCCCGATAAGAAGGATTTCTACGAGTTTACCAGGGATGATGTCAAGCTGATAGGTTATCAGTACGGTGAAGAATTTGAGGATATTCCGGTAGCTATATGAGTGAGGCTGCGGAGCAGAAAAACAGATCGCCTAAGGCGTGGGTAACGTTATTTGCACTTATTTGGATAATAGTCGTTATCTGGAGATTATATCTTTTATTATCCTATTGTTATCATTATGTTGATGATGACCAGGCGGCCATGTGGTACGGGACAGTGCATTTTGCAAATATGCATTTTCCCGAACCCTGCTTTTTTGGTCAGGATTACAACAGCATGCTCGAGTCGCTTTTGTCGGTACCTCTATATCTGTGCGGATGGCCGCTGAATTATGCGATGCCTACGGTAACTACGCTTTTATGCATTTGTCCTTATCTGATATGCAGTATTATTCTTTTTAGAAAAAAACGATATTTTCAGGCGTTTTGTTCGGTATTCCTCTTGGCGATAAGCGGATGGCAGTGGGATATCCTTTCATCTGTTCCGAGAGCGTGGATCGAAGCTTATCCGTGGACCATACTGGGAGTGATCCTGATCAATGACGAAAAGCACAGCAGGGTAAAGATATTTATCGGAGCTGTGCTGGCAGGTTTAAGCTGTGCTCTTTCGCTGACAGCGATAGCTATCCTTGGCATAGGACTGCTTAATTATGTTATCATAAATAAAAACAGATGGAAGGAATATCTTGCGCCTGCAGCCGGACTCATTCCGGGAGCGGGATCGTATGTATACCAGAAAGTGTTCTATGCTGCACATCCGGAGTATCTGATCACCAGGTCAGGGCTGGATCTTATATCCGATAGGGAGGATTTTGTCTGAAATTTCGGGAATCTGCCCGAGTTGTTTACACATAATTTTTGTTTCGGAAAAGCCGGTGTCATCGTACTGCCGTGCCTGATACTGGGGAGCATGATCTTGCTCTTTTATAAAAAGAAGTATCGCGAAGCGGTACTGGTAATGGTATCTGTTTTGGGATCGTTGTTTGTATTATGTTTATCCTGGGCGGGAGTATATAGTGAAGGGAGTCTGTTCTTCGGGCAGACACGAATGGTTTTGTTCTGGAATTTTCTGGCGCTTACGCTTTTGTTTTTATCACAGACCGCAGAAAAAGAAGAGCCTGATGCTGACGACAGTGTGAACGGGCCTAAACGGAAGCTGTATGCGTTTATTACGCCGCTTGTATTTGTATTATGTGTAGCCGGCAAATTATTCATGTTCGAACAGGAAAAAAAGAATGAAGAGGGGCCTCTGTATTTTGATACATGGATCTCTGTTATGCCGGTGGAAAGTCTTAAACAGCAGGCGGGGCAGATGGTAGAGATAGCTGAAGAGACGGGATCGGACGTGCTGATCACAACTGCCAAAGCGCGAGTGTTTGCATATGGGGCGAGCGCATTATACTATGATAAACCCGTGGTATTTTATGTGCCGGATTGTGACAGGAGAACATGGGTATTTAAGGAAATGGAGAAAACGGAAAAGAGGCGTGTTTTGTTTTATTCGCTTCCTGTAAAGGAAGACATGGATCTGACATTGACAGATCTTGAAGACTGCAGTGTGACTGATTATTTAAAACAGTATAATTGCGAGCGCAAAGTTGACTCCGTGTGGTGGGGAAATCCCGTTATGCTGAAATGATGTTTATATAAGGGTTATTTGACAACCCTGTTCCTGCCGCCCTGTTTGCCCTTATAGAGCTTGGCGTCGGCGCGGTTGATGGTCGCTTCTATACCCAGTCGGGGATTAAATTCTTCCATACCATAAGTCATTGTGATATTGAAATGAAACTCCTTGAAATCCATGGAGGTCTTCTCTACTTCGTGGCGGAGTTCGTCCAGATAGCGGTAGGCTTTGTCCAGATCCATATTCTCAAATGCGAAAAGGAATTCCTCACCGCCCCAGCGCGCAACATGTCCTTTGTCCTTCATGAATTTCTTGAAAAGATTAGCGGCAGTGGAAAGAACATAATCTCCGGTATCGTGTCCGTAAGTATCATTTACTTTCTTAAAGAAATCTATATCGCCGATAGCCATGGTGAAAACCTTGTTTGAACGGTTATATTCAAAGACAAGACCTGCCAGATATTCATTCATATGCCGGCGGTTTGAGAGCCCTGTGAGGGTATCGAGATTTGCCATGCGCTCCAGATTGTCGTTGATGCGGCGGAGCTTTTCTTCGGCCTGGTTGAATTTCATGCAATAAGCATACGCCGTTGCCAGCAGCGCACAGGAAAACATCAGCATGTTAAAGGTCTGGATGGCCATTTTCATCGTGGCTGACGGAGCCATTTCCAGAGACAAGGCAGAGC
This sequence comes from uncultured Lachnospiraceae bacterium, assembly GCA_946612125.1. Lineage (GTDB taxonomy): Bacteria > Bacillota > Clostridia > Lachnospirales > Lachnospiraceae > NK4A136. The sequence continues at coordinate 710 of CAMOEK010000228.1, read as the reverse complement.
TTATTTCGGATAAGAACATCTGATATATCATTATGGCTGCCGAATATATGCGCTTGCGGGCCATATGTTCCGTTTTATTAAAATAGATCAGCAGTATATTAAGAAAGATGGGCATGTTGAAGCTCATATCAAAGCCCACGAATATGGAAAGCAAAGTGGAAAACACGATTATTATCCCATTGAGAAGTATAAGGGACATAAGAGTGTGGTCTTCGTAGGTGAGAACAAAGCAGCCGACCACCAGACCGATGGCTCCTATTAAAAGAAGTCCAAGTACATAATGCTGCAAAACGGCAACGGTAATGCCGGTTATGAGATAATATATAGCCAGGATCAGACAGATGATACGGATCAGCACCGCCATATCCTTGGTTTCTTTTTCGTTTTTAACATCCTGCAAGAGAAAGCGGATAAACCTTGAATTGGAAAAATCCATATCATCCCCCTTTAGAAGATCATTCATCGCGCTCAGAATGACATAATCCGTAACATCCTGAAGACTTAAGCCCTAAGGACTTATAATATTGAAAGTATAGCATAAAAGCCACTTGTAGTAAATGCCTTCTTGACAGTAATGGTGGGCGGTTGTAAACTTGAATGCAGACTTTTAGTCTTAATATATACTGATAAAGAGGGAGCGTGATCTAGATGGAAAAGAAAGATATTGACTGGTCAGGACTGGGATTTGGTTATGTAAAGACCGACAAGCG
>CAMOEK010000227.1:0-4018 GCA_946612125.1 uncultured Lachnospiraceae bacterium | reverse complement strand
GGATATAAGGACGACAATGAAGATCCCATTGGCGAAGGGAGTGATCAATGAGCATTCTGGAACATATAAAAAATGGTTTTACATATTTTGACGGAGGCTGCGGCACCATACTGCAGGCTGCGGGTCTAAAGCCCGGAGAACTGCCGGAGCGCTGGAATATGGAGCATCCCGATGTTATTCAGGGCATGCATTATGATTATCTTCTGGCCGGAGTAAATATCTTAAAGACCAACACCTTTGGTGCAAATGTAATGAAGTTTGCAGGAGAGGGTGAACTGGAGGGGATAATAAAAGCTGCGGTGGATAATGCGCGCGCAGCCATCAATGCTGTCGAGAGCCGCACGCCGCTGCCCGGCAGAAGCGATGATTTTTCGAAAGCATCCGAAAAGCATTACGTATCCCTTGATATAGGTCCTTTGGGAAAACTCTTAAAACCTCTTGGAGATCTGGATTTTGAAGATGCCTATGAGGTGTTCTTAAAGACTGTGAAAGCAGGCATGGCCTGCGACGTGGATCTTATCCTCATCGAGACCATGAACGATATATACGAGGCTAAAGCAGCCATATTAGCGGCAAAGGAGAGCGGCCTGCCCGTGTTTTTGACCACAGCTTATGATGAAAGCCACAAGCTGCTGACCGGTGCAGACCCCAAGACCGTGGTTGCGGTCGCCGAAGGCCTGGGTGTTGATGCGCTGGGCGTCAACTGTTCGCTTGGACCGGACGAGATGATGGGCATAGTGGATGAGCTGTGCGAATATGCCAGCGTGCCCGTGATAGTGAATCCCAATGCCGGCCTGCCCAGAACGGAAGGCGGAAAGACAGTTTACGATGTGCTTCCCGAAGGTTTTGCAAAGTCCATGGAGCAGATAGCGGCAAAAGGCGCAAGGATACTGGGCGGCTGCTGCGGTACCACACCTCCTCATATAGGAGCCATGATAGAGACCGTAAGGAAGATGGAGCCGCTGCCTTTAAGCGAAAAGCAGCATACGCTGATCAGCTCTTATACTCACAGCGTCGAATTCGGTATCCGTCCAATCCTTATCGGCGAGCGCATAAATCCTACGGGCAAGAAACGTCTTAAGGAAGCGCTGCGCAATGATGATATGGATTATATACTTCAGCAGGGACTGCTGCAGCAGGATCAGCATGCGGATGTGCTGGATGTAAATGTGGGACTGCCGGAGATAGATGAACCGGAGATGATGATAAAGGCGGTAACGCAGCTGCAGGCTGTCTGTGATCTGCCGCTGCAGATAGATACCACCGATCCCGTGGCTATGGAGAGGGCGCTGCGCCGCTATAACGGAAAGCCAATGATCAATTCCGTAAACGGCAAGGAAGAAGTGATGAAGCAGGTATTTCCGCTGGCAAAGAAATACGGCGGCCTGGTGGTTGCGCTGACCATTGATGAAGAAGGCATACCCGCCACCGCAGAGGGGCGCCTTAAGATAGCCGAGAACATCTATGCAAAGGCCGCAGAGTACGGCATAAAGAAAAAGGACATCATAGTTGATCCTCTGGCCATGAGCATAAGCGCAGAGCCTGATTCGGCAAAGATAACCCTGGACGCACTAAAGCTTATCAGGGATAAGGCGCAGGGACTGACCAGCCTGGGCGTATCCAATATCTCCTTTGGCCTGCCCAAGCGTGATCTGGTTAACGGTATATTCTTTACCATGGCCATGATGAATGGTCTGTCCGCAGCCATAATGAATCCCGGATCCATGGAGATGATGAAGGCTTACAGATCCTTCTGCGCGCTAAAGGCGCTGGATGAGAACTGCATGGAGTATATAGCTTTTACGGACGAGTATGAGGCGGCAGCAGCTTCGGCGGCGCCTGCGGCAGCTCCCGGAGAGGCCAGGAAAACAGCAACTTCCTCAGTAAGCTACGAAGGCATAAAAGATGAAAAACTGATCCCGCTCGTGGACACTGTTGTAAAGGGACTTAAGGATAAGGCGGGGGTGCTTACGGCAGAGCTTCTGGCAGCGGATGTTCCGGCGATGGATATAATAGACGGCGCGCTGATCCCGGCTCTTGATATAGTCGGAAAAGGCTTTGAGGCCAAGAGGGTATTCCTGCCCCAGCTTTTGATGAGTGCGGATTCGGCGTCTGCCGCTTTTGAGTCCATAAAAGAAAAGATCGCGGCAGCAGGCGAGAAACAGGAGAGCAAGGGCAGGCTGATACTGGCCACCGTTAAGGGCGATATCCATGATATAGGCAAGAACATAGTCAAGGTATTGCTGGAGAATTACGGTTTTGATGTTATCGACCTGGGGAAGGATGTTCCGCCGGAGCTGATAGTCGAGACTGCCATAAAAGAGAATATAAAGCTGGTGGGCTTAAGCGCCCTGATGACAACTACCGTGCCCGCAATGGAGGAGACGATAAAGCAGCTCCATGAGAAATGGCCCGAATGCAAAACCTGCGTGGGCGGCGCCGTAATGACCCCCGAATATGCAAAGATGATACAGGCAGACAGGTATTGCAAGGATGCCATGGAAACGGTAAGATTTGCAGAGGAGTTCTTCTCAGGCATGTCATCCTGAGGAGCGCCCAAACATGTCATCCTGAGCGAAGCGAAGGATCTTAAAGAAAGGCACATCAATGTTTTACATAATAATCAACCCCACTGCACGTTCCGGAAAAGGCATGCAGATATGGCAGGGCCTGAAAAAGGAAATGGATGAAAGGCAGGTAAATTACCGGTATTACTTTACCAGGAAGGACCGCAGCGCAGCCGGCATAATCAAGTGTATACTGAATAAGGACCAAGGCATCATCAATCTGATACTGATGGGTGGTGACGGTACGGTAAACCAGACCATAAACGGCATAGCGGCGGCGGGGCAGAAGTGCTTTGACCGCGTGCGTTTCTGTTATATTCCTGCCGGATCTGCCAGCGATCTGGCCAGGGCGCTTCAGCTTCCCGACGATCCGCATAAGAGCTTAAGGCGCATACTTGCGGCAGGGGATGGACAGATGTCCTGGATGAACGGCTCTGAGCCTGCAAAGGAACGCTTTACAGATCTGGGACTGCTCAGCTATAATGAGGCGGAAAATCCGGAATATAACGGCCGCAAGCGTTATTTCATAGTAAGCGCGGGCATAGGCTTTGATGCAGCAGTATGCGCGGAGGTGGCAAACTCCAAGGCAAAGAAGGATTTTAACGCCATAGGACTGGGAGGGCTGGTATACGGATTTATCTGCGTCAGAAGGCTTCTTACCGGGACCAAGGCGGATATCAGGGTCATCATGGACGGAAAGCGGATACACCCTGCCAGGGACTGCCTGTTTGTGGCGGTAATGAACCACAGATATCAGGGAGGCGGCGTAATGTTCACGCCTGCCGCAGTAAGTGATGACGGGCTGCTGGATCTTTGCTTTACGGACAGGATGAAAAGGCGTAAGATACTCCTTACCTTCCCCAAAGCCTATACGGGAGACCATGTGGGAACAAAAGGACTGGTAATAGACAGGGCGCGCGATGTGCGCATAGTTTCGTCGGAGATGCTCTGTGTCCATACAGACGGAGAGGTGGCTACCAGAGCAAAGGATATCAGCATCAGATGTATACCCGGAAAACTCCATCTTATGGTATAGCGCAATAAAGATAAATATGATACAATAAAAACAATATTTTTTAGGAGGAAAGACCAATGTATTCTATCGATGAATTAAGAGCAGTTGATCCGGATATAGCAAAGGCTATAGAGGATGAGCAGGCAAGACAGAACAGCCATATAGAGCTCATCGCATCCGAGAACTGGGTGAGCCATGCAGTAATGGCTGCAATGGGCAGTGTTCTTACAAACAAGTATGCTGAAGGATATCCCGGAAAGCGTTATTATGGCGGCTGCGAATGCGTCGATGTAGTTGAGACCCTTGCTATAGAGCGCGCAAAGGAGCTCTTCGGATGCACTTACGCTAATGTACAGCCTCATTCGGGCGCACAGGCTAACCTGGCAGTACAGTTCGCTGTATGCCGGCCCGGCGATACCATCATGGGCATGAACCT
>CAMOEK010000226.1:0-4037 GCA_946612125.1 uncultured Lachnospiraceae bacterium | reverse complement strand
AAGATGACGGCACAGACCGCTTACTATTGATACATTTTTGAAAGGGTGGGCTGTTTCATTTCTTTACATTGAATGCTGCCATGCCCGGATAAACTGCTGCATCCCCAAGCTGTTCTTCTATGCGCAGAAGCTGATTATACTTTGCTACGCGCTCGGAACGCGAAGGAGCTCCGGTTTTGATCTGACGTGTATTAAGAGCTACCGCCAGATCTGCTATGGTAGTATCTGCAGTCTCTCCGGAACGGTGAGACGATATTGCGGTGTAACCATTCTTATTTGCAAGCTTTATTGCATCCAGTGTTTCTGATACGGAACCGATCTGATTTAACTTTATCAATATTGAATTTGCCGCTTTATTTTCGATTCCCTTAGCCAGTCTCTCGGTATTGGTAACAAACAGATCGTCACCTACCAGCTGTACCTTGTGGCCTATCTTCTCTGTCATCTTTTTCCAGCCTTCCCAGTCTTCTTCATCAAGGCCGTCTTCTATGGAGATGATCGGATATTTATCTACCAGGCTCTCCCAGTGAGCGATAAGCTCATCAGTCGTAAAATCTTTTCCTGACTTAGGCTGATGATAAAAGCCTTTTCCTTTTTCACTCTTCCACTCAGATGCAGCTGCGTCCATGGCTATCATGAAATCCTTGCCCGGCTCAAAACCGGCCGCCTTTATGGCTTCCAGTATCTTCTCTATAGCTTCTTCATCACTCTTTAAGCTGTTAGGAGCAAATCCTCCTTCATCACCTACAGCAGTAACATCATTCATCTTCTTGATGAGCGCCTTAAGGTTATGGAATACCTCTGCACACCATCTCAAAGCTTCCTTAAACGAAGGAGCGCCAACAGGCATTATCATAAACTCCTGTGTATCCACAGCGCTGTCTGCATGCGCGCCGCCGTTTAATATGTTCATCATAGGAACCGGAAGATCTGTTGCCTGTGCTCCTCCCAGGAATCTGTAAAGGGGAATATCCAGTGATGCAGCAGCAGCTCTTGCTACTGCTATTGAAACGGCCAGTATCGCATTTGCTCCCAGCTTTGATTTGTCCTTTGTGCCGTCAAGCTTTATCATTGCAGCATCCACGGCATAGGTATCAAAAGCATCCATGCCTATTATTGCTTCTGCAATAGGTCCGTTGATATTATCTACCGCTTTGCTCACGCCCTTACCAAGATATCTGGATTTATCTCCATCACGCAGCTCAAGCGCCTCAAATTCACCTGTAGATGCTCCGGAAGGTGCCGTACCTCTTGCTACAGTTCCATCTGCCAGAGTAACCTCTGCTTCTACGGTCGGATTTCCTCTCGAATCCAGAATTTCACGTCCCACAACATTTTCGATCTCAAGATAATTCATTACCTGATCCCATCCTCTCTCTGCTTTTTTTCATGAGGTGGCTCCCGAAAGGACATAGGCATTTCCGGGAGCCTTACATGATCCATCCGGTTAGCATTTGCTAACTGTCAGTAAGTATATGCTAACTGTGATCATTTGTCAATAACTTTTTTGATTCATTTGAAAAAGAAAAAACCACGAGGTCCGTCCCGTGGTTTTTCCGTGGTTTTTATTGGGGTAAAAGGTCTGTCATGCTCTTAAGTCCCAATGCTACGGTAGAGCCGTTGTGAAGCAGGGCTGATGTTGCAGGGGGCAGGATCCCCGCTACTCCCAGGACTATAAGCGCAGTATTGAAAGATACGATAGTCCGGTAATTGTAACGTATGCGTTTCATCAGCATCGCGCTGATCTTTCGCAGCGTCACGATAGCTTCAAGATTATCGGAGCTTATGGTTATATCCGCTATCTGTCTGGCTATCTCGGCACCGTCACTGATAGCAATACCGGCATCTGATGCCGAAAGCGCAGGTGAATCGTTGATCCCGTCACCTACCATTATCACACGCCTGCCATCTTTCTTTGCTTTCTCAACATATTTAGCTTTATCCTCGGGAAGCACCTCGGCATAATACTCAGTTATGCCTGCCTGTGATGCGATCTTTTTAGCCGTTCTTTCGCTGTCGCCGGTCATCATTACGATATGTTCAAAGCCCAGATCCCTGAGCTTTTCGACAACACTTCCCACTTCTTTTCGCATGGGATCCTCTATCAGGATACATGCACAGAGAATACCATTCTTGGCAAAGTACAGATGTGAATACTCATCAGGAAGTGAGTCAAATGCTTCCCGCCTGTTTTCAGGCACGCTGACGCCCTCATCTTCCAGCACAAAATGATAGCTTCCTATCACAGCTTTTTCACCATTTATCTCTGATGCTATCCCGTGCGCCACGATATACTCAACCTTTGTGTGAAGCTCATCATGGACAAGCCCCTTCTCCTGCGCCGCATCTACTACTGCCCTTGCCACAGAGTGCGGGAAATGTTCTTCAAGACAGGCCGCCTGCCTTAACAGTTCATCCTCTGATTCGTCATTAAACGATATCACTCTTACCACTGTAGGCTGAGCTTTTGTCAATGTGCCTGTTTTATCAAGGACTATCGTATCGGCCTCGGCTACGGCTTCAAGGAATCTTCCTCCCTTTACCGTTATATCATATTCAGACGCTTCCTTTATCGCAGACAGTACAGATAAGGGCATGGCCATCTTAAGAGCGCAGGAATAGTCTACCATCAGAACAGAAACCGCTTTTGTGATATTACGACTAATCAGCCATGTTAATCCCGAAGCCGCAAACGTATAGGGAACCAGCCTGTCAGCAAGTCTCTCAGCCTTGCTTTCAAGTGATGATTTGAGTTTCTCCGATTCCTCGATCATCTTTACTATCTTATCAAAGCGCCCGCATCCTTCAGTCTGCGTAACCCTTATCGTCAATTCTCCTTCTTCGATCACGGTACCCGCAAACACGCTCATGCCCGGATCTTTATGCACTGCTACGGATTCGCCGGTCATTGAAGACTGGTTTACCATAGCTTCTCCGCTTACTACTTCCGCATCGAAAGGGATCATATTTCCCATTCTTACTACAACGATATCGCCGCAGTTGATATCCGATGCATCTGTCAAAACCTCTCCGCTGTCAGTCTTCAGCCATACTTTATCAATGTTAAGCGACATGCGTCTTGCAAGGTCATCAACCGACCTCTTATGTGTCCATTCCTCCAGCGTGTCCCCTATCTTGAGCAAAAACATAACGGATGAAGCTGTTTTATGATCACCCGTAAGTATGGCAGCCGTTATTGCAACAGCATCCAGCATCTCCACCTGCAACTTTTTGTTCTTAAGAGTTTTCAGACCACGCCACACATACTTAATATCCTTTAATATCACCCAAAGTATCCTCAGGCTCATAGGAAGTATCAGTCTTTTCCCATAATGCAGGATAACAGATGTAACGATCTTATCATAATACCGCGCCGAAAGCTCCCTCCCCGAATATTCAAATACCCTTTCCGGAACCTGCACCTTATCAAACGAAAAGCCCTTTATGATATCTATGGCTGCAGATCTGTCGCAGCTGTAGCGCACAACCGCATCCGCCGTTCTCTCATATACCTTAACCTCATTTATGCCATTGCTCTCTTTAAGATAGTATTCGAGAGTATCCGCCTCATGAAAAGAAAAACTTTTCATTGGAAAATGGACCCTGAGTCTGCCCGGGATCTCATGTTTGATCGTAAAATTCATTTTTTGTTCACTTCTTTCTTAAGACTAAAGCTTATTCTTCGCTGCCATCAATAACTTCAGCTTCCTTATCTTTCTTAGCTCTTTCTTCGTTGATAGCTTTAGCTTCTTCATAAATATCCGTACAGTTTTCCTGTAATGTTGTTACCTGCGAGATAACGGAATCCTTTACGCGGAGAACCCCTGCAGTGCAATGCGCATATAGCTTCTTTGCATCCTTTGATGACAGAAGTTTGATCCCCTCCAGTCCGAAGAGCGCGCCCAGAACGAATAATCCTACACCTTTAAATTTCATTGTCTTTTCCTCCTGTTATATTTTTTATCCTTGATCTATGCAGCAAATAATATGCATAGGTTATCAAAGCACTTTATTCGTTAGCTAACGCTAACCCGATA
>CAMOEK010000225.1:0-4063 GCA_946612125.1 uncultured Lachnospiraceae bacterium | reverse complement strand
CAGGTAGGCACCAGTCCGGCCGGCGGAGGCGCGGGAAATGCACATCTGTAGCAGGGTCCGCCGTTATAATTAAATATAGTGACCTGTCCTTCAAACTGATATATCGCGCCAAATACCACCGGTATGTCGCACAGATAAGCCGCATCATTTATAAGATATCTGGCTTTGTAATTATCGGTGCAGTCTATCACCAGATCGTATCCGTCTATGATATCTACAATGTTCTCTGCCTCAAGCTTTGTATTTTCGGCCTCGAAATTGATCCCTCTGTTTATGTTTCTTACTATATCTTTTGCCGATGCCACCTTGGGTCTGTTTAGATCCCTCGATGTATGTATCACCTGGGACTGAAGATTCTCCAGCGCAACATCGTCAAAGTCGACTACTTTTATAGTTCCAACACCTGCTGCAGCCAGATACTGTATAACTGCAGATCCCAAAGCTCCCGCTCCGGCGATCACCACTCTGGCAGCTTTGATGCGCTTCTGTCCTTTAACTCCTATATCGCGGAGCATCAGATGTCTTCCAAAGCGCTCTATCTCTTTATCGTCAAAGGCTACCGCCTTCCTTCTCTCCTCCGGTATGATACTGTCATTTTCCGGCGCCCCACCCGCTATGGCGGGAAGCAATAATACTTCCGAATCTTCAGACAACTCTGTATCCCACTTGTCTTCGGCTGATCTGTTATCATCCCCTACATATATGCGGATAAAGCTTCTGAGCTTTCCGTTTTCATCAAACAGAACTTTTTCCGATTCGGGATATTCGTCTTTAAGCCGGTTAAGGATATCCTTTATACTTTTAGCATCTGTTTCGAGCCTTGCATTTTTTCCAAAGAAGTTACGCAAAGTTGCCGAAATATATACATTCAATTTTTCATACCTCCCATATCGATACCCCGTATACTTTTCCGTCGGGTTCGTCCTTCATATAACCTTTGATCTCTCCTATACCATACCTGCCGGTTGAAACCACCACATAAAGCATTCCGGGTATCATATACTGCTTATCTTCTTTTGAGAGGATCGCAGCTTTGTCCGGATGTGAATGATAAAATCCGGCAACCGTCATTCCCCTGCTTTCGGCTTCGTTTTCCAGCTTATACAGTTCGATCGGATTGATCAGGTAATGTGATGTTTTTCTTTCTTCTTCTGCTGAATTATCTATGCTGCTGATACTCACTACCGTACCGCTTTGTTTATTTCCCAGCAGTATCCCGCAGCCTTCATACGGATAAGCATTTTTAAGATGCAGCATTATCGCCGCATAAGTTCTTTTGCTGATGCTTACCGTATCTATCATATTCACCCTCCTGTATCCGAGTTCTCTATTGCTTCTGTAAAATCTTTTATCAGATCTTCGGCATCCTCTATGCCCACGCTCACGCGAACCGTATCTTCAAATACTCCCGCCGCTTCTCTTTCCTCAACACCGGTATGTATATACAGCGTTGAAGCGGGATGTATTACCAGTGTCCTCAGATCACCTATATTGCTGGCTATCAGCGCATACTTAAGTGAATTGATTATTCTGAAGGCCTTCTCTTTCGATCCTGCCCTGAATGTAAGTATGCCGCCGGCATAGCCGTTAAGCTCTTTATCAACATATGCATGATAAGGATGATCTCTGAGTCCCAAATAATTAACCTCTATGCCTTCGCTGTGTTCAAGAGCTTGTGCAAGCTTTAACGCATTATCACAGATCTTTTCCATCCTCAGTCCCAGTGTATCAAGTCCGATATAGCTTAAGAACGCATTTGCCGGAGCCATACAGCCTCCGAGATTCTCCCACAGATCGGTGCGCAGTCTTAACAGAAAGGCCATTTTTCCATACTTTCTGAATTCCGAAAGAGCACTGTGTTTTTCAAAATCCCAGTTAAACTTTCCCCCGTATACGATCATTCCGCCGATTGCATTTCCGCCTCCGTTTATGTACTTAGAGGTGGAATGAACTACGATATCTGCCCCCATTGATAAAGGTCTGGCCAGATAGGGTGTAGCCGTAGTGGAATCTACGATCAATGGTATCCCTGCGCTGTGTGCAGCCTCGGATGCTCCTGCTACATCCATCACGGTAAGTGAAGGATTGCTTATGAGTTCACCGAATACTACCCTTGTCTTCTCATTAACAAGCTTTTCAACATTCTCACGGTTTATTACATCAGCAAATACCGTATGTATCCCCAGCTTTTCAAGATCATGAAAAAGATTTATGCTGCCACCGTACAATCCCCTTCCGGCTATGATCTCGTCTCCGCTTTCACACAAAGCAAGCAATGCACAGGATATCGCTGACATACCGCTGCTGCAGCAAACAGCGCCCGCGCCGCCTTCCAGCTCATTTATCCTCTGTTCAAAAGCCGTAAGCGTCGGATTTCCTATGCGAGTATATGCATATCCCATACTCTTATGCGCAAAGACTTTTTCAAGCTCCTCCATGCTTTCGTATGAAAAAGCAGTAACCTGTGAGACCGGGGGCAGGATCTCTCTCTGGGAGTATCCTGTCGAAGTCCTTCCATGAAGCAGACCTGTATTAAATCCTGAATATTCCATCTTCCCAAATCTCCTCAGATAACATAATTATCCCAGCCACCGGCAAATCTGTTCCGGCATTGTCCGGCAAAATCGCTCAGTTTCATTTCGCCGGTAAATTGATTCAGATTTTTATTGATCTCTTTCCAGAAGCAATTCTTGATGATCGACCGCAGTCCGTCGTTTCCCTTATCGTCATCCATGTCTGCCAGAATGGTATTATCAAGGGCATTCAGTACCTCTCTCATGCTGATCTTATCTGCAGGCTTTGCAAGAGCATATCCTCCTCTTATGCCTTTCTGAGCTATGATAAAACCGGCCTGACGCAAAAGCAGCAGGATCTGCTCCAGGTACTTATGTGATATGTTTTCCCTCTGTGCTATATCCGGTGCGGAAACAGCAGAACCGTTCTCTCCATATAACACAATATCAGTCAGAGCGATCAGTCCGTATTCAACTCTTGTAGATACTCTCATTTGTACTCCTCTCCCGGATTTAACGAATCATATATAGCATAACTTACCTACTATGTCTATAGGTTATATAATATTTTTTATGGCTGCCATTGGCAGCCATAAAACAGGATTACTTATCAGATATCGGTTATACTATCACTCAGTAAACAGAGCCGTTGAATAATATCTGTCGCCGCTGTCGGGAAGAAGCGCAACGATGACCTTACCTTCATTCTCGGGCTTCTTAGCGTATTCTATAGCAGCGAAGAGCGCTGCGCCGGAAGAAATACCTACGGAAATACCTTCCTTCTTTGCCAGAAGCTTTGCTGTAGCAAAAGCATCTTCGTTTGCTGCCTTAAATACCTCATCATAAACTTTGGTATTCAGAACATCGGGCACAAAACCTGCGCCTATACCCTGGATCTTATGAGCGCCTGCCTTGCCTTCTGACAATACGGGAGAATCTGCCGGCTCCAGAGCAACTACCTTCACATTGGGATTCTGCTCCTTTAAGTATTCACCGGTTCCGGTAACCGTGCCGCCGGTGCCTACGCCTGCGATGAATATATCTACCTTACCATCGGTATCCTTCCAGATCTCGGGACCGGTAGTAGCCTTATGTATCGCAGGGTTAGCCGGGTTAACAAACTGTCCGGGGATAAAGGAATCAGGGATCTCCTTTGCCAGCTCCTCAGCCTTTGCGATAGCGCCCTTCATTCCCTTTGAACCTTCGGTAAGTACTATCTCTGCTCCGTATGCCTTAAGGATGCTGCGTCTTTCAACGCTCATGGTCTCGGGCATGGTAAGGATTATCCTGTAGCCCTTTGCTGCAGATATGGCAGCCAGACCTATACCGGTATTTCCGGAGGTGGGCTCTATGATAACCGAACCTTCCTTTAAGATACCCTTCTGCTCAGCATCTTCGATCATCGCCTTTGCGATCCTGTCCTTTACGCTTCCTGCGGGATTGAAGTACTCAAGCTTTACCAGCACGGTAGCCTTAAGCTCAAGTTCCTTTTCAATGTTGGTAACCTCTACAAGAGGGGTGTTTCCCACAAGTCCTAATGTTCCTTTATA
>CAMOEK010000224.1:0-4074 GCA_946612125.1 uncultured Lachnospiraceae bacterium | reverse complement strand
AAAAACAGCAGTATTATCGATTTCCATTCTGAATTGCCTCCCAATATTAATGCCACTGGGATCAGACATACTGCACAGCCAAGCAGCGTGCGGAATATCCCCTGCACACGCTCCGACACCGCTGCGTGTTCTGCAGTCTCCGAAGCACGCCGGCCATGCAGATAAACAGCCAAAACGAAGATCAGTATCCCAAGTATAAGAGTATATATCAGGCTTGCAAAACTCTTTATAGCAGGATATGAGAAATTAGATAAATGGTTTCCAATCAGGCTCGTGACTACATTCAGACGCCTGTCAAGTATCGTTCCCCTTAATCCCTGAGGGATAGTCGAAATATTATCAAAAACGCATATCTCCCCTACCAGCAGGATCAGCCTGGGTACTACCAGAAGGATCGCATACATGCACAAAGCCGAAAGCCATGTTCCGCTCAGCGAAAGTGCCAGCAGCATAAGTGCCGTGGTGAATACCGATGCCGCAAAGCAGCATCCAAGTGTGATAAAAAAGCTATTGTCGCCGGCTATACGCAGATACGGAAGTATTGCCGCCATCACTTCAACGATCAGGCCTCCCAACAACAGAACAGCCGAATCTATAGTAAGCACAGCCGTAAAAGACGAAAATGCCTGACTTCTCTTACTTAAAGGCAGCGAATGAAAACAATCACTCCCGGTACGCTTATTCTGATACAGGAACAGAAACAGGAGCATAAGCGGCGAAACCACCAGATATATCGAAAGCAGCGGCCAGGCCATACGCGCAAAACTCTGATCTGAGAATTCCATACCGGCCATTCCTTTCCATAGCTCAACGTGATGCCGATCCACTTTGATCATATATGCACATTCAACAATACAGATCAGTGCAGATACTACTGCAGCCGGAAAAGCCAGCCTTCGCAGTGCATCCATATATGCCCCTTTATGAAATAATGCATTACCTTTCTTATTCATCTCTTTCATCTCCTTCCTCCCCGATATTAAATGAATAGCCCAAAGTCTGCACTTCACAGAGGAACATCTCCTCAAGTGTCAGCGGCATGATCTCCAAAAGCAGCGGATGCTTTGCTTCTATCTGTCTGCGTATATGCTCTTCAGTCCCGCGTACGACAAGATTTGCCACTGTTCCGCTCTTTTCGTATCTCACTATCTCAAAACCTTCAAAGATACTGCGGTCATATTCCTCTTTAAAAGCTACCTGCACCTTGAGCATTTCAATCCCCACTGCATCGGTATGCTGATCCAGGAGGATCTTACCACCATGTAAAAACAGAAGCTGATCACACAGATCCTGAAGCTCACGCAGTGAATGGCTGCTTAATAAGACTGTCATTCCCCTGTCAGCCACTTCACGGTACAAAAGCTTTCGCATTGCTTCCCTCACTACGGGATCCAGACCGTCAAAACTTTCATCCAGTAAAAGCACCTCAGGTCTTGCAGCAAAAGCCAGTACCATTGACGCCTGACGCTTCATCCCCTTTGAAAAGCCCTGAAGCTTTTTCTTAGGATCCAGGCGGAAGCTTTCACAGAGCGAATGAAAGTATGTCATATCATATCCGCTGTAATAAGATGCGTAGAACTTTGCCATATGCTCCATATCCGCGCCACCGGGAAAATATGCTTCATCCGCAAGGAAAAACAGCTTCTGCTTTGCGTCTGCATTCTCATATACCGGCTCACCGTCGATACGCACTTCACCTTCCTGCGGTTTATATACTCCGCTCACGCAGCGGAGCAAAGTGGATTTGCCTGCGCCATTTGAACCTATCAGTCCGCATATGCTGCCTTTTTCGATCTTTGTTCCCACGCCTTCAAGTACCATATGATCATTAAAAGATTTTGACAGATTGCTGATCTCTATCATTCCTCACCACCTCCGTAAACCTTTTCCACACAGCCAAGGATCTCTTCTTTGCCTATCCCCGCCAGGCGGAAGTTATTAAGATATTTCTCAAGCTCTTTCAGTTCCTCCCGGTGTTCTCCGGCAAGAACCTGTTTTGCCTCCTGGGATATGAAACTTCCTTTACCCGGTACCGAGCGTGTGATCCCCCTGCGGTCCAGTTCCGCGAAAGCTTTCTGTATCGTATTGGGATTGATCGTAAGGCTGCCTGCCAGCGTGCGCACACTGGGGAGCTTATCGCCTTCACGCAGAATCCCGGTCAGGACATAGTTCTCTACCTGCCGTATAAGCTGCTCATATACCGGCACATGACTCAGATTATCGATCTGGAACATAGCGCCTCCTTTCCTATCACGTATCAACTGTATTACTTCGCATAGTACGGTTTAGATAAAAATATCACGGGACCTGTATGATGTCAAGCCCCGTTTTAATGTTGCTTATATATCCCCCCGTTTATCTTTTTCCGTCCTGCATACTTCTTTTCCACTCCAGAAGGTTCACCGCAGCTATGATACCGAACATACCAAATACGATAAGTATCGCAGCTCCAACCGGCCACGCAAAAACATATCCCTCTGCTTCGGCGGCATCGATTATCCATTTTTGAAATACTATATAGCTGAGCAATAAGCTTATAACCACTCCAAGCAACGCGGACACAACTACTCCGAAGCCATGCTCGATAAGCATCATCTTAAATTTCTGTACCGGTTCCATACCAACCACATCATAAAGCCAAAGTTCCCTTTTCCGTATACGCATGTCTGCCTGAATGGTATTGATCACCTGTATAAGGCATACGATAAGTATAAATATGCATATAGTTCCCCCTGCTACAGTTATCACGTTCAGCTGTTGCACATCCTCATAATAGCCGCCGCCATATCTGCAGGTATAGCGCAGACCGTTATCCTGCGCAAAAAGCATCAGTTTATCATCAAGTATATCCATATCCCTTTTTACGCCAACCTCGCAGGTATAACAAAAGCGGTAATCACCCAGAGATAAAGCCGTAAAATCATATCCGTTCTTTTTTCGTATGGCGCCGGTCTTTTCTGCAAGATATTCAATCCGCCTGTTTATGCTCTCTACAGGATATATGATGCGCATATAGTTACTTCTCTGCATGCTGTTTATCCCACCGCTTTCATAAGCCTTACCCGAAAAAACTTCCTGTGAAATGATGCCGGATATCTTTATTGTTTCTGTTTCACCTTCATTAAAAACCAGTTGTCTTACACATTCGAGCAGTCCACTTATTTCATAATTGTTTTCGGGCCGCAAATGTCTGCATTCATATCCGGCTTCTTTCAGAGCCTCAAACACTGCATCTTCAAGTTTATCATAATCTTCATTTTTCTCCGCATAGCTTCTTTGGAATCCCATAAGCGTTTTAATGCCCTTTTCGTTTTCATCAGGGATTCTTACTTGTTTTTCGCCGTTCTCAAAATAGACCAGACTTATTTTCCCCTGATCCATCTCATCCCAGGCAGGCATCCCCAGTTGTTCCGATGCCCGTGCAACCGCATCGTTAAAGATCTTGTCTTCTTGCCCGTTATCTTCCCCGCAAGCAGTTTAATCGCCTTGCCTACAGTTAGTTCTTTTGCCATGACTCCATGCAAAGCTTCCAGAGGGGATACTTCTCAAGCTTAAGGACCTTATCTATCATATCATCAGAAAACGCATCATTCCTGGAATACAATTCGTACGGATCAGACGCATATACCGAATAAAAAATATAATCCCATATGGAATACCCCACAGTCAGGATACTGAAGCTCAAAATGTAAGTAAGCGCGATCCCAAGTACCGAGTACAGGGTCCGCGCTTTATTATGCCACATATACTGTTTTGCCAGATGAAGATAATAACCCACCGATGCCGCCTCCTATACCAGAAAGTATAGCAGTGAGGGGCGCAAATTCAACTTACAGTTTTGTAATAATCCTTATGATTTATTTCACCTTAGGAGACCTCGTTCGAATAGTGCTATTCCGTTTTTACAGTTTTTTCACAGACACCATTAAAAGCTTCATTATTTCCGCTGATCCTTTATCCGGTTTAAGCTGCCCGGTCAATATTTTTATCAGCGTGGTCTTTCCTGCTCCGGATGGCCTCAATGCTTTTCACCGGTTTTTTTCTTGAGAAATACCGATGACCACATGGCTCTCG
>CAMOEK010000223.1:0-4099 GCA_946612125.1 uncultured Lachnospiraceae bacterium | reverse complement strand
CCAGGTAAGATAAAAAAGGGCTGTGAATTGGGTGATTCCCTGATCCACAGCCCCGATTTTTTATACCGATACAACCTGTTTATTCATTGCAGCTTCAAAATCCTCTATGGATTCAACATGTGCAGAGATTTTATGCAATCGGCTCAATTCTTCCGGATCATTGATGTCCCTTAATCGATTACTTATATGCTCCGGAACCGGCCCTGTTTCTTCAAGTAATTCCAGTATATCTTCTATTTTTGCATCTAATCTTTCCTGATCAAAATAATCTCCAAGAGTCATAACGCCCTCCTCCAACTCAGGTTTCGATTTTATATGTTTTACATAACGATCTATCTCACCGGTTGCTTCATCTGCCACATTTTCCTCAACGCTCTTCTGGATATAGTTTAACATGTTTTTGATAGCCTGACTACCGCCTTTTTTACCGGTAGTGTTGAAATATACATAGTACAGACCATCATCGTATTCCAAATGCGGCAGCTCTTCACAATGGTTACGAAAAGAGTACATCATGTAATCTTCCCCGAACACATCAAAATTTGTGATCGTTATCACGTAAAGATTAGGCAACAATGAAAAATCTTTAACGCCGCTCTTTAAACGCCGGCCATCTATCTTAGCCTGATAAAAGCGGTTATGTCTGGGAAAATGAGTATCTCTCCTGGTATGCGGTTCAATATCATAAATATTGGCTATGGTATTCTCACCTGAAGAGCTTTTTGTTTCTTCAACTTCCACATCCAATCTTATACCGCGCAGGTCAGTGTCACAACCGGGGATTATAGGCTGTGCAACCACATGTACACTTCCTATGTCCCTTTGCAGCAGAACAGACAGTATTCTTTTAAAACAGGGTTCTGCGACCTCCGGATCGACTGCTATGCAGTTCATCAGAAAGTCATCGATAAGGTTTAATTCCTTTAAAGTTTTTCTTTTCATAAATAGGCACTCTCCTTATACTTAGCCCTAAGCTTCGTATCCCGGCCTTCACGGTAAGCGGAAACCTCCTCTGCCTTCAAGAAGAGATTTTAACGGAGCATAAGGGCATGATAAAAATATGTGCCTTCTCAGAGTGACGATATGATAGCATTTATATGAGAGTATGTAAAGATAAAAAAAGGGCTGTGAATTGGGTGATCCCCTGATCCACAGCCCCGGTTTTTTATTGATCCGGCTCAGCCGTTGGATTCCGGCTGGAATACATAATTCGCGCCGCCAAATGTTCCGTCATCATAAGTCCAGTCGACAGAGAACTCCAGATACCCGTCAAGCAGACGAACAAGCACCCAATGCTCCGGGCTCTTTCCGTTATTATCAAGCTCATAATTTATATAATAACTGTCGTAATCCGGATCGTCCTTGCGCTTTATCGTATAAGTCTGACTTGTATTGTCGACCCTGTTTTCCACTGTCATGGTGATATCACCGTTATCTTCAAAATGCAGATGTCTCCCATAAGTGCCGTATAATGCGAGTTCGTATTCACCCTCGACCTCATAGGAATAAAAGTCCCAGTCACTGCCGGCAAGAGCAGCCACTTCGTCCTTATCAACATAACAGGGTGAGACGGTATTCAGGTATATGCGATCCTTCGGCACTCCGTCTTCATTTCTTTCCGCATCAGGACCGAAAGGAACAGCCATGTAAGTGAGGCTTTCCGGAGAATAAGCATATCTCCAGCCTATATCCTGCGAAGGTATATGATGCCCGAAAGAAGTAATAACAAAAGCCGTATCATCGAGTACAACGCCCTCCAGCATTTCATTCACCCAGGATTCAGTATCCATTTCATCTATAAGATATTCGGCCAGCACCGTTGCTCCGTAAGGACCGTCATGATAGATCAGATCCCCGTAGTATTCATTGCTGAGCCCCAGTTCATTTCCCACCACTTTGTAAAAGTCCACTTCGCCGTTATCGATCAGCATCTTCGGCTCTGTCATCTCATCACCGGTAAAATCATGATCTTCCTTATCAAGCATTACCAGGCTGTCATTTACTCCTGCCGTCATGCTATATGCGTCCCAGGTGGTGAGGAAATGCCCAGTTCCTTCATAATAACCCAGGGTAAGATATACCTGATCGCCCTCTGCAATATACTCTATCAGCTCGGGATAAGGCCACATAACATCTCCCGGCAGAGTAAGTTCACCCAGGATAGTCATGATATTATTATGATAGGAAACCAATTGATATTCATCGGATTCGTTTTCATGATAGAGCGCTATCATGTTGTCCCCTGCCAGCCCGAAGAAAGTAAGACTGCTGTTAGCTTCCGATGTATGGCATATATACTCTCCGTCCTTGAATATCCGGCCATACTGGCAATTGGCAGGATCATAACCTGTTGTCATAAGAAGCGTTCCGTCATCGGAAACACCTTTGATAATGCTTCCTTCTGCATACGGTGTCTGCGTCTTGTTTAGCGGATCGATGACAGATATCTCATTCATGCCGTCAGAAATGAACAGGCCCTGAACGCCCGCATAGAGCTCGCCGACGCCATCTATATCCATCACCTTATCATAGCGCGTGGTATCAAGATCGTAGACCCAGAGTTCGGATGCCACTCCCTTTTTTTCATTATTCAGAAAATCCCCGAAAAGGGCTGTCTCTTCCATTCCGTCGTTGGCCAGCACGCGGTAGTATACCTTGCGGCCCACGCGGATGAAATGCGTGCCCTGCCCCTCTACTTCACCGTTTTTGAACTCATCTTCAAAAATATGCTCCGGGCCGGTTATTTCCGGCTCGGGATCGATTGCCGGCTCAGGATCTGCAGGCGTAGGCTTAGCAGGCTTATCCGGCGTTTCGCTTACTTCATCCGGCTCGGTATACGGACCGCGGCTTTTTCCTCCGTTATTCGTGCAAGCCGCCAGCATTGTAACAGCCGACATCATTATGATCATTTTTACGATTTTCTTTTTCACAACTATCTCCCTCTTTTCTTAAATCCAACTACGGCATTTTGTTTGTCCGCTCAGGGATTGCTTGTTTTCAATATCGGATTATAGCATATTACAGCATATTTATACACTTAAATCATAATCCCCGTTTCTTTTGCCTGTCCGCCCGGGACTGCTTTCAGACTCATTATTTATTGAGACCGGAATCCACTGCTTTCTCATGTTTATTATCTCTTTCGGCCCTGTTATTTTCAGCAAAAATCCCTTTCGTGTTTTTTGAAAAACTCATAAAAGTATCTCACATTCTCCAATTCGGACCACCTGCTTATCCTGTAATCATAAGTATCCATATTGTATATCTTTGCGTTCAGAGTACCCAGCAAAAAGGGAGAATGCGTAGCTATGATGAACTGACATCCCAAAAGCCGCGACATCTTGTTGATCTCCTCCGCCATTTTAACCTGATTGGCAGGCGATAAAGAAACCTCGGGTTCATCGAGCAGATACAGCGCATCGGGAAAGATCATATCATCAAAAAAACGTAAAGCCGTTTCCCCGTTTGAATATTTTTCCTGCGAAAACTCAATGTACTTCTGCTGCTTCCGCCCTTTTTTTGATGCAAGGAACGCTTCCGCATCTTCACGCGTCATCCCGTTTTTTACATGATCATAAAGCATGCCGTCAGACAATACTCTCTGCTGCTGTATCTTCTTGATCTCATAAAGAACATCTTCACTTTTGATATATCTGCTTTCGGCGGGGATCCTTTTGAATGTTCTGCCTGTTTTCTCGTCATACGCCAGATCGTATGAACACTCTTTTGTAAATCTGTCACAGTAATCGACCAGACCTAATACGTTTGAGACGGGTTTTTCCTGACCTTTTATATCAAGACACTCTGCAATGATGTTCAGGACCGTGGACTTTCCCGAACCGTTATCACCATATAGTATTGTGATATCCGAAAACACAAAAGGGTCTATATCCTTATCTCTGAATACATTGTAAGGATAAATATTCGGATCGCTTAAGCGCGCATCACTCAGTTTAAAACTCAAAAGATAGATCATAATTACCCTTTCGCAGCGCTTCTGCTAAAGCGCTTTCCGCTTTGTTTTCGCAGTGCCTCTACTGCAGCGTTTACCGTATCCTCTATGGATGCGCCCTCTTCTTCGACGATCATATCCGCGTAT
>CAMOEK010000222.1:0-4105 GCA_946612125.1 uncultured Lachnospiraceae bacterium | reverse complement strand
CAGATGATCTTGATAAAAAGATTTCCGGAACTATAACCTTGCTATGCTTCTTGCAAAAGAGCATAGCATAATACAGGTTCATTTACAAGATTACATAAGATGTTTTGTTCGCCCCTGTTTTTCACGCATACCACTGAGCCTGGGGATATGGGTGATATCGGGATAATTGATACCATTCTCCCATTTGCTTATGGTCTGAAAAGAGACATGACACAGATCGGCAAGCTCCTTCTGTGTCAGACCCTTTTCTTCTCTTAATTCTTTGATGTATAATCTCATTTCACATTCTCAGATTTC
The DNA here is from genome assembly GCA_946612125.1 of uncultured Lachnospiraceae bacterium. GTDB lineage: Bacteria > Bacillota > Clostridia > Lachnospirales > Lachnospiraceae > NK4A136. Next base: position 3,808 of record CAMOEK010000222.1, on the reverse strand, counting down.
AGAAAGTCTCATCAGTTTCAGTATGCGTCGGCGTTTTTGCCGGTATCACGCCCGTTTCTGATCCGTCAACACTCCAGCGGGTGGGAGTCCAGATAAACCATATCGTAGTAGTATACTCCTTCTTCCACGCAGGATCGTATACATCTGCCTCTGTCCAGCCTGCAAGGGGCGCCGGATACGCGTTATAAAGATCGATAAGCTCCGGATACTCCCCGGGCTCAATACGCGGACAGTAGCCGTTTTCAAGATCATACTCCACAGAATATTCATACGGCCATTCGCTGTTTACCTCGGTCTTCATGCTGTATCTGCCATCCATAATGCCATGCACTGCTGTAAATTCATCATGTTCATGTATCGCAGTATACGAATCTTCCTCATTCACCGGCGGAGCGCTGTATCTGTCGCAGCTTCCCTCTCCCTCAGGCAGATCCTTCTCCCATTTAAGACTGTAGATCACCAGCCTTTTGTCAGATGCTATGCAGGCCCATTTGCCGTCGCCTTCCCTAAGGCCTTCCTTGATAGTTCCATAATAAATATATAACCTGTTATTTACCGAATAAAACGCTACGCTTCCGGCTCCGGATACCTGTCCTTGCAAAATATACGGCTGTCTGAGCCCTGCTGCATCCGCTTTCAGTTCTTCATCATTTAAAAGGCCGTATAACGCATCCATATCCTCGTTATCGAAAGCCGTCTTTAAATCTTCCGCTATCGCATTAAAATGTTCAAGCCTCTGTTTTTCCCTTTTGATATCACTCTCATAAGCTGTGATGCCTGTTGCATTTGCCAGTTCTTCGGCCGCAGCCGTGTCATGTCTGTCCAGCGCCGCCTTCAGACGGTATTCCCCGGCTTCAGCATACAGCTGCTGCACTTTGGCATCATCTCCGTTAAGGTTCATGGCTTTTTCCAGATATTCTACAGCCCTGTCGAAATTTCTGAGCTTCATATCCTTAGCTGCAAGATATATCAGCATATCGGCCTGTGCCCTGTCAGCTTCTTCACCCTTTCCCGTAGCAGCCAGTTCCTGCAGCGCCCCCTGAGCCGAAGCATAATCGCCCTCCGCTATCAGCGCCGAGATCCCGTTCAGATCTTTGCGCTTCTCCATATCGTTGATTATGCCGCCCATTATTCCTATGCGTTCATCCGAGGTGTTGCCGTTTTCTATCTGTATATCCAGCCACCTGTCATAATACTCATCCAGCAGCTGTCTGTCTCCGGTTTCGTAAGCAAGCTGCATCATGCCTTCACAGGCATAAGAATTATTTGCATCTTCATTCAGTACATACTCATAAACATTCTGCGCGCCTTCGCTATCCCCCTCAAAAAGCATGCCGTTGGCATCTGCGATCATTCTGCGCAGCTGCTGGGTCTTACCGAATCTGTACAGATTCACCCCCACAAGGAGTACCACAGATATCATAAATAAAAGCAAAGGAAATGCGATATGCGCTCTTTTTTTATTTTCCATCACAATTCCCCCTCGAACAAAGCTGCAGGCTCCCAGCCTTCGATAAGTCTGGAACATATCAAGCGGTTAACGCCGCCTTCTATATAACTTATGATCATGCTGTCTTCCATGATATAGAAAGAAGTGACATTATACAGATCCTTCTCTTCTTCCTTTCTGCTTTGCATATCTCTGCACACCAGCTGTCTGTCACGGCTGCGGTCTATGTACCATAAAGACCCGTCGCGCTCTACAGGCAGGGAATACAGGCCCTTCATCTTTACCATTTTATTGTTCAGCATGCTGAGAGATATGGTTACATCGCTTTCCGGATCGATAAGACCATAACCTTCATCATAGATCACATAGCCCAGCTTATCGCCTATAAAACCTATCGCTCCGTAATTGCCATATTCCGTCAGATGAAAACCTGTCTCACCGTCTGCATCCGCGCGGCAGATAACTCTGTCTGCGCCGGCTGCCCTGCCCTCATCATCGGTAATATAAAACAGTGAGTTTTCAGAAACAGCATAATCTATGCACTTATCATCGCACACACATTTTTCTTTGTCTGCGATGGGGTCATAGCAATAGAGACGCTCGTCATTATTCCTTATATAGTAAAGCCTGCCTTTATCCGCAGTCATGGAATTCAGGCTGCCTTCAATATGATATTCAAACGAAGAGCCGTTTGTTAAACAGCTGTATAATCCTGCCTTATATTCACCATATACCGTGGGATTTATAAAATAGAGTCTTCCTTTGATGAGCACCAGCTCAGAAGCCGGGATAACACTTACAGGCGTCCTTGAACGGTCTGCCTTGGATACTGAATAGATCAAACCTTCTTTTGACGGATCGGCTATATAAAAATACTTTTCGTCCTCCGCCGCAATACTGCCGCTGCCGGCAAATTCACGCGAATTACCGTAAGCCACCTGCATAGTCTCATATACGGCAGGTGCGCTCTCCTCCTGAGGAAGTGTAAGATCCAGGGTGTCGGGAGTATACTGTTTATACCATGGTATTCCCTTATACCCGGTATCTATGGTTTCGGTATTAAGATAAATATAAGCCGAAACAGCCAGCAAAAGAAAAGCCAGCAGGTATAAAAACCTTCCCGCTTTCCTCTTGAAAGCATCTTTTCTTTCTCTTTGCTTATCTTCTTCGGATAATACCGGCGCAGCAAGCGCCTGTTTCTGCTTTTGTTTTTGCTTTTGTTTTTGCTTTTGTATCTGCTTCTGCTTTTGTTTCTCTTTCATAACAAATCCTGAATTAAACGCTTGTTCTTATCATTCGCTGATCGTCTTTTTACACGGGCGACATTTTAACACATCTTACCGCTATATGCAAATAAGCCGGCGTCCATATGGCGCCGGCTTATCCAGACAATGTCCTGTATACATTCTTATTGTTTTTCCTTCACATTTACCGTGATCTTTATTTTCTTTCCGTTGATCGTGGTTGTGAGAGTTGCTTTACCGGCTTTGCGCGCGATAAGATTGCCGAACTCATCGATAATGGCAACTTCTGGCTTGTTGCTCTTGTAGATGACAGCCTGATCGACATAAGCATATTCGATCTTTCTGACATCCCCCACGGTCATGTCAGCAGAGTATTGATTCTTTTTCTTTCCGGCCGTGATACCGTCAGTCTTTATTGTGAAGTCCTCGACATATACCGGAATATCGCATGCTCTGCCATCTGTAGAAACTCTGAGTGTAGCGCGTCCGCCCTTAAGCCCCTTTATCTTTCCGTTCTTTAATATCTCGATCACCTCGTGATCATCTGTCGTCCATTCAGCTTTTTTGCCGCCGGCAGCAGCTGCTGTCTTTTTGTCGTTAACATTGATATGCAAACTCCTGGGCGTATTGGTTAAGGGTTTCAGCTTTTTATCATCGGCTTTCACCTTACCGACAACCTTAAATCTGTAGCCCGTACCGTTGATATATGCAGTTATCACAGCCGTACCTTTACCCTGTATCTCCATTTCCCCTTCATCATTAAAAACTGCTACATCCGGTTTATTACTGTACCAGAGTACCTGCAGATTTTCATCATCATATTCAAAGCCAAAAGGATCCTTAAAGGGATATCTATAATTGTCTAAGTCATTTCTGGTCTGGGTAAATGACTTCTTCTTCCATGTAGGCTGGCTGATATGAACAGTTATGGTCTGCTCACCCTTTTTGAGCGTAACCGTATCGGATACCTTCTTTGCTTTTACCGCGCCCTTCTTGCTGACGGAAAGGACTTTTTTATCACTGCTCTCCCAGCCGGCTTCCAGCGCAAATTTCTGTCCTTTTACCAGATAAATATCTTTAGTGTTCTCATCGATAAAAGGCTGGGGATCGAGCG
>CAMOEK010000221.1:0-4125 GCA_946612125.1 uncultured Lachnospiraceae bacterium | reverse complement strand
TCTTGTGACCCAAGTCACAAGAAGGGGCCCGCCTTTTGGCATTAGGAGGGACCCGCGCTCTTGAGTATGGTTCTTTGGATACCGGCAGTTCTGTCAGGATCCTTCGCTTCGCTCAGGATGACAGGACGGGGGCTCCGGACTGCGTGCTGCAACGCTTCCTGTCGTATACGTTCCATACTCCCGCATAGAGGATATTTCTCAGGATATCCCCGTACTGCAGGCAGGGCAGCTTTTCAAAATAGTAGCTGCATTTAGCCATTTCGTCAAAAAGCAGCGCTTCTGTATCCTCATCGCCCTTTAAGGGGTTATAGCGTCCCTTCTTTGCGTCTTCTTCCTTATCGTCCCAGGCGTCCATTATGTATATAAAGCGTCCCAGATGATAAGCCATGCCGTTTAAGTCATGTTCGAATATATCGCCGGGCCTGTATGCAAAAAGGCTCATCATCAGCCTTCCGAAACAGTCTGCTCCCTTATCCAACGCGTCGTCTGAGGCTGACTTTTCCACCGCAGCCAGCGCCTTCATAGCTTTTGCTATGCCGCGGCACTGATAAGGATATTTATCCTTTATCTTTAAAAAATCGCTGCGGTAGAGCGCAAGTCCCCCCGCAGCCTTTATACTTTTTTCATCCTCACGGTCATCCTTAAAATGATACCATGATAAAAGCACATTCATATCCGCGCAATAGCGGGAAGCATCCGTCACGCTCACTGCATGTTTCTTTGCCGGATGCACTATGCAGCGCGACATGCTCTTTTCAACATCCAGCTCGTAGAGCGAGCTCAGCAGCATCACCAGAAATGTACAGTCATATGTAAGGGTGATCTGCCCCTTTAGGCCGTGTCCGTCTTTTAATGCATGACATAAGCCGCAATAAAAGCTATGGTAAAGCTCATAATCCTTTACTTTTAATTCCGCTTTTCTGACCTGGACGTAACCGAACATTTATACCTTCTTAAATACCGGTATCTGGTCTATGGGCGCTGCCACGGTAACTGTCTTTCCGCCGGTAACGGTCTTCTTTGTAAAGATGTTCTCCCATTTGCCTTCAGGCAGATATACGCTGCGCTCCCTCGCGCCGTATTCGAATACGGGCGCCACCAGATAATCGGGTCCGAACATGTACTGATCTTCGCATTCCCAGCACTTTTCGTCCTCGGGGAATTCGTAGAACATGGTACGGATCACGGGTGAGCCGTTCTTGTGAGCTTCCTTCATAAGGCCCGCAATATAGGGCTTAAGGCTCTCACGCAGACGGATGTATTTGGTCATTATCTTCTGTTCTTCCTTGCCGTAGCTCCAGATCTCGTTGTCCTGGCCGGTGTGCAGATAACCGCCGCCGAAATCCCTGTTATCCAGAGGAGGGATATCGTAGGGTCCGCGGTCACCGTGAAGACGCATTACGGGGCTGAACACGCCGAATGCAAACCAGCGCATCAGAAGCTCCTTAAACTCGGGATCGTTGACATCATCCGTCATGAAACCGCCTATATCCGTATTCCACCAGGGAATGCCTGCTATGCCGGCATTGAGTCCGCCTGCAAGCTGGTCGCGGAACGCCTCAAAGGTCGAAGGCACATCACCGCTCCACAATACGGGGCCGTACTTCTGGCTTCCCACCCATGCGCTGCGGATAAGTGAAATGGGCATCTTTTCGCCGTCATTCACTGCACCTTCCGAAACCACCTTAAGATAGTTCTTCGGGTATTCAAGGCCCACCTTGGCGCTGCGGCCGGTATAATAACGCATATTGTCGAACTGGTAAACCGCGCTGTCAGGCTCTGCATTATCAAGCCAGAAATAGTCGATACCCAGTCTCTTGTAATTCTCTTTAAGTTTGTTCCAGAGATACTGCCTTGCCTCGGGATTAAAAACATCTATGGTTGCGCATTCGCCCTGATAATCATAGGTCTCGATGGTGCCGCGGTCTGTCCTGGTAAGATAGCCCAGATCCGCCATTTCCTGATAATTCTCGGACCTCTTGTCTACAGAAGGCCATACGCTTACGATGATCTTTGTGCCGTAGCTGTGGATCTCGTCCACCATTGCCTTGAGCTCATCCTCGGGCCAGTATTTCTCATCAAAGCGGTAGCTGCCCTGATAAGGCCAGTGGAAGAAATCGATGATGATAATGTCAAGGTGAATATTAAGCTCGTGGTATTTACGCACTACAGAGAGCACTTCCTCCGGCGTGCGGTAACGCAGCTTGCACTGCCAGAAGCCCAGAAGGTCGGATGAAAGCACAGGTGCGCGCCCCACAACAGCAGTATAATTCTCGACTATTTTTGCGGGGGTATCGTCTACTGTGATCCAGTAATCCAGCTCATCAGTCTCGTCAGCCACCCATTCGGTAAGGTTGCGGCCGAATGCCACGCGCCCCGTAGCCGGGTTGTTCCAGAGGAAACCGTAACCCTTGTTTGAAAGCGCAAAGGGAATGGCTACCTGTGAATTGCGCTGTGAAAGCTCCAATGTGCAGCCTTTAAGGTCCAGATAGGGCTGCTGGTACTGGCCCATTCCGTATATCCTTTCGCCTTCGTTGCGCTCAAAGCGCGCGGTAAGCTTATAGCTGTCGGATGCCAGGCCCACAAACTCCCTGGCCACATATTTAAGGCAGCGGCTCTCTTTGGTGAGAGGCGTGCCATAGCATCTGTTATACTCATACAGCACGCGCTCGTTGTCCTTAAAGAAAGCGATCATGCCGCTCTCGTTCACCTCGGCGCGTATATGACCGTTGGTGATGCTGCTTAACTTCTTGCCGATCTTTATCTTGCTCTTAGCGCTCTTTACCGGCTCAGTCAGGGCCTTGTCATTTCCGGAAAACTCCGGAAGGACGGTGGCTCTTACCCTCAGGGCGTTCTTTCCCCAGGGCTCGATGCGCAGGGTCTCGTTGGCTGCGGTGACTATAAGAGCGTTGGATTTTTGTGTAAATATCATATGTAACCTCCGGGATGACAAAATTTTGTTCTGTGAAAGAATACCACTCTGTCAAGATCCTTCGTCGCTTCGCTCCTCAGGATGACAGAAAAGCCTGTCATTCTGAGCGCAGCGAAGAATCTTTTTTATTTCTTCTTCAAATTTACCTTGTCCAGGTGCCAGATCTCGTCAACATACTCCTTGATGGTACGGTCGGAGGTGAACTTGCCGGAGCATGCCGTGTTGAGGATCGCGCTGCGCGCCCAGCCCTTCTCGTCCCTGTATGCGGCTTCAACCTTCTTCTGAGCCTCTGCATAGGACTTGAAATCCTTGAGGATGAAATAGGTATCTGCTCTGGAGGTGTTCTGGGTGTTGAGCAGTGAGTTGTATAACGGGCGGAACAGATCCGGATCGTGGGGAGCGAAGCTTCCGTTGATCAGCTGCATGAGCACCTTGCGCACATCGGGATCATTGTTGAATATATCCATGGGATTATATCCGCCGTAGTTCTCGTACTGTATTACTTCGTCAGAGGAAAGACCGAAGATGAATGCGTTCTCCTCGCCAACCTCTTCAACTATCTCCACATTAGCGCCGTCCATGGTTCCTATGGTAAGAGCGCCGTTGAGCATAAACTTCATGTTACCGGTACCGGATGCCTCCTTGCTGGCGGTAGAGATCTGCTCGCTGACATCGGATGCCGCAAAGATGATCTCTGCATTGGATACGCGGTAATCTTCGATGAACACAACCTTTATCTTTCCGCCGATGGAGGGATCGTTATTGATCACATCGGCAACGGAGTTGATGAGCTTGATGGTAAGCTTTGCATTCATATAGCCTGCAGCGGCCTTTGCGCCGAAGATGAATGTACGGGGGAAGAAGTCCATATCGGGATGCTCCTTCAGCTCGTTGTACAGATACATTACATGCAGGATATTGAGCAACTGTCTCTTATACTCATGCAGACGCTTAACCTGAACATCAAAGATGGATCTGGGATCCACTTCCACGCCGTTGTGCTCCTTGATGTAAGCAGCCAGGCGCACCTTGTTCTGGTACTTGATGTTCATGAACTCCTGCTGAGCCTTCTCATCATCGGCATAAACCTTAAGCTTCTTGATCTTTGACAGATCGGTGATCCAGTCGTCTCCGATATGGGCGGTAACCCAGTCTGCCAGCAGGGGATTGCCGTGCAGCAGGAAACGTCTCTG
>CAMOEK010000220.1:0-4126 GCA_946612125.1 uncultured Lachnospiraceae bacterium | reverse complement strand
TGTTTTAACTTACTGCGTTTATCTTCCATCCGTATATTTCCTTACCAGATCTCTCTTCCCTTCTCATCAGGTATTCCGCTCTTACGGAAGAAGTAAGAATTAACCTGATCACACCATTCACGCGCATTATAAAGCTGACGTTCAAAACGTTCCCTTACATTCTCATAGATACCGTCATCTATCTTTCCTTTAAGGCTGTCCCATTTAGCAGCCAGTTCCTGAGCCTGCGCATAGCCTTCAAAATGTGTATCATAAATATGCTGGATAACAGTCTTTCCGCTGTGCAGCACATGCGTGTAGGGCAGATGATGGAAAAAGAGCACCAGCTCGTCAGGGCAGTCATCCGGCGAATTATATGCGGATGCATTAGGCTCGTTATACAATAGCGCATATCCCGTTCCCTTATCTGTCCTGTCAACGCCTATGCCCAGATGATCGGCTCTGTGATAAGTTCCCCATCTGTCATACTCATATCCGTCCACGCTGCATCCGTAGTGCGTTGCCGGCTTTACCATCCAGCCTATGCCCAGAGGGCAGGTGTATTTTTCATATATCTCACGGGAAGGAAGAAGTATATCCAGAACGGTGGAAACCACCTCTTCATCTTCCGATATGGTCATCCTCACAAATTCCTCTGCTATCTGCCCGGCAGAAAGACCGTTATCGAATGCAAGCCGTCCAAAACCAAAGAGGTTGGCTCCGGCAAGATAATTCCCGGTCCAGTTAAAGTCGTTTCCGGTATTTGTAACTGCCGCGATGCCGGAAAATCTGCTGCCAAAGGTTTTGCCGCTGATGATATCAGCCACGGTATCGTCGGCTTCGCCACAGTATGTCTTAAAGCCAAGTATCTCTTTAAACTCGGGGATCAGATAGCACACATCGATCTGCTGGCCTGTATATTCCTGCGCGATCTGCACTTCCAGCATCTGATTGGTCTTTTTGAGTCCTCCGAACAGAGGTGATATAGGCTCTCTTATCTGGAAATCCATCGGACCGTTTTTGATCTGAAGTATAACATTGTCATGATAATCGCCGTCCATAGGCATAAAGTTGTCATAGCCCGCCCTTGCCCTGTCGGTTTTTTTATCTCTCCAGTCCTGCCTGCAGTTATATACAAAACATCTCCAGATGATGATGGCATTGTACTCCTTTGCGATATCCGCAAGCATATTTGCTCCGTCCGCCTGTGTCCTGCCATAGGTAAAGGGACCCGGGCGTCCTTCAGAATCCGCTTTTACCAGAAAACCCTTAAGCGTCGGTATCTTCTTAAATACCTCGGCCATCTTGACTTTCCACCAGCTTATTACCTTTTCATCAAGAGGATCGGCGCTGTCCAGACCGCCTATCTCAATTGTCGAAGCATAATTCAGGCTCATATATAAGCCTATGCCGTATCCGGCTAATATCTCACCCAGCTCGGCCAGCTTATCAAAATATCTGTCAGTGATCATGTAGGAGGCCGCTTTTTTAACATTGACATTGTTGATCACGATCGCATTGATGCCTACGGCTGCGATCAGCCTTGCATAATCCTTTGTACGCTCGTCTATAACTATCTCGTTATTCTCGTAAAAGAATGATTCTCCCGAATATCCTCTTTCAATGCTTCCGTCCATGTTATCCCAATGATTCAGCATGCGCAGGGGATCCGAAGGACGGACAGTCTTTCCCGCAGAATAGGTCTTCTCTACATCTGTTTCGCATGCAACGGTACGCAGGATATCAAAGGCGCCGTACAATATTCCGGAACCGCTCTTTGCCTCTATCAGCAGGCCGCCTTCCTTTATTGATATGCTGTATTCCTCATTGTCCTGCATATCCTTTCCGCAAAGGATCCCTGCATCCGTTCCGGCTGCAGCATATGTTATTTCAGGCTCCGTATCCAGCATGCTCTTCAGGCCGGATCTCAATTCCGTTACGGCGTTCTTTACTATCGCATCAGATTCCGAAACGCCCGATATCACTATCTTTTTCAGTGCTGCACAGTCTCTGTTATTCTTCTTGGGTGCATAAGCCAGCCATAATTTTGCATAATCTTTCATTTAAAATCTCCTTCTAAACCTGCTATTTGCATATATTCAAGATTATAGTGCCTGCAGCACATTCCCGCAAGCAAAAACACGGGGGCAGCCCCCGTGCTTTTTCGTTTTATTATTCTAAGCAGATATACATCGGCTCGTATTTATGCCGCGAAGTATCATGCATTCTCTTGATCCTTGCGTCTTTAGCCTCATCACCGCAGCTGCCGTTTAAGATATATTTCTCAAGCTCATCATAGGTAAAGCCAAAGCGGTCCTCGTCGGTATCTCCCCACAGCCCGTCTGAAGGCGCCTTATGTACCAGATCCCCGGGGATCTCCGGCAGATTGTCGCCTATTGCTAATATCTCGCTCACAAGAAGATTTCCCAGAACGGACATATCACCTGCGCAGTCTCCGTATTTGGTGCTGTAGCCCACATAGTCTTCCGACCTGTTACAGGTATTTATTACCCTTCCGCCGTTCGGAAGACTCTGACCTACCATATAAAGGGCGGCCATCCTGAGTCTGGGCTGGAGATTGACATTTGCATCATCGCTCGAGTTCATCCCGTTGACCTCAAAGGCTTCTTTTAATGCCGTATAGCTGCTGCCGATATTGACCGTCAGCCCTTTGATCCCCAGCGCTTCTATCACCCGCCTGGAATCATCGATATCAGGCTGAACGCCGTTTGGCATCATCACCCCCACAACGCGCTCTGCGCCCAGCGCCCTGACTAAGAGCGCTGCCGTTATCGTTGAATCTTTTCCGCCGGAAATCCCGATGACCGCAGAAGCCTTAGGCCCGTTATTATCAAACCATTCGCGTATCTCTTCTATTAAATCGGCTGTTTTCTGTTTAGCATCAAACATTTAAATACCCTCCTTTTATGCTTCGTGCTCCATTCGCCATTTAATGGTGCGCTTAAGATACTCTACATATTCTTCGTTACGGCACATGCCTTTTCCTTCTGTATCGGATATCTTGGCCACATCCTGACCGTTGCAGAATGTCGTCTTCATAACGATGTTCAGAGCCGGTACTTTGGTATCGTTTGCCAGATATGTCCCTATGCCGAAAGCCACCTTAGCTCTTCCGCTAAAGTGTCTGTAGATCGCATCCGCCCTTTCAAAATCAAGGCTGTCGGAGAAAAGCAAAGTCTTGGTCTTGGGATCGATGCCCAGCTTTTCATAATGTGCGATCATCTTCTCTCCCCAGGCGATGGGATCTGCGGAATCATGCCTTACGCCGCTGAAGAGAGTTGCGTAGGTAAGCTGGAAGTCCTTTAAGAAGCAGTCTGTGGTTATAGTATCAGTAAGGGCTATACCGTTTAACACGCCGTATTCCTTTACCCAGGCTTCAAGAGCATACCAGTTGGAATAAGCCGGATTGTGTTTGTGATCGCCCTGCCCCACGCACATGATCCATTCATGCGCCATTGTTCCGACAGGCGTTACGCCAAACTTCTTTGCAAGATACACATTCGAAGTTCCCACAAACGTGGATGCCGAATGATAGGTATCATTAAGGTGCGCAAACTTCTGCACCGCCAGCTCCTGTGCCTCTGCAGAAAGCCTTCTTCTTAAGCCAAATTCAGAGAATACGCCGGCATACCATTTCCCACTTTTTATCTTCTCAAACTTGTCATCCAGTCTTTCCTTAAAGCTTGCCAGCAGCTCATCATAATCATAAGCCATCCTGAAATACACTTCATTCACGATCGCAAGCGTGGGTATCTCATACATCGAGGTATTAAGCCAGGTACCCTTAGTCTCTATTGCCAGGCCGCATTCCGCATCGGTAGTGATGGTAAAATCTTCAAAGCGGGGTCTCCAGATCCTCAGGAAATCTACATACGAACCCTTTATCCATTTGATGCCGTCAAGGTACATAAGTTCATCCTCAGTATAGGAAAGCCGGCAGAAAGCCTGGATCTGCTCTCTTATCTCTTCTACCATTTCCGGAGTAAAATGAACATCTTTATTGCGGCATTTAAATGTCCAGGTAGTCTTATATGCCGGGAACTGATGATATATCGCCTGACCCATGCTGTACTTATACATATCCTGCTCAAGCAGGCTGGTGATGATCGCATTTAATCTCATAATG
>CAMOEK010000219.1:0-4146 GCA_946612125.1 uncultured Lachnospiraceae bacterium | reverse complement strand
GTCTGGTCGATGATCTCACCACTGTCCACTTCTTTCGAAAGCCACATCAGCGTATTGCCTGTCTCTTCCTCTCCCCGTATTATGGCCCAATTAACAGGCGCGCTGCCGCGGTTATGAGGCAGAAGCGCCGCATGTGTGCCGACAGTGCCTATCGCCGCCAGATCCAGCAGCCGCCCCGGAAGTATCTCGCTCCAGCCGAATACAACCATAAGGTCCGGCGCCAGCTCCTTAACTATCTCATATGACTCATCACTTTTGATGGTGCTGACGGGATATACCTTTATGCCATGCTTTTCCGCTATGTCCAGATAATCCCTGCTGCCCGCGCTGCGCTTTGCAAAGGCTTCATCATTCAGAGTGATAAAACCGTTGATAAAACCTCTCTTCGCAGTGCGTTCAAAAGCTTCCAGTCCTTCCTCATGATTGCCTATCCAGCATATCCTCATATCAGAAATCCTCATTCACAAATTTATATTCCATTAGGCAGAGTCCCTGAGGCGGAGCAGTGATGCCTGCTGCCGCGCGGTCCTTTGCCTCTATTATCCCTGCCATATCCTGCGGCGCCCGCTTTCCCTCTCCGGTCTCGATCAGCGTTCCCGCTATTATCCTGACCATATTGTAGAGAAAACCGTTTCCGGATACCCTTATCGCAATCTCATCTTTCTGCCTAACAACCGAAGCATCATAAATGGTCCTTACGCGCGTATTGCTCTGCGCATGCACGCTGCAGAAAGACGTAAAGTCATGCTCGCCTGTCAGAGCCTGTGCTGCCTCATGCATGGCATCTTCATCCAGCTCATGTCTCACCCAGCGGGTATACTGACGGCGCAGCGGGTCCTGAAGCCTGCTGTTGAGTATACGGTATTCATAGGTCTTAACCGTATCGCAGTGTCTGGGGTGAAAATCCGCGGCAACCTCCACTCCGCTCTTTATCCTTATGTCCTCCGGCAGGCGCACATTAAGGGCGCCGGGGATCTTCTCCGCAGGGATCAGCCGGCTGTCCGGCACATCAAATACGGCCACATTATCCAGCGCATGCACACCGGCATCTGTCCTGCTTCCGCCTATCAGTTCGATGGGCTCACCGCACAGATCGGATAGGGCTTCATTTATTTTTCCGGCTACCGTGACCACACCGTCAAGCTGCATCCAGCCGTGATAGGCGCTGCCGTCATAGGCGACCCTTAGTAACACTCGTCTCATAATTTATTCTTTCAAGATTCTTCGTCGCTGCGCTCCTCAGAATGACCCAAAGGGAGGACGCTCCTCAGAGTGTTTCATGCGGACTCTCCTCACAATGATTCATGCGGACTCTCCTCACAGTGTTTCATGCGGGATCTCCCCAGAATGCCGCCGCATAAATATGTCAACTCAGGAATTTTCCGGCCGCTATAACTGCTGCCAGGTAAAGTATCAGCAAAAAGTACGCCACAAAATCCCGCGCCTTGTATTTTAGCGGTTTATACTGCGTGCGTCCCTTTCCGCCGTGATAGCATCTGGCCTCCATGGCCATCGCCAGATCATTGGCCCTTCTGAAAGCCGATATAAACAGCGGCACCAGTACAGGCACCAGGCTCTTTGCTTTTTTAAATATATTGCCGCTTTCAAAATCAGCGCCTCTGGCCAGCTGTGCTTTCATTATCCTGTCTGTTTCTTCCAGCAGTATAGGTATAAAGCGAAGCGCTATACTCATCATCATAGCTATCTCATGCACCGGCACACGGATGATCCTCAGCGGCCTCATCAGTCTCTCCATCGCATTTGTCAGCCTTGTAGGCGTTGTGGTAAGCGTCATCAGGTTGGAACCAAGTATAAGGAGTATCAGCCTTGTTCCCATGGTGCCGGCCATCTTAAGGCCTTCCACTGTAATGCTGAATTTCCACCAGCTTACCAAAACCGTGCCCTTCGTAAAAAGCATATTTATTATCAGGGTAAAGAATAATATAAACAGTATGGGCTTTAAACCCTTTAACATATATTTAAACGGCACCCTTGACAATATCAGCACCAGCAGCAGAAAAGCCCCGGCTATGCCAAAGACAGCAGGCGAAGTAAAAATAAAGAGACTCACCAGATAAACAAGCGTCCCCATCAGTTTGGTACGGGGATCCAGTCTGTGTATTATCGATTCCGTCTGATAATATTGTCCTAATGTTATATCCCTTATCATGACAGAACCCGCAATATCTCTTCCTTTGCTTCTTTTAATGTGATCGCGCCCTCTTCCACAGGGATGCCTGCGGCTTTAAGCTCACGCAGCACATAACTCATTTCCGGCGCAGACAGACCCATGGCTTCCAGCTCGGAAACATGCTTAAAAACTTCTTCCGGGATGTCATCATAAACGATCTTTCCCTTATCCATAACAATGATCCTGTCCGCAACCTCGGCCACGTCATCCATTGAATGACTGACCAGCACTATGGTCATACCCTCTTTGTCCTTAAGCTCGGCTATCATATCAAGCAGCTCGGTCCTTCCCGCAGGATCAAGTCCGGCCGTAGGCTCATCCAAAACCAGTATCTCCGGCTTCATGGCAAGAACCGATGCTATGGCCACTCTTCTCTTCTGACCACCGGACAGATCAAAGGGCGACTGGTCAAAGCATTCGTCGTTCAGTCCCACACGCTTTATTGCGGCATAGGCTGCAAGCTCGGCTTCTTTCTTATCCATGCCCATATTCTTGGGGCCAAAACTGACTTCCGAAAGCACGGTCTCCTCAAAGAGCTGGTATTCGGGATACTGGAATACCAGTCCCACCTTACCCCTTAAAGCTTTACGGTTATAATCTTTTTCAAAAATGTCCGCGCCTTCGTAATAAATACTGCCGGAATCCGGTTTTAATAAAGCATTAAGATGCTGGACAAGAGTAGATTTTCCCGATCCCGTGTGACCGATAAGTCCCACAAATTCGCCCGGATGCAGAACAAAGCTCACATCATCAAGAGCGCGGCGATTATTTGCCCCGCTCTTGTCATATTCATAGACCAAATGATCAGCTATCAGCTTGCAGTTATCCATATTATTCAAAAATATACTCTACGCTTTCCGCAGCTTTACAAGCGCCGCGATCAGCTCTTTCCTTGTCAGTATACCATCCGGCAGGGGCAGGCCTGCCTTCTTCAGTTCCCACGCCAGCTCAGTAACCTGAGGGACGGTAAGCCTCATCTCCTTAAGCTCCTCCACACGTGAGAAGATCTCGCGGGGGCTGCCCTCCATCTTAAGCTTTCCCTTATCCATCACAAGCACCCTGTCGGCATGTATCACTTCTTCCATATAGTGGGTGATCAGTATAATGGTTATGCCTTCAACTTCATTCAATGCCCGTGCCGCGCGTATAACTTCATAACGCCCTCTGGGGTCGAGCATTGCCGTGGGCTCGTCAAAGATTATGCATTTGGGATGCATGGCTATCACAGAAGCTATGGATACGCGCTGCTTCTGTCCGCCCGATAAACGGTTTGGCGAAGAATTCCTGTATTCCCACATGCCTATGGTCTTTAAGCTTTCCTCTACCCTCTGTTTTATCTCTTCTGTGGGCACGCCCATATTCTCGGGTCCGAAGGCCACATCTTCATCCACAACCTGACCTATTATCTGATTATCCGGATTCTGGAATACCATTCCCGCGGTACGGCGTATATCAAGAAGCTTTTCCTCATCCTTAGTATCCATGCCGTCAAGTATGACTTCTCCCTCCTCCGGAAAGAGTATGGCATTAATATGCTTTGCAAGAGTGGATTTTCCCGACCCGTTATGACCAAGGATGGCGATGAATTCACCTTCTTTAACATCAAAAGAAACATCATCAACAGCGGTGGTGATGCCTTCTACATTATTCTCCTCATCCCTTCGGATGTATTCGTATTTTAGTTTGCGTATCTGCAGGAAAGAAGACAGCCTTCGCTCAGGCGCAGTCTTCTCACTGGTCTTGTTCTTTGGCATAATACACTTCTATCAAGATCCTTCGCTTCGCTCAGGATGACCCGGGTATGGATCCTTAGTTTCTCTTAGGACGACTTGTTATATGGATCCTTAGTTTCTCTTAGGACGACCTGGGTATGGATCCTTAGTTTCTTTTAGGACGACCCGGGTACGGATCCTTAGTTTCTCTTAGGATGACCTGGGTACGGATCCTTAGTTTCT
>CAMOEK010000218.1:0-4153 GCA_946612125.1 uncultured Lachnospiraceae bacterium | reverse complement strand
GTGTCATCCTGAGCGAAGCGAAGGATCTTTATAAAGCATAAGGGGGATAAAAAGAATGGCAAAGATAGGAATGATAGGTGCAGGCAGCTGGGGAATAGCTTTGTCATGGCTGTTGGCAAATAACGGACACGAGGTATGCGTGTGGTCTGTATTACAGGATGAGATCGACATGCTCAATAAAGAACGTGAGCATAAGGACAAACTTCCGGGAGTAAAGCTGGGAGACGCAATATCCTTTACAACAGTTCTGGAAGATGCATGCAGGGATAAAGACCTGATAGTGATGGCAGTGCCTTCTATTTTCACCAGAAAGACTGCAGCGCAGATGAAGCCTTTTATTCCCGAAGGGCGCATAGTGGTAAACGTAGCCAAGGGCATCGAAGAGAGCACGCTTTTGACACTGGATAAGCAGATAAAGGAAGAGATACCCAAGGCAGAGGTAGCGGTGCTTTCCGGTCCCACTCATGCCGAGGAAGTGGGACGAGGCATGCCCACTACCATAGTGGCGGCAGCCAGGAAGAAAGCCACTGCAGAATATGTTCAGGAGATCTTTTCTTCAGAGGTGTTCCGTGTTTATACTTCGCCCGATGTACTGGGCGTTGAGCTGGGGGCAGCGCTCAAGAATGTGGTAGCGCTGGCAGCAGGTATGGCAGATGGTCTGGGTTACGGTGATAATACAAAGGCTGCGCTGATCACCAGAGGTCTGGCAGAGATAAGCCGTCTGGGGATAGCTATGGGCGGCAAGGCAGAGACTTTTGCAGGTCTTACCGGAATGGGCGATCTGATAGTGACCTGTGCGTCCGTTCATTCCAGAAACCGCAAAGCAGGTTTCCTGATGGGCCAGGGCAAGACGGCTCAGGAAGCCATGGACGAAGTAAAGATGATAGTTGAGGGCGTTTATTCCGCAAAAGCCGGAAAAGCGCTTGCAGAAAAATACGGCATCGAGATGCCTATCATTGAGCAGGTGAACCATATACTCTTTGACGGAAAGGCTGTAAAGGATGCTGTGAAAGAGCTTATGACCAGAGACCGCAAGTCAGAGCATAACGAGCTTCCTTTTGAGGAATGATGAGGGGCTTTGAATAAAAACAGTAGTTACAGAATAATATTGATCATTATCATGGTAGCCTGCTTTGCTTTATTCCTGTATTGGGGATTTAGGAAGGAAGGCTATCATGTTGATGAGATGTATATGTACGGTACAGCCAACAGCGAGTACCTGCCCTTTATGCATATGGGAGAGCAGGAGTATTCTGTCAAAGACTGGATGAAGGAATACGGCGCAGGTGAAAATCTAATAGACCTGTTCCGCAATCTTTCAAAAGATATTTCGATACTTAAAGCTAATGGCTGGGATATCAAAGGCAGTGAGATCTACGCGGCGTATTCCCGGGCAAGGGAGTGCAGCAATGATATCTACAGCACTACCTGGATGAGCGGGCAGGCTTATAAAGATTACATTGCAGTAAGCGATACCAATCGTTTTAATTACATTTCCGTTCTCTATAATTTT
This sequence comes from uncultured Lachnospiraceae bacterium, assembly GCA_946612125.1. Lineage (GTDB taxonomy): Bacteria > Bacillota > Clostridia > Lachnospirales > Lachnospiraceae > NK4A136. Next base: position 2,640 of record CAMOEK010000218.1, on the reverse strand, counting down.
CGCGGGGATAATCACCCGCCGCTGTATGCGCTGCTTTTGCATACTATCTGTTCCGTATTTCCGGGTGTATATTCCAAGTGGTTCGGCCTGGGGCTCAATATAGTTATAGGTTTATTATGCATATTGCTATTATATAAGACCGTTGAAAAGTTTCTGGGCGGCAGGAATGTGGGGCTTATGGCGGCGGCGCTATACGGCCTGAGCGCGGCAGCAGCCATAACGGCTTCGTACATCAGGATGTATTCTCTGGTCACGCTTATGGTAACAGGCGTGGCTTATGCGCATCTTAATCTGGCAGCCAAAAACTGGGAGTGGGATAAGAAGGACAGGCGCAAACTGGTCTTCTTCACTCTCTGCGCATATCTTTCGCAGTATTATTCCGTGATATATATTTTCGGCATAGCTATGGCCTGCGTGATCATAATGCTGGCGCAGAAAAAACTGAAGAATGCGCTGCGCTATATCCTTACTATGGGGATCGCCGGTGCAGTGGGGATAGTTATGTGGCCGTTTTCCTTAAAGGCGGTGTTCGCGGGATCGCGCGGCGCCGAATCCATAGGCGGATTCTTCTCGCTTGAAGGTACCATGGACAGGCTGGGAGCCATGCTCTATGTTCTGGTGCATAACTGCCTGGGTATACCGGAGTGGCTGTTTTTGATACTGGTCATAGCAGTTGCTGTTTTGATCGCGATCATTATGATAAAGGATAAGCAGGCTGATGACAGATCACGTATTGAACGCGCGCTCATAGTTATAGTGCCGTTTGTATTTTACTTTGTATGTATTTCAAAAATGGCGCCTTATCTGGTGGACCGTTATATCATGTGCATCATGCCCTGGTGCGGAACGCTGCTTTTATGCGGTATAATGTTTGCGATAAAGCGCATAGGGGTTAAAGGGAAAGCTGTGTTGGCGAAAGCAGTGACAGGAGCGGGAGCAGATGTAGCTGGTATGGAGACGGGAGCTGGTGCGGTTGGTAAGAAGGCGGCAGCAGATGTGATGGCTACGGCGGCAGGAGCAGATGCGGCTGGTACGGAGACGGAAGCTGGTGCGGCATTAGCGGAATCAACGGCTAAGGAATCAGTAGAGTTAGCGGCAGAGAGGGAGTCAGAAGTGGCAGCGGCTATGGCAGTGAATGCTGCAAGTACAGAGAAAATGGCGCCGGGAGCCGGGGCAGCTAAAAAGGCGGCAGGAGCAGATACAGCTGGTAAGATGGCAGGAGCAGATGCGGCGGTGTCGGATTCAATGGGTGAAGCGGCGTCGGCGGAATCAGAGGTGTCATTGGCTACTAAAGTGATGAATGCAGCAAGTATGGAGAAAGATGTGACGGGGGCCGGGGCGAAGAAATCACCGATAGCAGTAAAGGCTGCGATGGCAATCTGCTTCCTGCCCCTGCTTGTTCTTTCAAACAGTCTGCTTGTTGGTAATTGTGAGATATATTCCTGCGGACAGGAGTGCGACGTAATAGCAGAAGATACGGACTGCGTATATATCCTTCCGGATGGATGGTGGAATGAGAGCGCAGAGGACACCTTGCTTTTATCCAAATGCAGGGATACTGCTGTGGTGTTTGAGTGGAATGCAGAGACCCTGGCCGGTACCTATGATGCGCCTGCGGGATCGGAGCTATTGATGATCGTTCATGAGGGCGTAGAGGCGGGAGCGAATATTGATGCAATAGCAGACAGCCTGCCCTCTGCCGGTAAGAGCCTGACAGAACTGTCGAGCGAAAGCGTACGCGGAAATACCTGGATACACTATAGGCTTAATGAATGCGGGACCGGGGATCATTCAGATTCAGTTGACCTGAATATAGGCAACAAGGACGGGAAAACAGTGGACACGGACGGCGTTTCCGAGGCGGGCAGCGCAAATGACGAAGGCAGTTCATCCGGCGTGAATGGCGCAGACGGAGGCATTTCATCTAGCGTGAATGTCGCAGACGAAGGCAGTTTATCCGGTGTGAATGGCGCGGACGGAGGTATTTCATCCGGTGTGAATGGTGCAGACGGAGACTACATCGATGAAGATACCGGGATCCTTAGTTCGATGGAGGATATTGCTCTTACGGATAAAGACGGCAGGGGCAGCAACTATTATTTTACATATGGCAATGACGTATTTAGAGCAAAGTTTGACAAAGATACCTGGAAGATTTATGATTCATATAAGATAAATAATATGGATGATATGAAGATCATATGTGGCGCACTACAGGTGGAGCATCCTGTGCATATAGGCGACACAGACGCGCACAGGACGCCTGAGGATATGGCCCAGGAATGGATGGAACATAATGTTGGATATGCGCTGTTTAAACCTGACAGTGAATGGTCCGTGCGCGCAAAGGATGTGGATCTTGATCCCTATGATGTGGGCAAGAGCATCTTTGAAATCTACGAAGACAGAACAGGAAAGAAGTTTAGTCTGGGGGATGTTTTATAGTACTCAATTGTGTTGTTTATTATTCTGAATTTTGATCAGTAATGAGATGCTTTTTCAGGCGTCTTTAATTCCGAAGAAACAATTTTATAAGTATGTATTTTGTCTGTCGTCGTTTAGTTTCAAAATGGCGGTGTTTGCTTTGTCTGTACTCATGTAATTGGAGCACAGTGGGCAGAAAAAGTGACTCAAACATGT
>CAMOEK010000217.1:0-4200 GCA_946612125.1 uncultured Lachnospiraceae bacterium | reverse complement strand
TCAGGCGTCGAAACATTTACATAGACAATCCCATTTAATAGGTATATAATAGAAATAGCGACTTTTTTACAAAGGAGCAGCATCTATTTTATAAGGGAGGGAAAGAATATGGCTAAGAAGTTGGGATCGTATATCTCACTGGTAGTGATGTTTGTACTGGGGCTGGTATTGATACTGAATCCTTATTGGGTTGTTAATACCGGTATCAAACTGGTAGGCATAGCGCTGATACTGTATGGCATGGGCGCGGCAATCTCTACGCTGATGCAGCATGATTTCAAGCTCACTGTTACGGCAGGGCTGGTCGGCAACATACTGATAGCCGTTTTGGGCGTGGTAATGTTCTTTAATGCATATGCAATATCGCATCTGTTTAACGTATTCTTTGGCGTGATAATCGTATTGCACGGAGTAAGCATTATGCTTGATGCGTTGAACAAGAAGGATTCGGGAAGCAACGGACTTGTACCGGTCATCATTGCGGGAGTTATAATCCTCTTTGGCCTTCTTCTGATATTGAGAGTTTTCGGTATTGATACCATGATGATACGCGTTGCAGGTATTATAATGCTCTTTAACGCGGCTTTGGGACTTTGGGTTGCGCTTAAGAATTAAGGGGGTTTTCGATGAAGATCACCAGAAGGAAAAAAATGCTGCTGGGACTGGCTGCTTCCACGCTTTTTACGATGACAGGCTGTCCATCCAACCGTGAGCCTAATGTATACGGCATGCCCGACAGGGGGCTGTATGAGGATTCGGAAGATGTGGACGTGACGAATAATCAGGTGGAGGATGTATACGGTCCGCCCGAGTGGTTTGATGATAAACCCACACCCGGGAATAATGAGATGGAAGGAGTATACGGTCCGCCAGAGTGGTTCGAAGACGGCCCTACGCCTGCGGATAATGAACTGGAAGATGTATACGGTCCGCCCGAGTGGTTTGACGGGGAGGAACCGGATGTAATAGATAATATGCCGGCGCCGGTTTACGGTCCGCCGGAAGATTTTGATGAGTAAGGAGAGAGGTTTTAATGAGTGACATGATCGAAGTGCGCTGGCATGGCCGTGGAGGCCAGGGCGCAAAGACTGCAAGTCAGCTGCTGGCTGATGCCGCATTCATGGCGGGAAAGTTCGTACAGAGCTTCCCGGAATACGGCCCTGAGCGAAGCGGCGCGCCCATTACGGCATATAACCGTATATCGGATGAGCGCTGCAACGTGCATTCCAATATCTACGATCCCGATTACGTGGCAGTAGTGGATGAGACTCTTTTGGAGAGCGTGGATGTGTGCGCCGGCATTAAGGAAAACGGAGCTGTGATCATCAATTCCTCAAAGAGTCCCGAGGAATTAAAGCCCCTGCTTAAGGGCTATACAGGCAGGGTGTGCACCATCGATGCAAGGGAGATCTCCCTGCGAAACCTGGGCGCGTATTTCCCCAACACTCCCATGCTGGCAGCAGTGGTGGCAGTGAGCGGGTGCGTGGACAGGGAGCAGTTCCTTAAGGATATGGAAGGTTCTTACCGCCATAAATTTGCCAAAAAGCCCCAGGTGGTAGAGGGCAATCTTAAGTGCCTGCGGGAAGCTATGGATGAAGTTAAGGAGTCATAAGAAGAGTTCGTGAAGCGATGGATGAAGTTAAGGAGCCATAAGAAGAGTTCGTGAAGCAAAGAATCGCGCCTGGTGTCATTCTGATCGAAGGGAAGAATCGAAGGCTACTGTCATTCTGAGCGAAGCGAAGAATCTTTATAAAAGCAGATATAGGAAGGAAATAAGATGTTAACAGCAGCAGAAATAAACGAAAAGATCGCCTGGCAGGACATGACTACCGGCTGTGAGATATACGAGCCCGGTACATCCCGCCTGACGAAAACGGGTGAGTGGCGCAGCCGCACACCCAAGTGGCTTCAGGATAAGTGTAAGCAGTGCGTGCTCTGCGCACCTTTTTGCCCTGATGCCTCCATTCCCGTGAAAGACGGAAAGAGAGAAGATTTTGACTATGATCATTGCAAGGGATGCGGTATATGCATAAATGCATGTCCTTTTGACGCAATAGTCTGGAAGGAGGAGGCATGAGCATAAGAGAGAGACTTTCCGGTAACGAAGCTATAGCTACTGCTATGCGCCAGATCAATCCGGATGTATTTGCAATGTTTCCCATCACCCCTTCAACGGAGATCCCCCAGTACTATGCGCAGTACGTGGCGGATGGAAGAGTGGATACAGAGTTCATCACTGTGGAAAGTGAGCATTCATCCCTTTCCGCATGTCTGGGCGCAGAGGCTGCCGGTGTAAGAGCCGTAACGGCCACATCTTCTGCGGGCCTGTCTTTCATGAACGAAGTGCTGTATGTGGCAGCGTCTTCGAGACTTCCCGTAGTGCTGGCTGTTGCCTGCCGTGCGCTTACCGGACCTATCAATATCAATCATGATTATTCTGATTCCATGGCTGAGCGCGACAGCGGTTTCATCCAGATTTATGGTGAGAATAATCAGGAAGTATATGACAATTATCTGCAGGCTCACCGTATCGCGGAGCATCCCGATGTGCGTCTGCCGCTTATGATATGTGAAGACGGTTTCATCACTTCGCACGCTATCGAGAATATCGAGCTGGAGGATGACGAGGCCGTTAAGAAATTCGTAGGTGAGTATCATCCCGAGAATTACCTGTTAAAGAAAGAAAATCCCCTGGCAGTGGGCCCTTACGGCGTGTCCAATTATTATATGGAAGCGCGCGTGGCTCAGGCGCAGGCTATGAAGAATGCAAAGAAGGTCATACTTGACGTTGCTGCTGATTTCGAAAAGACCTTTGGCCGTAAGTACGGATTCTTCGAAGAATATAAGATGGAAGATGCAGAGCTGGCCATGGTGATCATGGGTTCCAGCGCCGGTACCGCAAAGGCGGCAGTTGATAAGCTGCGCGCAGAGGGTGTAAAAGCCGGACTCATCAAGATCCGCGTATTCAGACCTTTCCCCGGAGAGGAACTGGCTAAAGCGCTTAAGGGCGTAAAGGCTGTGGCAGTTATGGATAAGAGCGAAGGATTCTCTGCCTGCGGCGGACCTCTCTTCGCAGAGACAGCAGGCGCCTGCATCAATATGCCGGATCGTCCGCTGATGGTGGATATAGTCTTTGGTCTGGGAGGCCGTGATTTTACGGTAGAGGCAGCGCTCAGCGTCTATGACAGACTGAAGAACATTGCAGCTACCGGCGAGCCCGGTGAGCTCTACACCCACATGGGACAGAGGGAGAGGTAAATAAAGATGGCATATAATCTTAAGCAGGAAATGAACAAGCCCGAGCGTTTTCACTCGGGGCACAGGCTTTGCGCAGGCTGCGGCGCAGGTATAGTCTGCCGTGCCATGATGCGCGCGGTGGAGCCTGAGGATCAGGCGGTGATCTGCAATGCTACAGGCTGCCTGGAGGTATCTTCCTTCCAGTATCCTTATACGGCATGGGAAGATTCATATATACATACCGCATTTGAAAATGCATCCGCTACTGCCAGCGGCGTAGAGGCAGCATACAATGTGTTGAAGAGAAAAGGAAAGATCGAAGCAGACAGGAATATAAAGATCCTGGCTATAGGCGGTGACGGCGGTACCTATGATATAGGCTTCCAGTCTTTATCCGGAGCATTAGAGCGCGGCCACGATTTTACCTATTTCTGCTATGATAATAATGCATATATGAACACGGGTACCCAGCGTTCATCCGCAACACCCCGTTTCGCATCTGCGACCACCACTCCTTCCGGCGTGGAGAGCGTAGGTAAAAAGCAGAACCAGAAGGATCTGACTCAGATCGTGGTAATGCACGGAGCGCCTTATGTGGCGCAGACCACACTTTTCGGCAACATGAAGGACTTCCATGAGAAGGCTCACAAGGCTATCTATACCGAAGGCCCTACCTTCGTAAACTGCTTAACGCCCTGTCCCAGAGGCTGGGGTTATCCCGCAGAGGATCTTTTGGCTATCTGCAAGGCAGCGATCGATACCTGCGTGTGGCCGATATATGAAGTGGTGAACGGTGAATACAGACTCACCTATGAGCCCAAGAAAAAACTGCCCGTCGAGGAATTCATGAAGAAGCAGACACGCTTTAAGCACTGTTTTGCAAAGGGTAACGAGTGGACTATCGAGGCAGCACAGGAGTATGTTGATAAGAAGTGGGAAGAGTTACTGGCAAAATGCAAGTAA
>CAMOEK010000216.1:0-4242 GCA_946612125.1 uncultured Lachnospiraceae bacterium | reverse complement strand
GGATATCATGGAGCGGGCCGTTGCAGACGGAGAAGAAAACGGCGGAACGTTTATTGTGTATAAGGACGGCGAAAAGCTTCTGGAGCAGAGCGCGGGATATGCGGATGTAAAGAATAAGATCAGTTTTAAGAATGATACCATCCTGCGCATCTATTCATGTACCAAGGTATTTACTTCGCTGGCTGCGGCCATACTTATAAGCAGGGGAAGGCTCGATACCTTCTGGGAAGTATCGCGTTTCTTCCCGGAGTATGCGGAGCCGTACTATATAAGGAACTGGAAGAGGATAGGCTGCAGGCAGGTCACGATAAGGGATCTGCTGAATATGACTTCGGGTCTGGCATATCCCGGCGATAAGCACGAGGGCATCGAGGCGACAAACGATCTGTGGGGGCGCCTCGATCAGAGCATACGTGACGGAAAGTGCATGAGCACGGAGGAATTTGCAAGGGAAGCCGGAAAGTGTCCTCTTATGTTTGCGCCGGGCGATGAGTGGATGTACGGATCATCCGCGGATATTCTGGGAGCTGTGATAGAGAAAGCGGCTGATATGGAACTGGCGGAATTCTTTAAGAAAGAGATCACCGCGCCGCTGGGAATGGAGGATACGGATTTTTACGTTCCTGCTGAAAAGAGGGACAGATTATCGGTATTATATGAGAATGCGGGAGAGGATCCCAAGAGCCCGGATTATGTGAATCTGTGCATTTACGATTTTGAAGAGAAGCCTGCTTTTCAGTCCGGAGGAGCGGGGCTGTTTTCAACACCGGAGGATCTGGCAAAGCTGGCAGCCGAACTTTCGTCATGCAGGGCAGGGGTTGTCAATAAACATATGATAGATTTTATGCGCAGCAACGGTCTTACGGATAAACAGCGTGAGTATGCAAACTGGGATTCGCTGCGCGGGTACGGATACGGTAATCTCCTGCGCTGCCTGGAAGACAGAAATGAGGCCGGATGCTTTGCGTCCATAGGCGCATTCGGCTGGGACGGCTGGACCGGACCGTATTTCCTGATAGATCCGGATAACAGCCTGGGGATACTGCTGGCCCTGCAGCGCTGCAATGCCGGAAGCAGTCAGCTCTCCAGAAGCCTGGTCAATGCGGTATACAGCGGGATACGGGACAATGGTCTTGGCCGCAGGATAGTGCCGCTGTTCGGACAGGAATGATAAGCGGCTGCCGTAAGGCCCGTGACAGAATAAATTGCTCTGTTTATTGTAGAATACGGTTATTTTTGATAAAATAGCTATCGGCCGGTTTATTTATATAGATATGTTTTATATGGAAAGGAGACTCCGTGAGCGATCGAAAAAGAATAGCGCTTTTTGCGGCTTTTCCCGAAATGGTTCATGTTAGAAGGATACTGGATGGCATATTATCACGCTGTGAGGCTTATGATTATGACATCTGTGTATTTGCGTCGAGTACTCACCTTTCTTTCCCGCATATAGATTATATGAGGGGGGAATCAAATATATATGAACTTGCTAATCTGGATAAATTTGACGGAGTCATTGTCGATCATGGTTCCATGACCGACAATAAGGATAACCGCTCTCTTAAAAGACTCGAAGAGCGGCTCCAGGCATATCCCGATCTGCCCAAGTGTTCGCTGGAAATGTCTCTTAAGGGCATGAAGCTGATCAAAAAAGACAATGAAGACGTATTAAGGGAGATGTGCCGTCATGTTATCGAAAAGCACGGCAGAAAAAAGATATGTATCCTGACGGGGCCGGCAGATAATGAGGTTGCCGTTGATCGTCTTAAGATTTTCCTTGATGAGATAGAAAAACACGGCTTGAGCGTGCTGCCGGAACATATCCATTACGGCGACTTCTGGTACTTTGGCGGTGATACGCTGGCCAGAAAGATCATGAACGGGGAGATAGAACAGCCGGATGCTGTTATCTGCGCAAGCGACTGTATGGCCATCGGTCTGGTGGACCGTCTGCAGAAGAGCAGCATACGCGTTCCCGAGGATATAGCGGTTGTCAGCTTTGACGCTTCGGATGAGGGAGCGATCAATCCGATCACCATCAGTTCTTATGATACGGGTGAAGAGACCATAGGTATGGAAGCCGTGGATTACTTAAGGAGCATTATGGAACCGGGCGCAGAGATACTGCCCATGGTAAAGGACAGTTCCAGACAGTTCCATCCCGGCGGAAGCTGCGGCTGTGAAACAGATCCCGCCTATGCAATGAGGCTGTTCAGGGATTCGATTTATATCAGCTCTTACAATCATGCCGATGAGGATGTCATCGATCATGTCAATATAGGCGCATTGATGGAGAGCTATGCCCAGGAGGACTTTACGGCATCCGGTTCCGCTGCGGAGTGTTTTAAGTTCATATCTTCTTATACCGGATTGCTGCGGCCGTATCAGAACTTCTATCTCTGTCTGAAGGAAAACTGGCTTAATATGGACGATGAAGTATATGAAGGATATCCGGAAAAAGTACGTACTTTTGTGGCGGCATCCTGTGTGGGTGAGGAAGAATTCTATGGAGAAGATAAGTCCGTAGCCTTTGAAACTTCACTGATGCACCCTATCCTTTATAAGAAACGTGACAAGGCGTCTGTTTTCTATTTTTCACCGGTGCATTTTAACGGCGCGCTGCTGGGATATGCAGTGCTGCAGAGATCGCATTCCACCAGGCCGGCTATAAATATCGTTTACCGCAACTGGCTGCGCTACATCAATAATGCCCTGGAACTGATAAGGACCGAAGAGCGGCTTAAGACCCTTTCGATCCGTGATCAGCTTACCGGCGCTTTAAACCGCAGGGGCATGTATGAAAGATATAAAGAAATGCTTTCGACGGCCAAAGAAGGCGATGCCCTTTTTGTGGGCGTTCTGGATATGGACGGACTCAAATATATCAATGATACCTATGGACACGGTGAGGGCGATGAAGGTATTAAAGGCCTGTGTTCGGTATTGTCTAAGCTTACGCGTTCCAACGAGATGAACGTCAGAAGCGGTGGTGATGAATTCTTCCTGATAGGAATAGGCAGGTACAATAAAGAGGACGAAGCCTTAAGGTCCCGCGAGTTTGCCGACGCCGTTGCAAGGAAATCGGAGGCTATGAATAAGCCTTATAATCTGTCCGCCAGTATAGGCTGTCTGGTATTTCCCGATTACAGGGAGGTAAAACTGGATCTGGCCTTAAGCGAGGCTGATGAAAAGATGTATAATTACAAAATGCGCCACAGAAGACACAGAAGCGTATAAAGATCCTGCCAAAGGAAAGAAGGGTAATCTACCGATAAAATTCATATTTCCCCCCGAAAAAACATTAAAGAGTGTGAACAATTTGTGAACTGATTGTTAAAAAGAATAATGAAAGCGCTTTCAGACTGTCAGAAATTAACAAAAATATGTCATGAACAATAAAATAACTTGCATAACATTTTTGGCTGTGCTAAACTTGCAAATGCAAACGGCAAAGGGCCGTTAATACAAATTTATGGGAGGTAATTACGAAATGAAAAAGAGATTATTGGCATTAAGCATGGCAATGATCATGGCAGCAGGCACTCTGGCAGGCTGCGAAGGCGACACTGCTCCTGCTACCACAGGTGGTGATGACACCAGCAGCACTTCTACTACTACACCCGATGCTGAGCCTACCAAGGCTCCCGAGCTTGATACCACTGTTGTTGCAGAGGATATCAGCGCTGAGGAAGAAGGAAAGGTTCTTAACATCTACTGCTGGAATGAGGAGTTCAAGAGCCGTCTGACCGCTCATTATCCCGGATACACCGAGGTAGACGCTACCCACGGTAAGATCGGTGATATCGATGTTGTTTGGAACATCACTCCTTCAGAAGGCAATGCATATCAGAACAATCTGGATGAGACCCTGCTTAAGCAGGACAGCGCAGCAGCTGATGACAAGATCGACCTGTTCCTGGTTGAGGCTGACTACGCACTTAAGTATGTAGATACCGATTACACTCTGCCTGTTACCGATCTGGGCATTGAACTCAGCGAGCTGAGCACTCAGTACAAGTACACTCAGGACGTTATGACCAGCAGCGATGGAAAGCTTAAGGGCGTTTCATGGCAGGGCTGCCCCGGTGTTCTGATCTACAACCGTGAGGCTGCAAAGACCGTTCTTGGTTCTGACGATCCCGCTGATGTACAGGCAGCTGTTAAGGATTGGGATACCTACAAGGCTACCGCAGCTGATATGAAGAAGGCCGGCTACTACATGACCGCTACCGTTAACGATAC
>CAMOEK010000215.1:0-4269 GCA_946612125.1 uncultured Lachnospiraceae bacterium | reverse complement strand
GGCTCCTGTTACGCCGGTTCCTGTAACACCTGTAGCGACCGCTACACCGGTTACACCTGTGGCACCCGCAGTTCCGGTAACGCCTGTTGCACCCGCAGCACCCGCTGTTCCGCCTGAGGCTCTCTTATATCAGCAGCCTGCAGCACCTGCGATACCTGCATACCAGCCTGCAGCACCTGCATATCAGCCGGCAACGCCTGTTACGCCTGTAACACCTGCCGCACCTGCATATCAGCCCGCAGCATCTGCTGTTCCGCCTGAAGCTCTTTTATATCAGCAGCCTGCAGCGCCCGCCGCACCTGCATATCAGCCCGCAACACCTGCAGCGCCTGCCGCACCGGCATACCAGCAGGCTGCAACAGTGCCTCTTAATCGTGTGACCAATTATCAGGCTGCCAGACAGGTTCAGTCCGTGAATCCTGCAGCACCGTCATATCAACCGGTAACAGGACGCACACAGCCTATCCCGGCTGTAGAGGGTATGTTTGAATCGGCGGCTCTGAATTATGGAGTAAGTGGCGGCGGAGCCCTTTCGGGAGAGATAACCGGACCGACTATACTTGAAAAACTCCGTGCTGAAGAGGAAGAGAAAAAAGCTAATGCATCTATTTTTGAATCGCCCAGTCTGCGTGCTGCCGAAAGAGAGTTAAAGAACGGCACGCGTCAGCCGGCGGGCGGACTTCATGGCGAGATCTCTTTTGATAATTTTGTCCCCGAAGAGAGAGGATCCTTCGGCAGGGCTACAGCATATCAGATACAGCAGGCAGCTTATGTGGCGGCAGGACAGCCCGGACAGCAGTCGGCTTCGGTACCTCCGTATGCAGCACAGCCCGGAGCAGGCCCCGGTGGTATGTCATATCAGATGTCTGCATCGGCAGCTCCCTCATCACCTGCTTACGCGCCTCAGGCAACAATGCCTGCTTACGCTGCTACACCCGGTGCACCGGCGGGTGTTCCTGCATTTGCTGCAGGACCCGGAATGGGGAATCCTTTCGCACCGACAAACGGAGCTATTCCTTATATTACGCAGACGCCTGCCAACAACGGTAATCCTGTGCTGGGCGGCGGTAATCCCATATTGGGAGGAGCAAGCGCAAATCCTTTATTAGGTGGCTGAAGATATAGATCTTCCGAAGCATGATAGACCGTATAGGAAACGGAAATACATATACACCCCCCTATGCCAGGGGAGGAAAAAAAGCTGCGCGTATTGAAGGTGACGCGCCGGCTTTTTTATTACCGGGTGAAGACCAAAACGGCGGAGTGATATGGGACAGAGGATCTAAGGATGACATTCCCAAAGCTGCCGCTGAAAAACAAAAAAAAGAAGAAAAAAAAGAGGAACATATACCACCCCTTGAGGAAGAAAAGACTGCTGAAGCGGTCGAAACCGAGGAGTATAAACAATCCGGTTTTGGAAAGCTCATAGGACGTATAGGGGAGGCGATAAAGAATTTTTTCCTGAGTATATGGTACGGATCCGATAAGCCGGCTGACGGGGAAAAAGCTGCGGATGGTAGTGTGGTAGCGGATAAAGCATATGACGCAGGATTTGCGGAAGCTGAAAAGGATGAGGAGCTTACAGCAGATGCAGCCGGGGATGATGACAAGGAGGAGCGCATAAGGGCTGCAATAGCCGGCAACGATCCCGATGCCCTGGTTGATGAGCTTACTGAAGGCGGAAAAAAACACCCTGCCAGAAATACGACCCTTCTTACTCATTACGACCGAAGGGGCAGGCTGGTCAAACCTTCCGATGCAGAAGCAGGCAGGATACTGACAGCGGAGAGTGCCAATAAGGGCAAAGGCGGCAGGAATGTCGAAAGGAGACCTCAGGGAAATTACAGGAGGTATATATGAGAATAGGAAAAGGCTATGATGTCCATCGACTTGGACCGGACAGGGATCTGATCATAGGCGGGATAAAGATACCATATGATTTGGGGCTTGTGGGACATTCGGACGCTGATGTTCTGACCCACGCGATAATGGATGCGCTGCTGGGCGCGGCTGCGTTGGGCGATATAGGGAAGCTCTTTCCTGATAATGATGATACTTATAAAGGGATCGACAGCTTTGTATTACTGGGAAAGGTGAGGGATACTCTGCAGGAAGCAGGGTATTTTATTGAAAATATAGATGCTACGATCATCGCTCAGGCGCCTAAGATGAGACCATATATTGATGATATGCGCAGGCGGTACAGCGAAGCTCTGGAAATAGAGCTTGATCAGATAAACATAAAGGCTACTACCGAAGAACATCTGGGCTTTACCGGGAGAGGCGAAGGCATTGCGGCAGAGGCAGTCTGTCTTTTATATACCGCCAGAGAGCTTTATTCGATGGATGTGACTGCTGCAGGCTGCTGCGGAGCGGCCGGAGCATGTAAAGGCTGTCCGCGGAATGATCCGCAGGTTTAAATAATTAAAAGACTGGATTTATAAGGGGAGGAAGATTATGAGAATCTACAATACGGCCAGCAGAATGGTGGAGGAATTCAAACCGCATGAAGAAGGAAAGGCTGCGATCTATACCTGCGGCCCTACGGTTTACCATTTTGCGCATATAGGAAACCTTCGCAGTTATATCTGTGAAGATGTGCTGGTAAAGACCATGCTGTATGCAGGGTATGATGTCAAGCGTGTAATGAACATCACCGATGTAGGACATCTTTCATCCGACGCCGATACGGGCGAGGATAAGATGCTTAAGGGTGCAAAACGCGAGCATACGACAGTGCTTGATATTGCAGACAGATACACAAAGGCATTCTTTGCGGACTTTAATAAGCTGAATATGCGCATGCCGGATGTGGTTGAGCCGGCTACGCATTGCATACCCGAATTCATCAACATGATAGAGGTTTTGCTTGAGAAAGGCTATGCTTATCAGGCAGGAGAAAATGTATATTTTGATACTTCAAAGCTTGATAAGTATTATAAGCTCTCCAATCAGAACGAAGATGATCTTAAGATCGGCGTGCGTGACGATGTTGACGAGGACATAAACAAACGAAACAAGACAGACTTTGTACTCTGGTTTACCAAGTCCAAGTTTGAAGATCAGGAACTCAAATGGGACAGTCCCTGGGGCAAAGGCTATCCGGGCTGGCATATAGAGTGCTCCTGCATAGGGATAAAGCATCTGGGAGAATATATGGATATCCACTGCGGCGGTGTGGATAATATCTTCCCTCATCATACAAATGAGATAGCCCAGAGCGAAGCGTTTCTGGGACATCCCTGGTGCCGCTACTGGTTCCATGTTCATCATCTTGTTGAAAAAGATAAAGGAAAGATGAGCAAATCCAGCGGAGAGTTCCTTACTGTATCCCTTCTGGAAGAAAAGGGCTATGATCCGCTTGCTTACAGGTATTTCTGCCTGCAGTCCCATTACAGAAAGCCGCTTGAGTTTTCTTACGAAGTGCTGGATCAGATGAGCGATGCTTACAGGAAGCTTCGCAAGCGCACTTCCGAGCTTTCGACTGACGGGAAGGTTGATGAAAAGGCATTTGAGGAATATCGCAAAAAATTTGAAGAAGCGCTGACAGACGATCTGAATACATCAAGCGGATTTACTGTTTTGTATGATGCTCTGAAGGCTGATGTGAATGATGCCACAAAGCGCAGGATCGTTGAGAGCTTTGATGAAGTTTTGTCACTTAAGCTGCTCGAGCCTTTGGCTGTTGAAGAAGTCGATTCCGAGCTGGAAGCTTATGTGCTGGCTAAGATAGAAGAACGCGCGCAGGCTAAGAAAGCTAAGGATTTTGCAAAGGCTGACGCTATAAGGAATGAGCTTCTTGATAAGGGCATCGCGATCAAGGATACCAGAGAGGGCGTTAAGTGGGAGAAGATATAAAGAATTATTCGGCGCTGGGATACGCTTATCTTGGCGATGCGGTTTATGAACGCTATGTGCGCGAGTACATAATGGAAAGCCGTGGGAACATGCCGGTAGAGAAGTATCATGCGATAGCTACACATTTTGTGTGCGCAGCAGCCCAGGCAAAGGCCGTTGAGGCGCTGATGGATGCCCTGTCCGAAGAGGAAGAAGCGGTATACAGAAGAGGACGTAATGCCAAGGCGCATGCGGCGCCCAAAAGTTCCAGCCCGGGAGAATACAGGAAAGCTACGGGATTTGAAGCGCTGATCGGATATTTAAGCATTAACGGCAGGGAAGAGCGCGTCAAAGAGCTCATGAAAGCAGCGGTAGATCTGCTGGAGGCAGATGTAGCCGTGTCATCCTGAGCCCCTCCGTGTCATCCTGAGC
>CAMOEK010000214.1:0-4273 GCA_946612125.1 uncultured Lachnospiraceae bacterium | reverse complement strand
GGCGCACAGGCTAACCTGGCAGTACAGTTCGCTGTATGCCGGCCCGGCGATACCTTCATGGGCATGAACCTTGATCACGGCGGACATCTGACCCACGGCAGCCCGGTTAATATTTCCGGTACTTATTTCAATATCGTGCCTTACGGCGTTAATGACGAAGGCTTTATCGATTATGACGAGCTCGAGCGCATAGCTCTTGAGTGCAAGCCCAAGATGATAATCGCAGGCGCTTCCGCTTATGCGCGTACCATCGACTTCAAGAGATTCCGCGAAGTTGCAGACAAGGTTGGCGCAGTGCTGATGGTGGATATGGCTCATATCGCAGGTCTCGTTGCTACCGGCCTTCATCCCTCACCCATCCCTTATGCGGATGTAGTGACCACCACAACTCACAAGACCTTAAGGGGTCCCAGAGGCGGTCTTATCTTATCAAGCGAGGAGAATGCAAAGAAGTTCAAATTCAACAAGGCAGTGTTCCCCGGGATCCAGGGCGGCCCTCTTATGCACGTGATAGCAGCAAAGGCTGTATGCTTCAAAGAGGCTCTTTCCGATGATTTCAAGACCTATTGCAAGGGTATCGTTGATAATGCACAGGCACTTTCAAAGGGGCTTATGGATCGCGGTCTTAAGATAGTATCCGGTGGTACCGATAATCACCTGATGCTCCTTGACCTTACCACATTCAACTTGACCGGTAAGGAAGTTGAGGGATGGATGGATGAGGCTCATTTAACAGCCAATAAGAATACCATTCCCAATGATCCCCAGAAGCCCAATGTTACAAGCGGTATCCGTCTGGGCACACCTTCTGTTACCAGCCGCGGCATGAATACCGCTGATATGGACAGGATTGCAGAGGCAATATCCA
This sequence comes from uncultured Lachnospiraceae bacterium, assembly GCA_946612125.1. Lineage (GTDB taxonomy): Bacteria > Bacillota > Clostridia > Lachnospirales > Lachnospiraceae > NK4A136. The sequence goes on along the minus strand of CAMOEK010000214.1, from coordinate 3,405 downwards.
TCATAGTTAAGGAAAAAGAGGCAGGCATCCCGGCAGCAAGAGCTATCGTGGATGAGCTTACCGCAAAGTATCCGCTCAAATAAGAAATGGCATCATATAAAAAGCTTTTATTTATCGTAAATCCCCACGCGGGGATAAGGAAAAAGGACAGCGCCTTAAGCGACATCATACTGACCTTTTCTGATCATTATTATGAAACGATAGTGTGCTTCACCAGAGAGGCGGGCGACGCGGCCAATCTGGTGAAAGAGCACGTCGATGATGAGATCGACCGGGTAGTATGTATGGGCGGCGACGGTACACTCAGTGAAGTCATAGCAGGGCTTCGCAAATACAGCTGGGATAAGCCCTTGGGCTATATTCCGGCCGGATCCACCAATGATTTTGCCGCCAGCTTAAAGCTTCCTTCCGATCCGGCAGAGGCTGCCGAGCGTGTGATGAAGGGCAAGCCGCATCGTCTGGATATTGGTCTGTTTAATGACAGGCAGTTTGTATATACCGCATCATGCGGTATTTTTACAAGAGCCTCCTATGATACACCGCAGAGGATCAAGAACGTGTTCGGACATGCGGCCTATATTCTGGAGGGTATGAAGGAGCTGACGCAGATACGTTCCTGGCATATGCGCATCATGGTAGACGGGCATGTATACGAGGATAATTATCTGTTTGTTTCCATATGCAACACCTTCTCACTGGGAGGTGTGATGAATCTGGAACATTCAAATGTCAGTCTGAATGACGGTGTCTTTGAACTGCTGCTTATCTCTATGCCGCATGATCTGATTCAGCTTGGAGAGATAGTTCAGGCTCTTAACGAGCAGAAGTTTGATACGCCGCTGGTACAGTTTTTAAAGGTGGACCAGGTATCGGTCTATTGTGCAGACAAGCCTGACTGGTCATTGGACGGTGAAAAGGCGACCGGACTGGAAACGAATAAGATAGAAGTCATTCCGGGAGGAGTGCAGATGTTTTTCTGACAGAGAAATAAGCGTTTGGGGGATTTTTATTACAGGAGGGGTTACGTATGAAGCTTACTTTTGTCGGGGCAGCTCATGAAGTTACAGGCAGTTGTCATTATCTGGAGGCGTGTGGAAAACACATCTTGCTGGACTGCGGAATGGAGCAGGGCGTGGATGTCTACGAAAATGTAGATATACCAATAGAAGAGGGGCTTATAGATTATGTGCTTCTCTCACACGCGCATATCGATCATTCGGGGCTTCTGCCCCTTATCTACGCCAGAGGCTTCAGGGGCCAGATCATGGCTACCGAGGCAACGGTGGATCTTTGCAGCATCATGCTGCGTGATTCAGCTCATATACAAATGCAGGAAGCAGAATGGAAGAACCGCAAGGCTCAGCGAAGCGCCGCCAATATGGTGGAGCCTTTATATACCATGGAAGATGCCATGGGAGCCATACGCAGGCTGGTTCCTTTTGATTATGACGAGATATACGAGCTCTGCGAAGGCATAAAGTTCCGCTTTACGGATGTCGGCCATCTGCTGGGCTCCGCGAGTATAGAGATATGGATCACCGAGGGAAATGAAACGCGTAAGCTGGTATTCTCCGGTGATATAGGCAATAAGAAAGGCACGCTTATCCGTGAGCCGCAGTATGTAAAGGACGCGGATTATGTCATAATGGAGTCCACTTACGGTACCAGGTATCATGATGAGAACCGTCCCGATTATGTAGGGAATCTGGCCAAACTCATTTCCGATACTTTGGGGCGCGGCGGAAATCTGGTAATACCTTCATTCGCGGTCGGACGTACTCAGGAGATACTCTATTATATCCGTGAAATAAAGGCAAAGGGCCTGGTGAGCAATGTGCCTGATTTCCAGGTTTACGTGGATTCGCCTCTTGCTGTTGAGGCTACCGAGATATTCAAGAAGAATCAGGCTGACTGTTTTTCGGGAGAAGCACTGGAGCTTGTAAAGAGCGGGATCAATCCGCTTACCTTCCCCGGACTTCAGCTTTCCATAACCAGCGATGAATCCAAGCTCATCAATTTTGACAGTGAGCCCAAGGTGATCATTTCCGCATCGGGCATGTGCGATGCCGGCCGTATCCGTCATCACTTAAAGCATAATCTGTGGCGCGAGGAATCCACCATACTCTTTGTGGGGTATCAGGCAGTGGGAACCTTAGGCCGCATTCTTATAGACGGAGAGAAGGAAGTAAAGCTCTTTGGCGAACCCATAGAGGTGCGTGCTACCATAGCGCAGCTTCCGGGCATGAGCGGACATGCAGACAAAGCCGGATTGATCGAATGGATACAGAAGATAGGAAATAAGCCCAGAAAAGTATTTGTGGTTCATGGTGATGAAGACAATGCCACGCTCTTTACCAAATGCCTTAAGGAAGAATACGGTTATGATGCATATGCGCCTTACAGTGGGTGTTCGTTTGACCTTCTTACCGGTGAGTTTATCACTCAGACTGTCGGAATACCCAAGAAAAAGAAAGCGAAGAAGCTTTCGGATGTATTCCAGAGACTTTTGGCTGCAGGCCAGCGCCTGATCGCCGTTATCTACAAGAACGAAGGCGGCGCAAACAAAGACCTTGCCAAGTTTGCGGATCAGATCAATTCACTGTCCGATAAATGGGACAGATAGGGGAATATAGTCTATGAAGAATGTTACCTTGGGAAGAACAGGAATAACGGTACCCCAGAACGGCTTTGGGGCATTGCCTATACAGAGAGTATCATTGGAAGAGGCGGTAGGGATACTGCGAAATGCCTATAAGGGAGGCATGCGCTTTTTTGATACCGCCAGAGCCTACAGCGACAGCGAGATAAAGGTAGGCGCTGCCTTTGGCGACGGCTATGTAAAGAGGGAAGATATCATAATAGCCACTAAGACTGCGGCCAAGAAACCGGAGGATTTCTGGAAGGATCTGGAAACCTCACTCAATAATCTGAAGACGGACTATATCGACATCTATCAGTTCCATATGATGGGTGAGTGCTGGAAGCCGGGACAGGATAACGGCATGTATGAATGCATGCTAAAAGCTAAGGAACAGGGAAAGATAAGGCATATCAGCGGCACTGCCCACAAGCTGGGAGTGGCGCGCGAGATCGTTGAGTCAGGCCTGTATGATACTCTTCAATACCCCATCAGTTATCTGGCAGATGAGAAAGAGATAGAGCTGATACAGCTTTGCAACGAAAAGAACGTGGGACTCATCTGTATGAAGGGGCTGGCCGGAGGACTTATCAGCAATTCAAGGGCTGCGCAGGCCTTTATATCGCAGTTTGACGGCGCTGTGCCTATCTGGGGGATACAGAGGCAGAGTGAGCTTGATGAGTGGCTTTCGTATATGGAAGATACCCCTGTTATGGATGAGGAGATATCTGCCTTTATAAAGAAAGAGCAGGACGAGCTTAAAGGTG
>CAMOEK010000213.1:0-4301 GCA_946612125.1 uncultured Lachnospiraceae bacterium | reverse complement strand
AGGATGAGGATGACGACTGGTGGGGAACAAACAGTGACAGTTCATCGGACGATTATGATTGGGACTGGAGCAGTGACAGCTGGGATTCCGGTTCCACCGACTGGGACAGCGACTGGTAATGGTAAACTTGCAATATATAGTGTATTAGTGTATAATTTTTACCGTTTAAAACACAATTTCTGCCTGGAGGACATCGGAAATGTGTTAGCGCCGGGACCGTAAAGGGTTGACGAGGACAGCAGCTATCGAAAGATTCGGCGGGTGCTGCTGCGGCCTTCGCAGGGGTCGGAAGAAAAAGGGTAAAAAGCAGAATCAAAACTGTAACAGAGACTTTTTCAGGCTGCGCTACATCACACAAAAGAGGAGAATTATAATATATGAGAGTTGTTATTCAGGATGATTACGATAAGATGTGTAAATGGGCTGCAAATTATATCGCAGCTAAGATAAACGGACATAAAGAGGCGCGTCCTTTCGTACTGGGCCTTCCCACGGGATCTTCACCCATAGGCGTATATAAGGAGCTGGTGCGTATGAACAAGGCAGGAGAGCTTTCCTTTGCCAATGTTGTGACCTTCAATATGGACGAATATCTGGGGCTTCCCCGCGAGCATGACCAGAGCTACTGGTATTTTATGCATGACAATCTGTTCAACCATCTGGTGGATATGAAGCCGGAAAATATCAATATCTTAAACGGCATGACAGACGATCCCGAGGGTGAGTGCGCAAGATACGAGGAGAAGATAGCTTCCTATGGCGGCATCGATCTTTTTATGGGCGGCATAGGCGTAGACGGCCATCTGGCATTTAATGAGCCTTATACCAGCCTCACATCCCGCACCGGCGTGCGTGATCTGACCACCGACACAAGGATAGTCAACAGCAGATTCTTCGGCAACGATCCGGAGTTGGTTCCCGCAAAGGCGCTTTCCGTAGGCATAGGCACCGTAACCGATTCAAAAGAGGTGCTGGTGCTGATCTCCGGTCATAATAAGGCGCGCGCGCTGGCAGCTACCGTAGAAGGCGGCGTCAGCCAGAAGTGGACCTGCTCTGCGCTGCAGATGCATAACGGAGCCATCATTGCCTGCGATGAAGAAGCCTGCGGCGAGCTTACCGTAGATACTTATAAGTACTTCCTGGATATCGAGAAGAAAGAGAGGTTATAAGATGTATACGATCAAAGATCTGTATGACCTGGATCATACATTGGCTAAAGATTACCTGCTTCAGTTCACTTATCCCTGGGAAGCGCTTAAGGGCATAAAGGAATTTATACTTGAACTGGGGCCCACTCTTGGAGATGAATACGAAGAGCGTGAGGAGCATGTATGGGTGCACAAGACTGCAAAGATCTTCCCCAGCGCTTATCTGGGCGCTCCCTGCATCATAGGTCCCAACACCGAAGTGCGCCACTGCGCATTCATACGCGGTTCGGCTCTGGTGGGCGCAGACTGTGTTGTGGGCAATTCAGTGGAGCTTAAGAACGTGATACTTTTTGATCATGTTCAGACTCCTCATTATAATTATGTAGGTGATTCAATACTTGGCTATTATTCACACATGGGCGCAGGCTCCATCACTTCCAATGTGAAGTCTGATAAGAAGCTGGTAGTGGTCCATAACGGTACCGAGGAGATGGAGACCGGTATCAAGAAGTTCGGCGCTATGCTGGGCGATCATGTGGAAGTGGGCTGCAACAGCGTCTGCAATCCCGGTACGGTTGTGGGAAGGAATTCCAATGTATATCCCACTTCCTGCGTGCGCGGCGTGGTGCCCGAGAATTCCATCTGGAAAAATAACGGAGAGATAGTGAGGAAAAGAGAGAATGGGTAAATATTTCGGAACAGACGGCTTCCGCGGTGAGGCTAACAAGAATCTGACATTTGAACATGCCATTAAGATAGGCCGTTTCCTGGGCTGGTATTACGGAGCAAAGGAAGGAAAGAAAGCAAAGATCGTAATAGGCAAGGATACCAGACGTTCAAGCTATATGTTTGAATATGCGCTGTGCACAGGCCTTATGGCGTCGGGAGCGGATGCTTATATCATGCATGTTACCACCACTCCTTCGGTGGCTTATATCACGCGTGTTGACGATTTTGACTGCGGCATCATGATATCCGCATCACACAATCCCTACTACGATAACGGCATCAAGCTTTTGAACGGCAATGGCGAGAAGATGGATGAAGAGACCATCTTAAAGGTAGAGGATTATATCGACGGAAAGCTTGAAATACCTGTGGCAGAGCGTGACGCTATAGGACGCACGGTTGACTATGTTGCAGGACGCAACCGTTATATCGGTTATCTGATCTCCATGTCCAAGTACAGCTTTAAGGATGTTAAAGTGGGACTGGATGTGGCAAACGGCGCCGCATGGCAGATAGCTAAGGGCGTGTTTGATGCGCTGGGCGCAAAGACTTATGTGATGAACGACAGCCCCGACGGATACAATATCAATACAGACTGCGGTTCCACCCATATCGAGCATCTTCAGAAGTTTGTGGTGGAGAAAGGCCTGGATGTAGGCTTTGCCTACGACGGAGATGCAGACCGCTGCCTCTGCGTTGATGAAAAGGGCAATGTGATCACAGGCGATCATATACTTTACATCTACGGTCTGTATATGAAGGAGCGCGGAAAGCTTTTGAATAACAAGGTGGTAACCACCATCATGAGCAACTTCGGTCTGTACAAGGCGCTTGATAAAGTGGGCATCGAATACGAGAAGACCAAGGTGGGCGATAAATATGTATACGAGAATATGGTGACTAACGGACACCGTATCGGCGGCGAGCAGAGCGGCCATATCATATTTACCAAGTACGCTACCACCGGAGACGGCATACTTACTTCACTTAAGATGATGGAAGTAATGCTGGCAAAGGAAAAGCCCATGAGCGAGCTGGCAGCGCCTGTAGTCTTCTATCCTCAGGTACTCAAGAACGTGAGGGTAAAGAGCAAGCCCGATGCGCAGAACGATCCCAAGGTTCAGGAGGCTGTTTCCAAAGTTGCGGCAGAGCTGGGAGATGACGGACGCATACTGGTGCGTGAGAGCGGAACCGAGCCTGTTATCCGCGTAATGGTTGAAGCAGGCAGCGATGAGGTCTGCGAAAAATATGTAGACAGCGTGATAGATGTGATACGCGCGCAGGGACATATAGCAGAATAAAGCAAGCAGGAAGGACTGCCGCATTCCGGGATAGGAGTGGGCAGTCTTTTTTTTAGGATAGTTTATGAAGACTGTGGATGTGATCATTCCGGTATATAAACCGGGTGAGAGATTAAAAAAGATCATAAAGCGCTTAAGGCAGCAGACATATCCGGTGAACAGGATAATACTGATCAACACGGGGCGCGCTTATTTTGAACGGGCCTTTGGGGAGGATATGTCATGTTTTGAGACCGATGATATAGTGCTGCGGCATATAAGCGAGGAGCAGTTTGATCATGGCACTACCAGGCGCATGGCTGTATCGATGTCAAAGGCGGATTATTTTATCTGTATGACGGATGATGCCCTGCCTGTGGACAGACATCTGGTTAAGTCGCTTATTACGCCGCTTATCGAGGGAAAGGCTTCTGCGGCTTATGCAAGACAGCTGGCCGGGAAAGAGGCTGATATAGTCGAAAAGTTTTCCAGGCGTTTTAATTATCCCGCGGTATCACGGATAAAGAGCAAAGCTGATATGGATGAGCTGGGCATAAAAACATTTTTCTGCTCAAACGCCTGCGCCGCTTACGAGCGTAAAACCTATGATAAGCTGGGCGGATTCGAAAAGCATATGATATTTAATGAAGACATGGTCTACGCAGGCAGACTGGTGGACTCCGGTGCATCCATAGCTTATGTTGCGGAAGCAAGGGTGCTTCATACCCATCATTATACTGCCATGCAGCAGCTTAAGCGCAATTTTGATCTGGGCGTGTCACAGGCGCAGTTTCCCGAACTCTTTAACAGGGTATCTTCGCAGTCGGAAGGCATACGCATGATAAGGGGAATGCTGGGAACACTGCTTAAAAAGAATGAGTACAATAAAATACCCTCAGTCATTATAAACTCCGCATTTAAATTGGCCGGATACAAACTGGGGAAGGCTTATAAAAAGCTTCCGCAGTGGCTTATCATGAAGCTCACGATGAACAGAAATTACTGGAAGTCGTCATTCTGAGCGAAGCGCTTTGCCATAATGAGTAGCGAAGCTCCCTGCCATAATGAGTAACGAAGCTCCCTGTCATTATGAGTAACGAAGCTCCCTGTCATTATGAGTAACGAAGCTCCCTGTCATTATGAG
>CAMOEK010000212.1:0-4323 GCA_946612125.1 uncultured Lachnospiraceae bacterium | reverse complement strand
AAAGATCTGCCGGAGAAAATGCTGAGATCATATTGGAGGCGTTATCATGACCAGACCTGATTTTGATGATATCAGAAGTTATGAAGTTGAGGTCGGATGATATGAAGTGTGAACTGTTAGCAGAATCAAATCTTTCGTTGCTGCTGGACTTTATTGATGATGTGAACACAAAATACGATGAGACCGTGCTGAAAGCTTTTTTGGATGAAAAGAACTCATACGGTTATATTGCCGTAGACGATGAAAAAGCAATTGGATTTGCATACGGTTATGTATTAAATGAACCCGATGGACGAAAGACTTTTTATCTGCACGCAATAGATATTATGGCCGCTTATCAGAATCTTTGTTACGGAACGGAATTGGTCAGGTTTGTGCATGCACATTCAAAAAGCCTGGGTTGTCGCAAAATGTTTTTGATGACAAACACCGGCAATGTGTCTGCATGCAGATGCTATGAAAAGGCGGGTGGGATAAGCGCTGCTGCTGACGTCATTATGTATGAATACAAGAAATGATCCGGCATGTAGTAGAATCAGCTTGAGAAAACGGGATTTACAGAGAAAAAAATGCAGCGTATATACAATAAACAGGAAAGGCCGGACGATCATGCAAAATATTATGTTAAAACAATTATCGTTGGATATGGGGAAACAGGAATATGATATGCTACAGAACATTCCGGCCGTGGAAAACGGTTTTACGAATCCGGCATATAACCTGTCTTATGACGAGTATAAAGAGTGGCTGCAGATAACGGATAATAATTCAAGAGGCATCGATTTGCCGGAAGATTGGATCCCGTATACCACATATGTTTTATATATCGACAACGTTCCAGTCGGTTACGGCAGGGTCAGACATTCGTCGTCCGAGTATCTGGAAACGGTCGTCGGTGCAGGAAATCTGGGGTACGGTATCGCAAAGGGATACAGAGGAAAAGGATACGGCAGTATTTTATTCAAAGAATTATTGAAAAAATGCAAAGAGATCGGATATAAAGAAATAAAGCTGTTTCCGATGAAAAGTAATGAGCCAACCGTAAAAATCATGCTGAACAACGGCGGTCAGATCATTGGAGATTTCAAGGATCAGAAATATATCATCCGTATACCGTTGGAATGATGCGATAGTGTGTATTATTGAGGATAGATTTTGCCAAGCCGGTAAAAATGTGATTACAGGAGATAATTCATGATCTATGAGATAACTGATATGAAAAAAGTTGAAGAACTGTTTGCAGGCTGGGAGGAGACGCTGATCTATTCCTGTCTGCAGAAAGTTATGGGTAAGATATATGTGACGGATACGGAGGCACCTGAATCTGCAATGGCATATGTCGGATGCTTTGGCTTTCTTGCGGGCATACCGGATAAAGAACTTATTATGAGAAAACCTGATGGTTTCAGTATTCTGGTTCCGCAGAATGAAGAATGGTCAGCGATGATAGAAGAATGCTTTCCGGATTCTAAAAGAGTTACCAGATATGCGATCAGAAAAGATACTGTATTTGATGAAGGGTATTTGAATTCGCTGATCACAGGTTTTAAAAATGATCCTAAGTTCACCGGATATGAGTTGAAAGCTATTGACGCTGAGATTTATGAGTTGTGTCTGAATGATCCGGTAACAAGAGATTTTGTATCGTCATTTGAAAGTAAGGAGAGATATCTTGAACTTGGACGAGGTATGGTGATAATGAAAGAAGGGCGAATCGTTGCCGGAGCTTCATCTTTTACAAGATATAAGGACGGTATCGAGATTGAAGTAGATACTGCACCGGATGAAAGACGGAAAGGGCTTGCCACAGTATGTTCGGCTGCGTTGATCCTTAACTGTCTGGAAGAAGGTTTATATCCAAGCTGGGACGCGGCAAATCTTGATTCCGTCCATCTGTCGGAAAAACTTGGCTACGAATTTGATCATGAATATGCTGCTTACGAAGTGAATCAACCGGGAGGACGGTTCTCTGATCCCCATGATCGAAAGGAGTTTTATGAAGCATAAACGGCTTAACCGGGATGGCTGGGGTTTCCAGTATTATCCTTATTACTAGATGCGGATCGATGATCCTGTCTTTCAGGGGATCGCGTGCCTTATAAAACTGACGGATGGGGAAGAAAACTACTGGGCTACGCCGAAAGCAGGAAGGATACAGGTGACGGGAAGCGGGATGTCCTGGCTGGAACTGATCCCGGACAATACCAAACGTGTGATCACGGTCATGTATTTCCCTGAGGACACTCATGATGCGGAAAGAAAGGCGTATCCTGAGCCTGCTGATAAGAAATACCAGACGTCAGTCTGGTATGTGGATGTCATAGAAGGGATCGAGTATGATGAGACAGGCATAGCCGTATTTATTGATAAATATCTCGATGTGATCTTTACGCCGGAAGGGGATATCAAGATCGATGACCGGGATGAACTGGAGGAGGCGTATTCATCGGGGGAATTGTCGAAAGAGCAGTATGATGCGGCGCTTACGGAAAGCAAGCTGATCCTCCGTGAATATTGCGGGAACATCCGCAGGACAGACGAATGGTGCGCAAAGATAAGAAGACTGGTCGAGGAAAGAATAGCTGCGGGAGAGCCGATAAAGGAATGCCGCGAAGTTAAGGAACTAAGGAACTGATAAATAGTTACTTGTATATATCCGATAGGAGAAGTATTGATGACTAAACCTGAGATGATCCTGTTTGATTACGGCCAGACCCTGATCGATGAGCAGGGATTTGACGGTGTAAGAGGCACTGCGGCTGTTATGAAATATGCCGTAAAGAATAAGTACAATAAAACACCCGCTGAAATACAGGCCTTTGCGGATCAACTGAACAGGGAGATCGGACGATATGATCCGGATAAAAGACATCTGTTCCAGTATGAACTGCCCAACTACATGTTTTCTGCTTTTCTTTATGAATCACAGGGGATTGAGATCGCGTTAAAGCCTGAAGAGATCGATACCATATTCTGGGATGCGGCTGCCCCCGGAAAGATCACGGAGGGATTGAACGAATTTCTGGGATTTTTAAGGGAGAGCGGTATACGTACAGCCGTACTGAGTAATATCTCCTTCAGCGGGGAAGCGGTAAAACGCAGAATAAAGGAATGTATACCGGATCATGAATTCGAATTCATAATCGCTACCAGTGAATATCTGTATCGAAAACCGAACCGGCATATCTTTGATCTGGCGCTGGAAAAGGCAGAGCTGAAAGCGGAAGAAATATGGTATGTCGGGGATCAGTATAAATGCGATGTGGTGGGCGCAAGGAATGCAGGGATGTTCCCTGTGTGGTATACAGGGGCGATGGACTTTAAACAGGAAGCAGATGAGCCGGTACTTACCATAGAAAACTGGCAGGAGTTAAAGGAATTGATCGAAAGGAATACCTGATGGACTATATTGAATATGCGAAACGGACAAGCAGCAACCGGGTATATCCATTATCCATAGCGGAGGGATATCAGAAGGGGGATATCATCGCATAAAGCTTCTATGAACACAGCTCTGGGAGTGGGATTCCGAGAGATCCTTTGCAATACGATCATCAGGAATCCGGATCCGGATCATATCCCTTGCTATCGTGTGGTCAATGCTAAAGGAGAGCTGGCGGAGAATTTTGCTTTTGGCGGGATCAAAGTACAGAAAGAACTTCTGGAAGCGGAAGGCGTTGTGATGGAGCGCAGGATCCATGAACTGTGCGGATATGGTTTATGCGTCATCGGAACTGGATGGTGAAGCGCTTGATCCCGCGTTTAAACGCTGGATACTGGGCCTGGGCTTGACGAGGGTAAATATTTTCCCTCATTTTGAGATGCTAAAGGATGATATCCTGGACGGGCTCAGGGTGATCGAAGACATAACCTATGCGGACAGCATGGGGCAGGAGATACTGGCTCTTAATGACGGAAGTTATATTGTGATCGAAGACGGAAGAACGGAACTGTTCGGAGAAGCATACAGGATACTGGATGGAGAGAAAGAACTGATCTGCAGGGATGGGGAAAAGCGTTTCATAAGCGAGATCGTTCTCAAAATGCGTCAGGAGATCGTGGACAGAAGCAGATGCTTTGAAGAGCAGACAAAAGGCAGTAAGGATGGATTGTTTATTCGTATGATGAAATGATACGTGCTACAAACTACTACAGAAATTTGCAGGAGAACCGGAATGGATACAATTAAGAAAACAGGACTAAACTCCAATGAAATAAAGCTGATTGCCATTATTGCGATGACAATCGACCATGTAACTTGGCTACTATTTCCTGGATGCCAAAAGATATGGTGGGTCATGCTTCTTCACGCGATAGGAAGAT
>CAMOEK010000211.1:0-4330 GCA_946612125.1 uncultured Lachnospiraceae bacterium | reverse complement strand
CATTTTCAGCTAACCTTCGACATATCCGCTCTTTCTGTTGTCTCGTAAACCGTATCCCATAAAACAATTCCCGGATAACATCCGACACATCATCCCACCGCTCCTGCTCAAAGTCAACCATCTTTGTCCTTTCCATCTTCCTCCAAATATTCCTCCAACGTAATCCATTCTTCATAAATCTCACTTGCAGCCTCCTTCCCCACATACCTGTAATGCCATGGTTCATAATCAATACCGGTGATGTCTTCCTTTTCCTGAGGATATCTCAGTATAAAACCATATCTCCATGCATTCTCTGCCAGCCAAATGTATACCTCATCATTTGTCGATCGGCTATTATCAGCATTGATATCTACAGCAAGACCCAACTCATGCTCACTTGTTCCCGGTACAGCAACCCACTGTTCTGCTAATTCTTCGTCTTTACGTCTTCTATAGCCTTCCCTCATATATGCCGATACTTTGTCCTCAAATACCTTTACCTGATCCTCGTGAGTTCTGAAGCCCTCTCTCACTATCGGATAAACACCTTCCGCCCTGGCATTATCAAACATCATCTGAAGATCCGGGTAAATCCTGCTATCAACTCTCTGGCCGTTTGATAGCAACGTGAAATCTATTTCAAAATCTTCCGGCAACGAATTCCATCTGTTTACCAATATCAGGTTCCATGGAATAATCCCTGTATCATTAACTGTCGCTTCTCCGCTACTATGTTCTTTACTCTCTGCCTCTCGTCTTCTTCCATCATCACCATTTTCCCCATGTCCCGCCAGAACAATACACGCGATAATAAGGAAACCTATAAGAACACCCCTGATTCTCTTATTATTCCTACTGTTCCCGCTTTTACGGTTCAGCTTTTTTGTATTCTTGCCCATCTGCCCGCCGTAACAGGGATACACAAAAGTACAAAAAGAACAGGGGTTATAAGTTCTAAATAGGGCAACCATACCGGCTTGCCAAAAACATTCAAAGTGTTCATTCGGAAAATATCTGCCGCATCACCGGCAAGCGGTATGAGGCTCACAATTAACTGCATAGTATACGGCAGATACTCTGAGATGATCATCGGTAACAGCAGCATGGCGAATCCACCGACAATAGATAGCAGATCATTCTTTGATAATGATGAAACAAGCATCACGAGTCCGGCAAATCCCATTATGCCTATCAGTGTAAACAAATACTCGTATATTTCTGCCTGCAGCATATTCATGGGAGCAATCGCTATCATTTTGATACACTGTATTGGTGTATCCCAACCCAGGGTACCGAGGTACACTATCTGAACAATGATACTCGGAATAGCTATCAGCAGGAACAGTTCAACAGAAAAACAAAGACCGACCGCAAGTTTCGCTTTAGCATCTTTCTTCCATCCCTGTTTCATCGTGAGAATCATTGCTCCGGTCCGATCATGCCACTCACCTGAAAACAACGGCGCAAGACTGATCACTATAACAATAGCAAGCATCATTCCGAAATCAGGAAGCATATGTCCGAGAACTGTTCTCCAACCCTCTGTCCAGACGTAGGAGAATGGAGTATCTATTTTTTCATTCAAAGACAGCAGATAATCCTTTTCCTTCCCCTCGATGCCTGACGCATCCATATAATCTTCAATAGCCCTTTGGCGTCGCCCATACAGGTCGGTCAACGCTTCTGTATCCACATACCCCAGCATAAGCTGATAAGTATCCGATTGCTGCAACTCTGGATACAGAAATTGCAGCCAGGATGAAATCACGCTCCAGTCCGTCTTCTTTAATTCGTCATCGTCTCCGGCTTTTCCTGCCCGTTGATAATCTGATGCCATATCTGCAAGCGTTTCATCTGTCAGTTTTAGTCCGTACTTTTCAGAATACTGCTGTCTGAGCCTGATATACTCATAACCGTCAAAATGATTTCCTGTGACATCTTTGGAACTGCCCAGGGAAAACCACTGATACTGCAGTATTCCGCCAAAGATCACAATATAGATAAAGCATAATAACACACTGATCCTTACGTTATTCCTGCTCCATAACTTTTTATGTTCAGCAAAAAAGAGTTCCATTACTAATTACTCCTTTCGGTTGGAAAATGATAAAGATACAGATCCTCCAGAGTGGCCGGGATCTGAACTGCTCCCGTTGCAGGCGAATCTTCACTTATTATCCGCAGCACGGTTCGATGATCCTCACGCCGCAGGTTTGCTACGGTAGTCTGCGCCTCCCATTTTTCGGTTTCGTTCGGATCTATTGCCATCTCCCACACATGGCCCTGAACCTCTTCAACAAGTTCCCGGATACTGCCCTGAGAAACAAACTGCCCCTGCTTCATTACAAATACCCTGTCTGCGATTGCTTCAATATCAGAGACAATATGCGTAGAAAGAATAACAATACGATCATTTGCAAGCGAGGATATCAGATTACGGAACCTGACCCTCTCTTTAGGATCAAGTCCGGCCGTCGGCTCATCCAATATAAGAATTTGGGGATCATTAAGCAGTGCCTGTGCAATCCCCAGTCGCTGCTTCATACCACCGGAATAGGTTCGTATTTTCTTTTTTGATACATCCGATAATCCAACCGTTTCCAATAAGTCCTTTATCTTTCGTTCGGCTTCCTGCCTCGGAATCCCCTTTAAGACCGATATGTATTGTAAATAATCCTTTGCGGAATAATTCGGATAGTACCCGAAATCCTGCGGTAAATAACCAAGCAGATCACGATAGTCTGCGCCCATGTCAGAAATATCTTTTCCATCAAGCAAAACTTCCCCACTGCTCGGTTCCAAAATAGCACAGATCATACGCATTAATGTTGTCTTACCGGCACCATTTGCACCCAAAAGTCCGTAAACTCCTGCCTGCATTTCTACACTAAGGTGATCCACCGCAACTTTATTTCCAAAAGTTTTTGTCAAACGATCAAGCGACAGAACCATAGATCGTTCCCTCCTTTACGATTTGAATAAGGTATCGCATCTCCTGAATGAAAAAGATACTAAATGCTATAAAACAGATCATCCATATACCAACTGCAGATGTTTTATATAACTCCGGCATTATCATCGCTATAATTCCCCATAGAACACTTGTGATAACAGCCGCCCCCATACTGTATATGAATCCATTCCTGCCGCTGCGCATCAATCGAAGCATAATGGTTACGCATAGCATATATGGCACAAAGACATACAGTATCAGGTTAATGATCCCCTGACCGGTGTGAAAGCAGAAAAGTTCTGTTACCAATAACAGTGTGAAACACACAATATCGGATGCTCCTATTATGATCAGCCTTGCAAGAAGCAGCTGTGCGGATGAATTCCTGCTTGAAAGCTCAATCTCACCCATGCGATATATCTCCGCCCTGAACAGCACCGGTAAAGCGGCAAGTACAAAAAACGGAATAAACACCGGTATCATTTTCGGATAATCATTTGCTGTGCGGATGAGCATACATATAACAAATAATGTGGCTATCTGGCCTGCAAGGATTATCATTCCGTTCATACGAAACACTTCGGACAGAAATTCAACAAATCCGGTTCTGCGCCTGATGGACTCATTGCAGCTTCGAACTATTTTCCGACACTCCCTTACCGTTTCCTCTATCTTATGAGGATCATCAGAATATGCATAGGAACGTAAAAGCTCTTTTATTCTTCTATCCCGCATCATTTTTCTCCTTTCACCCGTAATAATTTAAGCGCAAGATTAACCCTGCTTTGCGCTGTTCTTGCAGGGATTCCCAAAACCTCTCCTATCTCTCTGTACGAAAGACCTTCCATATAACGAAGCGTGAGCGCTTCCTTTTGATCTCCCGGCAATACAGATAACATCTGTTTTATAGCCTCTTCATTCTCTATTTGCTGTATTCCGGCGTTTCGGTCTTCTATTTCATATATATCGTAATCAGGATCCGTTTCAGGTTTATGCTTTCGAAGTTCATCCATGCATACACTTTTTGCGACAGAGTATAACCACGCCTTAAAATGTTCTCCCTTACGGTATTGATCAAGGCACCGAAGCGCTTTATAGAATGTATCCTGTGTCAGATCTTCTGCCAGATCGATGTCGCCACATTGCCACCTGCAAAATCTCATGATCCCAGGATAATATCTGCGCACCAATTCCTCTGCCGCATCCTCATCACCGGCACGGATATGTTTTATCAATAAATCATCTTTCATGATTCACTCCCAATATGTCGCTCTATATATATAAACGGATAAAACATCCAAAATGATTAAAAACCCCAAAAAATTTTCCCGCAGCATCTATCTAAGTAGACACCTACGGGAAAAACATTTCAACAGCCCGACGCCATATTGTTTT
>CAMOEK010000210.1:0-4331 GCA_946612125.1 uncultured Lachnospiraceae bacterium | reverse complement strand
TTGGGAAGGAAGTGGTAGACTATCATCATCGGAGCTATGGTATTGATCTTAAAGCTGTCTTCATAATCCTTAGCCGGAGTTTTGAGATATTCGGTTCTATAGGCAACCTGTATGCCGGCGTTGTTCAGAACGATATCAATATCGATCCCTAATGCGTCAATTTCTTCCAGCATTTTTTCAACCTGCTTAAGATCTGAATATTCCGCACCTACTGCATAAGCGTTAACGCCAAGGGCTTTAACTTCGGCCAGGACTTTATCGCAATGCTCGGCAGTCCTTCCCTGCAATACAAGATTGCAGCCACGCTCTGCCATAAAAATGGCAGCGCCGTGTCCTATGCCTCTTGCTGCTCCTGTTATAAAAGCCCAGCGGCCTTTTATATCTATCATTTCAGTCCTCCGAAAACTATGTTGTCTTATTTGTTGAATGCTTTCTTTGCATTTTCTAAAGTCTCTATTACTTTATCACACCAGCTGTCGAATTCCGGATCGTCATTCTGGTATTCGGGATGTTCAAGCACATACCTGACGGTCATCTTTATGCCTTCTTCGGCAGATACCGTCGCTTTAAAATCCGGTACCAGTTTTTTGACTTTACTGTTATCGAAGATAACGCTGTTGGCTTTGTCGCCAATCAGACTGCCGGTGAAGTCGTAGTCGCTCATATCGGCCAGCATCCGGGAAGATACATAATAGGGCTTTAATTCTACGCCCAGCTCATCTGCAACAGCTTTGTATATGCGGTTCCAGCTGATGCTTTCATCGGTGGTTATCTGGAAAGCCTCTCCGATGGCAGCGGGATTGCCGATCAGTCCTGCATAAGCTTTGGCAAAATCGCTGTTGTGGGTTATGGTCCAGAGAGAAGAGCCGTCGCCGTGTATTATTACGGGCTTGCCTTCTTTTATGCGCTTGACTACCTGCCAGCTGCCGCCGTTTCCGTGCACACCCATAGGTACACTGCGTTCATCATAGGTATGACTGGGACGGACTATCGTTACCGGGAAGGAGTCTTTTTTATATCTTTCCATGAGATAATTCTCGCAGGATATCTTGTTGCGGGAATACTCCCAATAAGGATTTACCAGCGGAGTCTCTTCAGTGATCACATGATCTTTGGGCGGTTTCTCATAAGCGGAAGCGGAGCTTATATAGATAAACTGCTTTGTCTTATCTTTAAAGAGACGGTAATCGCGTTCAAGCTGCTCCGGTACAAAACCTATGAATTCGCCAACACAGTCAAATTCCATTCCCTTAAGCTTTTCGGCTGTTTCTTCTTCGTTATTGATAT
Organism: uncultured Lachnospiraceae bacterium; assembly: GCA_946612125.1. Taxonomy (GTDB): domain Bacteria; phylum Bacillota; class Clostridia; order Lachnospirales; family Lachnospiraceae; genus NK4A136. Next base: position 3,044 of record CAMOEK010000210.1, on the reverse strand, counting down.
CGGCAATGATGGTCTTTACATTCGCGGGGAGATCGCTGTTGCGGTTGCCGCGGTTTAAGAGGTAAAGCTCTTCACCTTTCTCTGCCAGCAGCCTGGTGATCGCCATACTGATGGTTCCTGTTCCGCCGATAAACAATATCTTCATTCGAACTGCCTCCTTTAAAAGTGTTGGAAAAGCTTAACATCGAATGCACGATAACACTTGGCAAAACGGAAATCAACAGCTTTGGACATATGTTGGAGATTCGTTCAATTTATCTGCAAAAAAGTTATATTGAAACCGGATCCCGCATTTTAGCAATAGATCAAAGAATTAGCACTCACCTCTTGACAGTGCTAACAATGCGAGCTATATTTACGCTTGTAAGGCATTGGGCCTTATATAAGTTGCAGATGCAAGGGGAGGTGAAGTATATGAACATTCAGAAATTTACACAGAATTCGATACAGGCAGTCAATGACTGCGAAAAGCTGGCCGTGGAGTACGGCAATCAGGAGATAGAACAGGAGCATCTGCTTAACGCGCTACTTGGGCTGGACGAATCTCTTATCCTTAAACTGGTGGAGAAGATGGAGATCAATACCGAGCACTTTAAGGACAGGGCTGTTCAGGCTCTTAAAAAGAGAGTGAAGGTACAGGGCGGAGATCTGCGGATCGGTCCGGATCTTAATAAAGTGCTGATCAGCGCAGAGGATGAGGCAAAGGCCATGGGTGATGACTATGTTTCCGTAGAGCACCTGATGCTGGCGATGATAGCCCATCCCAATAAAGAGATAAAAGCTCTGTTTACCGAATACGGATTTACAAGGGAGCGTTTCCTGATGGCATTGCAGACCGTAAGAGGCAACCAGCGGGTGACCAGTGATAATCCCGAAGCTACTTATGATACACTGGAAAAATATGGTCAGGATCTGGTGGAAAAGGCAAGAAAGCAGAAACTGGATCCCGTGATAGGCAGGGATGCGGAGATACGAAACGTGATCCGCATACTTTCCCGAAAGACCAAGAACAACCCCGTGCTCATCGGCGAGCCCGGTGTAGGTAAAACTGCCGTAGTAGAAGGTCTGGCGCAGCGTATAGTGCGCGGCGATGTTCCGGGCGGACTTAAAGATAAGAAGATCTTTGGCCTGGACATGGGTGCTCTGGTTGCGGGAGCCAAGTACAGGGGCGAGTTTGAGGAGCGTCTTAAAGCCGTGCTTGAAGAGGTAAAGAAGAGTGACGGTCAGATAATCCTCTTTATAGATGAGCTGCATACCATAGTAGGCGCAGGCAAGACCGACGGAGCTCTTGATGCAGGCAATATGCTCAAACCCATGCTGGCAAGAGGCGAGCTGCACTGTATAGGCGCCACCACCCTGGATGAATACAGAAAGTATATAGAGAAGGATCCTGCCCTGGAGAGGCGTTTCCAGCCGGTTATGGTTGATGAGCCTACGGTAGAGGATACCATTTCCATATTGCGTGGCCTTAAGGAGCGCTACGAAGTATATCACGGGGTAAAGATACTGGATAATGCGCTGGTGAGCGCGGCAGTGCTTTCCAACCGCTATATTACTGACCGTTTCCTGCCTGATAAAGCCATAGATCTGGTGGATGAGGCATGCGCCCTGATAAAGACAGAGCTGGATACCATGCCTACAGAGCTGGATGAAGCTTCGCGCCGCATAATGCAGATGGAGATAGAGGTGGCGGCCCTCAAGAAAGAGGATGATAACCTGAGCCGGGAGCGTCTCGAAGATCTGCAGAAGGAGCTGGCCGGAGAGAAGGAAGAGTTTGAAAAGGCCAAGGCGCAGTGGGAAAACGAAAAGGCTGCGGTAGATAAGGTTTCGAAGATCCGTGAGGAGATAGAGGCTGTAAATAATGAGATCCAGATAGCCCAGCGCGAAGGCAATTATGAGAAAGCAGGAGAGCTGTCTTACGGTAAGCTGCCGGAGCTTAAGCGTGCGCTTGAGCAGGAAGAGGAGACTGCCGGAAAGAAGGAAAACCGTCTGGTACATGAGAATGTATCCGACGAGGAGATAGCGCGCATTATATCGCGCTGGACAGGCATACCCGTCAGCAAGCTTAATGAGAGCGAGCGTAACAAAACACTGCATCTGGATGAAGAACTGCATAAAAGAGTGATAGGTCAGGATGAGGCCGTGACTAAGGTGAGCGAGGCCATCATCAGGTCCAAGGCCGGCATAAAGGATCCTTCGAAGCCCATAGGTTCGTTCCTGTTCCTGGGACCTACCGGCGTAGGTAAGACGGAACTGGCCAAATCACTGGCGGCCACATTGTTTGATGATGAGAGCAATATGGTGCGTATCGATATGAGTGAATATATGGAGAAACACTCCGTATCAAGGCTGATCGGAGCGCCTCCGGGATACGTAGGTTACGATGAGGGCGGCCAGCTTACGGAGGCCGTGCGCCGCAAGCCTTATTCGGTAGTGCTCTTTGATGAAGTGGAGAAGGCACACCCGGATGTGTTCAATATATTGCTGCAGGTGCTGGATGACGGGCGTATCACGGATTCACAGGGCCGCACCGTGGACTTTAAGAATACCATACTTATCATGACTTCCAATATCGGTTCGCAGAGCCTGCTGGAAGGCATAGACGATGATGGTAATATCACGCAGGAAGCCCAGGATGCCGCGGAAGCACAGCTTAAGCTGCACTTCAGGCCGGAGTTCCTTAACCGTCTTGATGAGATCATACTCTTTAAGCCTCTGACCAAGGATAACATAGGCGGCATCGTGAACCTGATCATGGATGACTTGAACCGCAGACTTTCTGAGAGGGAGATCGGCGTTGAACTCTCAGATGCAGCCCGTAAGCAGATCGTGGATGAAGGATATGATCCTATTTACGGCGCGCGCCCGCTTAAGCGTTACATTCAGAAAACGGTTGAAACCTTATCGGCAAAGCTTATCCTTTCGGGCAGCATATCCCAGGGGGATACCATACTGATCGAGGCCGACGGCGACGCACTCAAAGCCGTGAAGAAGTGAGTCGGATCCCGGCACGGGGGGAGAAATTATATCCCCCCGCAGCGGGA
>CAMOEK010000209.1:0-4332 GCA_946612125.1 uncultured Lachnospiraceae bacterium | reverse complement strand
TGTGACAATTGGTGTTTTTGAAAACAATGAACCTGCTCACAATTGCTATAAGAAAGTTGGTTTCAAAGATAGGGAAATGGTGAACAAGGAGCCTTGGAATGTTATAGAAATGGAAATAAAAAGAGAAGATTGGCTGCAAAATCAGTTTACAGTATTATACACAAAGGGGAAACTTTGAATACATTAAAGAAAAAAGGCTTAAATTCAAATCAAATAAAGCTAATAGCTATTCTTGCAATGACAATTGATCATGTGACTTGGCTTTTGTATCCCGGATGTCAGAAAATATGGTGGGTAATGTTGCTTCATGTAATAGGAAGGTTGACTGCTCCGATCATGTGGTTCTTCATTGCAGAGGGATTCCATTTTACCCGAGATGTCAAAAAATATATAGGCAGATTATTTGTTTTTGCGGTTATCTCTCATTTTGCATATAATTTCGCCGGCGGGATGCCTTTTATTCCAAGCGGATTTTTTAATATGACAAGTGTGATGTGGTCCCTCGCCTGGTCTGTGGTCTTGATGGTTATATTCACTGCTGATCGTTTACCACAATGGACCAAAATACTACTTATAGTAGCGATATGCTTTATCACATTTCCGTCAGATTGGTCAACTGTTGCCGCGATGTGTCCGGTCTATCTGTATTTGAATCGGGGCGATTTCAAGAAACAATCCATTACTATGTTCATATGGGCAGTCATTTACGCTGCAGTATACTTTATCTTTATGGATAAGGTATATGGACTCATCCAAATGGGTACTTTGTTGTCATTGATTATTCTTAAAAACTATAATGGCGAAAGAGGCAGTTGGAAAGGAATGAAGTGGTTTTTCTATATCTACTATCCGGCGCATCTGTTCGTTATTGGATTGTTAAGAGTTGCTATGGGGAGCGGAAGTATTTTTCCGTAAACTATTTGATTATTCTATTTCGGGATAACGTTGAAGGGAAAAAGATTTAAATGGAATTGCGAGAGATCAGAGAGAATGAAATAGAGTTGCTAAAGGATTTTCTGTATGAGGCGATCTTCATTCCGGAAGGCGTGAAGCCGCCTGCCAGGGATATCATAGAGCAGCCGGAACTGAAACTGTATTATGAAAATTTTGGAAAAGGTGTGGCAGATCATTGTATCGTTGCAGATGATGACGGTAGAGTGATCGGGGCGGTCTGGACACGGATCATGAATGATTACGGTCATGTTGATGATGAAACTCCGTCATTTGCCATATCTCTATACAAGGAATATCGCGGACATGGTATAGGAACACGATTGATGGAGAATATGCTGGCACTGCTAAAAGAAAAGGGCTATACGAGGGCTTCGCTGGCAGTACAAAAAGCCAATTATGCTGTTCGAATATATGAGAAGGTAGGATTTAAAACTGTGGGTGAGAATGACGGATGCGTATATTGATGCGCATTTTGATGATATACTGAATCATGGTTCGGACATTGAAGCCAGACTTGATGATTCTTATTGCATTGCTGATTGGTTAAAAAAGGATAATCAGAAGAATATAGAAGGTTTTGGACGGACAGGTGATCAAGTGATACTGATAGACAAAGATTATGAAAGCACTATAAGAGAAGCTTTGAATCTGATATAAATCTCAGGTTGAAACATTAGATCAGATTACGACCAAGCAGGAGCAGGTATGAAGATATATGTAGATTTTGATGATTGTATATGTGAGACTGCCAGAGCATTTCCGAAGATCACGGAGAGGCTCTTTGGAAAGAGTGTCCCGTATGAACAGATCAGGTTTTTTAATCTGCAGGACTCGTTCGGGCTGACGGATGAAGAGTACAAGACTCTGATGATAGAAGCACATAAACCTGAAGTCCTGGGAGCATATGAAGAAGCTCCCGAAGCATCGAGCGTTCTTAATGAATGGATGGACCTTGGCCACGAAGTATGCATCATCACCGGTCGTCCCTACAGCACATGTGATGTATCGCACGCTTGGCTGGAAGAGCACGGACTCGGCAGACTGAAGCTTTATTTCCTGAATAAATACGGACGGGACAGTTTCTACGAGGGCAGTGCTTACAATCTCGAACTTGAAGAGTATTATAAGATGAAGTTTGATTATGCCATAGAGGATTCGCCTATGGCGTTCGAGTTCTTCAATCATCTGCCCGATCTCAAAGTGCTTGTATATAACAGACCGTGGAATGTAGAATGTGATCTGCCCGGAGAGAACTACTTCCGCTGTCCTGACTGGGATCATATCAGAAAGATTGTCAAATCGAAATAATATAATGGAGTATTGATGGAAATAGAGTTGTATAAATTCTTAATCGTATGCCCGCTTGTTTTTTTAGGTGGATTTATCGACGCGGTATCCGGCGGAGGAGGCCTGGTATCGCTTCCGGCATATATCCTGACCGGAATGCCGATACATAGCTGTGTCGCCACAAATAAACTCAGCTCATTTATGGGTACTACAGTGTCTGCTGCCAAGTATGCAAAGAAAGGTTTTGTTCCGTGGAAGATAGTACCTTTCTGTATTCCCTGTGCACTGGGTGGATCCGCTATCGGAGCGAATATTGCACTTTTGATCCCTGACAGGAATTTCAAGATCATAATGCTTATATTGGTTCCGCTTACTGCTGTCTATGTTCTTACAAAGAAACAGCTTTTTGAGACCGGGAAGGCGCATTCGGATATCGTTACGACAGTCATCAGTGCATTGCTGGCATTTGCCATAGGTTTGTATGACGGCTTCTACGGACCGGGAGCCGGCGCATTCATGATACTGCTCCTTACCGGACTGGCGGGTATGGAACTGACCAAAGCAAACGGACTGGGCAAAGCAGTTAATCTGTCGACTAACCTTGCGGCGATGGCAGTATTTTTGATCCACGGGCAGGTGCTCGTGCCGCTCGGACTTGTCGCGGGAGCATTCGGAATAGCGGGAAATTATATCGGAGCAGCTCATTTTGAGAAGAAAGGATCAAGGATAGTCAGACCGATACTGGTGATAGTACTCAGTATTTTCTTTGTAAAACTAATATCGGAATTGGTCATTCATTAAAGGAGCAATGATAATGAATAATACGAGACCGGAAAAATCATTAACCGGATCAAGGCTTAATATTCTGGGCTTGGGCAGCGCACTTCTTGTCGTATTTTTGACGAGTGTGGCGATATTGATCGTATGGCTCGTCATGCATCTGGCTGCTGACGGGATAAAGGCTACCTTTGCGGCGCATTGGCCGTTCATACTCATAGCGACCCTTATTGAATTTGTTATATTCTGGATCGGTATCATTACGGTATATCTCACATCGGTTCAGCTTGGACTTAAACAGAGGATCATAGGAATCGTCTGCGGGCTTATACCTATAGCGAATCTGGTCGCGCTGGTCATGATAATCCGCACCACGATCCGTGAAGTCATATTTGAGAAAGCAAAGCTCCGCATCGACAAAAAGAGAGCGGCGGAGCAGGTCTGCCACACCAAGTATCCTCTTCTCATGGTGCACGGAGTCTTTTTCAGAGATTTCAAACTCCTGAATTACTGGGGACGCATTCCTGCGGAACTTGAGAAAAACGGGGCTACGATCTATTACGGAAATCACGGATCCGCATCTGCGGTGATAAAAAGCGCTGAGGAATTATCCCAAAGGATCAAAGAGATAGTAAATGAGACGGGCTGCGAAAAGGTAAATGTCATAGCACATTCCAAGGGAGGCCTGGATATCAAGGCTGCTGTAGCGTGCCTCGATGCAGGCCCTTATGTGGCATCTATCACTACGATAAACACTCCGCATCTCGGCTGTGAATTTGCGGAATACCTGCTTGATAAGGCGCCGGAGGGATTCAGAAGAAAGGTTGCGGGAACCTATAATGCTGCATTCAGGAAACTCGGAGATACCGATCCGGACTTTATCGAGGCTGTTACAGACCTTACTGCAAGCAAGTGCAGAGAATTGACTGAGAGGATATCTTCGTACGACTTTAAAAATGCGGGCATCTACACTCAGAGCGTCGGATCCTGCATGAAGAAAGCATCGGGAGGACAGTTTCCACTTAACATGAGCTATTATCTGGTCGACTATTTTGACGGAAAGAACGACGGACTGGTTGGAGAACCCTCATTCCATTGGGGAGAGGACTATACATACCTGGAGAATAAGAAAAAACGCGGTATCTCCCACGGAGACATGATAGATCTAAATCGTGAGAATATCCCGGGCTTCGATGTCAGGGAATTCTACGTAAAACTCGTCGAAGAACTGAAAAAGCGCGGGTTATGATTTTTGGCTTGTTGTGAATACAATTAATTCCGATATGGTTAAATATTCATTTTTCTGTTATAATC
>CAMOEK010000208.1:0-4335 GCA_946612125.1 uncultured Lachnospiraceae bacterium | reverse complement strand
CTGAGTTTCGGCGATACTTTTATGATAGTAAGCCTTGGTGAATTGTATGAACGTGAATACCAGGGACGGACGCTCAGAGATCATTTTAAGATAGTGGCTAAGATCTTTGAAACGGTATATACTATTCCCAATAACAAACTGGGATATTTTCATGCGTTTAAGGATTGCAGGTATCTGGAAAGATACAGAGATAGTCTTCAAAGGGCATTATGGCAGGAAATGGAGGCTGAAGGCAAACAGCCCTGTCCGACCTGCATGGGCCGTTTAGACGGAGCTTTGGAGTGACGGAATGGGACAGTTATACACTATAGGACATTCGACATTTCCGCAGGAGCATTTGATAGAGCTGCTTAAACAGTATAAGATCGATCATCTGCTGGACGTCAGGAGTATGCCTTATTCAAGATATGCATCGCAGTATAATTCCGATGTATTAAAAAAAGCTCTTTTGAATGTGGGGATACAATATACGCATATGGCTAAATCCTTTGGCGCCAGGCAGGAGGCCGAAGAGTTCTATCCTGAGGGGTATCTTGATTTTGAACTCTTCAGGAAATCCCCGCAGTTTATAAAGGGAAGAGACAATGTTATCAAAGGCCTGGAGCAATTCAATGTAGCTTTGATGTGCACTGAAAAGAATCCGATAGACTGTCACAGGGCGATAATGGTAGCGCGGGGATTTGAACTGGCCGGAGTGGATGTAAAGCATATCCTGCATGATGGCGGATCACTGGAGCAGAAAGAGCTGAATAAGATGCTGGTGGACCGCTATTTCCCGGAAAGGGGACAGCTTTCATTTTTTCAGGAAGAGAATAAAACGGAAGAAGAATATCTGGAAGAAGCATACAGAATGCGCAACAGCGAGATAGGATATCGCAGAGGCGCGGATAAGGAAGGTGGGGGAACATGAAGATCTATACTATGGGTTTTACCCAGAAGAGCGCAGAGGAGTTTTTTGAGAAGATAAAAAAGAATCAGATAGAATTGCTGATCGATATACGTTTGAACAATCAGTCCCAGCTGGCGGGATTTGCCAAAGGCAAGGATCTGACTTATTTTCTGGATAAGCTTTGTCAGTGCAGATACGTACATGAACTGAGCTTTGCGCCGGATAAGGAGCTTCTGGATGATTATAAGAAAGGAAAGGCTGACTGGGATCAGTATGTCGTCCGATTCAATGAACTGATGTATAAAAGGGCGATGGTAAAGCATTTTCAGAATAAGTATTCCAAATATGACAGGGTCCTGCTCCTTTGTTCGGAGCCTACGCCCGAACAGTGTCATCGCAGGCTGCTGGCAGAGGCTATAGCTGCCGAGACCGGTGATGAGATAGTGCATATATAGGATATTCCGGGGCTGCAGTCATGCAGCCCCGTTTTGTGATTTGAACAAACTTCCAAGATTCCTTGTAAAAACTTCTAATTATCAGAAACACCCCTTGAATAATGGATATGCTTGTTTATAATTGTGAAAACACTTGTTTTTTATGTGCGCAGAGGGAGGAAAAAGCTTTGAATGCAGCCAGAGAACAGCGGATAGAAGCCGGTCTCCGGAAGAAAGCAGAGGAGACGGGTAAAAGACCGGGGCGTATCGCATGGTTATGGATGAACATGGAGGGCGTCAGGGGGCTATATGCGATAGCTATCCTTGGGACGATCGTCTACAATGCCATGCAGCTTGTGGTGCCTTATTTTTCATCACGTATAGTGGATGAATTCCTGACCGGAGAGAATGCGGCAGAGAATCTTACCCTTCACCGCGATGTATTTATCAATCTGCTTATAGCCATGGTCGGGCTGACCATCATAAGAGTCGTGGTAGTTTATCTGGACTGCATGGCTTATGAGGATGTGTCACAGCGGGTGCTGTATCGTGTAAGGAATTTACTCTACGATAAGATACAGCGTCAGGACATGAAATTCTATAACACCTTCCGCACGGGTGATCTGATGACCAGGGTAACGGGGGATCTGGATGCCATCCGCCACATGCTGGCATGGGTGATCAGGATGATGATCGAAGCTGTCGTGCTGGTGGGTTCGGTATCGATCTATTTCTTTATCATGAACTGGAAGCTGGCATTAAGCCTTATAGCAGTTGCTCCTTTTATACTGGGGATCATCGTGCTCTTCAAAAACAAGGTGGCGCCCCAGCACAGAATGCTGCGTGAAAAGCTGGCAGGGATGAATACGATCGCTCAGGAGAATATCTCCGGCAATCGTGTGGTTAAGGCTTTTGCCAGAGAACAGTACGAGATAGAACAGTTCGACAAGAGCAACCGGGATTACCGCGATACCAATATTGCAACGGCTTATACCTGGCTTAAGTTTTATCCTTATATTGAATCGCTGGCCAATGCGCTTACGCTGATACTGCTGGTAGTGGGCGGCGGTTTCCTTATCGCCGGTGAGATAAGCATGGGGCAGTATGTTGCATTTTCGGGCCTTACCTGGGCGATAGCCAATCCAATGAGGCAGCTGGGCAATATCATGAACGAATTCCAGCGTTTTGCTGCTGCATCGGCAAAGGTTATGGAGATCTATTATTCAAAGGCAGAGATAAAGGATCATGAAGATGCCATTGATCATCCCGAAAGATTTAAGGGCAAGGTTGAATTCCGAAACGTCAGCTTTAAGTATGAGGACGGAAATCTTCCGGTGTTGAAGAATATCTCATTTACAGCGCAGCCCGGACAGACCATAGCCATCATGGGAGAGACAGGCTGCGGCAAGACTTCGCTCATACATCTTATACCGCGGTTTTACGAGCCTACCGACGGTGAAGTGCTGGTTGATGATATAAATGTTCAGGATCTGCATTTAAAGCAGCTCAGAGGCAATATAGGCCTGGCTACGCAGGATGTGCTGCTCTATTCCGATACCATAGACGGAAATATAGCTTACGGTGATGCTCATATCACCCGCGAACAGGTGGTGCGTTTTGCGAGATATTCCGCTGCGGATGAATTCATAGCCAAAATGCCCGAAGGATACGAGACCATAGTGGGCGAGCGCGGCGTGGGTCTGTCCGGCGGACAGAAACAGCGCATATCCCTGGCCAGGGCGCTTGCGGTCAAGCCTGCGATACTGATACTTGATGATACCACATCCGCGGTCGACCTTGAGACGGAAAAGCAGATCCAGCAAAGCTTAAGGGAGCTGGATTTCGAATGCACTAAGATCATCATAGCCCAGCGCATATCCACCACTAAGGAAGCTGACAGCATAATCATCCTCAAAGACGGTGAGATAGCGGAACAGGGCACTCACGAAGAGCTTATCGCCAAAGGCGGTTATTATGCCGAACTGGTGAAGCTTCAGACGGGAGGTGAGGCAGCTTGAGAAGAAATACCTATAAAGAAGATGAAGTGCTGGAGGAGCCTTTTGACTTCCGGCATTTGCTGAGGGCTTCCGGATATATAAAGAAGCATGCAGGCAAGATGATACTGGCGCTGGTACTTTCTGCATTGGGCGGCATCACCATGCTGCTTGCGCCCATGATCACAAAGGAAGCCCTTGATGTGGCTGTACCCAATAAGGACATGAACCGGCTTTATATGCTGGCAGGGCTTTTGCTGGGGGCATTTATACTCAGCGTGCTTTTTACCACCATACGTTCACGCGTGATGGTGAAGGTGAGCCAGAATATAATCTATGACATCAGAGGAGATCTGTTTGAACATCTGCAGAAGCTCCCCTTCCAGTATTATGATGACAGGCCTCACGGAAAGATACTGATCAGGGTTGTCAACTATGTAAACTCGGTATCAGACATGCTCAGCAACGGTCTGATAAATGTGGTGTTGGAGATACTTAACCTGATATTCATAGTAGTTTTCATGTTCCTGGTGGATGTGAAGCTTTCGCTCGTAGTGCTGGCCGGCGTACCCGTGCTGATGGTATTCATGTTCTGGATGAAGCAGAAGCAGCGCAAGGCGTGGCAGGCTGTTTCAAATAAGAATTCAAACCTGAATGCTTATCTGCAGGAAAATATAGTGGGCGCGCGCATTACACAGATCTTTGCCAGGGAAGACGAGAATGCGGAGATATTCCGTGAACTTTCCGAACGCTGTCGCAGCGCCTGGTTCAAAGCAGTAAGCTATACCAACCTGGTATGGCCCGGCATAGATACGATATCGGTACTGGTAAGGGCTGCTATCTTCCTCTTTGGCCTTCTGATCTTTGGACAGGGACAGGAGACCCTGGGGACTATAGTGGCTATCTCCGGTTATGCTTCGCGTTTTTGGCAGCCCATAATGAACCTTGGTAATATCTTCAATAACTTTATCAATAACATAGCTTATCTGGAGCGTATCTTTGAGACTATGGATGAGCC
>CAMOEK010000207.1:0-4365 GCA_946612125.1 uncultured Lachnospiraceae bacterium | reverse complement strand
TTTTTTTATTTCTTAAGAAATTCTTTAAGAATCAGTTTTATACTTCATTACAGTAAAGTTAAAAACCATACATATACAGGAGAAGAAAAATGTCGGAATATGTAGTTGAATCAAAAAAACTGACCAAGCAATACGGAAAGCAGCTGGCGCTGGATGAAGTGTCTTTCGGTATAAAGAAAGGGAGTATCGTGGGACTGATAGGACCAAATGGCGCGGGAAAGTCTACTATCATGAAGATAATGGGCGGGCTGGTATTTCCTACGTCGGGAAGTCTTGAGATGTTTGGCGAGAGCAGCGAAAAGGGGCTCAATCATTCGCGCAGCCGTAGCAGCTTCATGATAGAGACGCCTTATGCAAAAGCTGATATGTCTGCCAGACAGAACCTGGAAAAACAGCGCAGGCAGAAAGGGATACCCGATAAGGGAAGGATCGATGAAGTCCTTAAGATTGTTAAGCTTGAGGATACCGGCAAGAAGGAAGTTAAGAAGTTTTCTCTTGGCATGAAGCAGAGGCTTGGCATAGCCAACGCACTGCTTGGCAAGCCTGAACTGATGGTACTGGATGAGCCCATAAACGGTCTGGATCCCGAAGGCATCGTAGAGATAAGAGAGCTGCTTAAAAACCTAAATAAAGACGAAAAGGTGACGATAGTGATCTCTTCACATATCTTAAGTGAGCTTTCCCAGCTTTGCACGGATTATATCTTTATCAATCACGGTAAGATAACCGATACACTGACGGCTGAGGAGCTCTCACAGGAATGCAGCGAATACTATCATATCGATACGGATAATAATGAGCTGGCAAGCTCGATCCTTACAAAGGACTGCGGCATCAATAAGCTGGAAGTGATGGAAGACGGCAGCATGAGGATATACGAGGGCTTTAACGATATGCGAAGGATCTCAAAAGCTTTGTACGATGGCGGAGTGATCCCCATACAGCTGGCACGTAACGAAGTTAACCTGGAAGACTATTATATGAAGAAGGTGCAGGCGGATGTATAACATTATAAAATCACTTAATTTCACAAACCGCAGGAATATGGTGATAGTTATAACCATAATATCAATGATAGTCATGCCGCTGCTGATACCGACAGCAGTATTAAGTGTTCCTTTTAAGGATATCACAGGCGGAGCCTATCTTACAAACCTGAGCAGTGAACTGTTTACGGTATGGGTAATTGCGATAATGATAATCAGCTGCATCGTGGCCTCAGCGGATGCAGGGGACAAGACCCTTTACTATGAGATAATGGCAGGACACAGCAGAAGCCGTATTTTTTGGGCCAGGATAATAAGCGCATTGGCATGGGGAGTGCTTTTATGTGCAGCTACCTTCTACCTCCCGCTGGTTTATTACGGTATGATAAACGGCTGGCCCACGGAAGGGATAAAGATCAGTGATATCATCCTGCGCTGTCTGTTAAGCCTTTTGCCGATGTTTCGTATAGCAGCTTTTTGCATAATGGTATCGGTAGTGCTTCGGAGCGCCGGGAAAGGGATAGGCTTTTCATATCTCCTGATCGAAGTGGAGGTCCTGATAATAGAGATATTACATGAGTTTTATGAAAAGCTGGATAAGGCTTATCTGTCGGGAATGTATAACGTGATGGATCTGCTTACTTTTGATAACAGCCGTAACTACGTTATCAACGGCGTAAAAGTGGATGTCTATGATACTGCAGTGAGCGGTAAACAGGCGCTTATGACCATAGCCGTATCGCTTATCATCGGCGGGATATATCTGACTGCTGCATATCTGGAGTTCACGAAGCGTGACAGGAATTGAAATATCATCATGACGTAAAGAAAAAGAATATTAAAAAGATCATCGGAGGAATAATGAAAAGATTACTATCATCACTTTCATACCAGTCGCTCCGCGATGGAGCGCTTTACAGGCTGACAGGCATATTTATTGTCGCTATGGCGGTATTCGGGATCGTGATCGGCATAGCGTCGGATGAAACACCCTGTGCGGGGAGATTGATCGCGGATGCGCCTTCGGTACTGTGGTTATTTCAGTATATGATAATAGCGATCATTGTCGGAACAGTAAGCGCAGGGGATTTTAAGGATAAGGATCTTTATTATGAGATCATGTCGGGGCATTCCCGTGTGGATATCTTTTTATCAAGGGCTATACCGTCAACGGTTCTATCGGCTTTACTTGCTACTTTTTTATCGGCCGTGCCGGTGATAAGCAATTGCATCGTCTTTGGCTGGGGTGATGTGATAGAGGTTAAGGGGGCCGTGATCAGGATAGCGCTTTGCTTTTTTCCCTTTCTAAGACTGGCTTCGTTCTATACGCTGACAGCATTCTTATGTAAAAACAGGATGGTGGTGACAGCGCTGGGATACATGGCTATGATCTGCTGTGTTTTTTTACAGAATGTTATCACGGGCAGTCAGAGCACCTTTCTGTTAAGCAGCTTTAATCTGCAGAAGCTGATGGACTACGGCACCTGGTCGATCTATAACCTGGATCCGACAGGCGGGATAGTGATGTACACGGCATATGACAGCAGTATAAGCAAAAGCATGGCAGCCGGGACAATAATGATATCTGTACTTGTCAGTGCGGTTTATCTGCTGGCTGGATACGGGTTCTTCTGTAAAAACGATCTGGATTAGAAGGGAGCAACACCATGGATATGTTAATGTTTCTGATATTTGCAATATGCATCTTAGGTTTTTTCCTTCCGTCGATAAGGAAAAAGTATGATTCGTCAATGTGGCGGCTTGTATATGTTGCGCCGCTGATACTGGCTGTTCTGATCAGTATATTTATAGAATTTAACATCGGGTACGCCGGCATGTATCTGGCAGTGATATTGATGCTGCTTGTGCTATTTACGGAAAAAACGGCATTAAAAAAGATCATCACCGCCGCAGCTGCTGTATCGGTCATGGTATCGATCATATGCATCGTGGTCCTTAATATGGGAGCGGGCGTGGGTTATACCAAAGATTTCGAAGATGCTTTTGCTGTGATGAAGCAGCACTATGTGCTCACTGAAGAGAAGGCTATAGACTGGGACAGCCTATATGCAAAGTATCATCCGCTTTTTGAAAAAGCAGAGACGGAAAACGATGGTATACTGAATTATAAGAACTGGCTTCAGTTCACACAGGAATTTTATGACGGGCATGTTGGATATCAGGCTTCGGATCAGCGGCTGGGGGAGATGGCGGATTGTGAGATCTTCGGAAATGATTACGGTCTTTCGCTGCTTAAGCTCACAGGCGGTGAGTATGTTGCGGTAAATGTTGAAGGGAGCGAAAATTCCCTTAGTATCCTGGATTATGGTGAGGATTATGAATATGCAAAGGATCATCTTACGGATAATGCACAGGCTGACAGGCTTCAGCTTTTAAATGCCGGTATTCATAACGGGACTGTGATCACTTCCTGGGACGGTAAGGGCATTGAAGAACTACAGAAGGAAGTGGATGTTTATGTTGATGCATTTCCTTCAAAAGATAATGAGGAGTTCTATCTGAGCGTATATGCCGCGGGTAAAGGCGCAGACAGTGTAAAGATCGGCTTTATCGATGATAGCGGTACGGAAAAGAGCGTGACGGCAAAGAAGCTTGGGGCATATTATCCCAGGATGATAAGCACCGTGAAAAAACTTGATAACGGAGTGAATATATCCAATCTTGATATGCAGTCTGTTGACAGTGATACAGCGCTCCTGCGCATCTATCAGATGGCCTATGATACAAAGAGTTATGAAGGCGCGGATTATACGGAAATGACGGAAGAATTAAGGCAGAAAGTCCTTGAATACCGTGATAAAGGTTATAAGAGGCTTATAATCGACTTAAGAAGAAATGGCGGCGGAAGTCCGTTCATGGTAGGCGCTGTGGTGCAGCTCTTTGCACCGGAAGGTGAGCATCTTATAAGCTACAGCGCAGTTATAAATGAAAAGACTGCTTCTTATGAACGCGGTGCAGACGGGAAATATGTAAAGGATAAAAAGATGAGCTATATGGGTGAAAACCTATGGGATCATGGAGATATCATACTTCTGGTGAATTATGAGACTGTCAGCGCCGGTGATATGATGACAAGCCTTATGTCTGAATATCCCAATGTGACCATTATGGGATTTACCGGCAGCAATTCCTCGTGCCAGGCGGTGACTTCTTACAGTATGAGGAGCGGAGGCGTTACATTCTCAGCGGTTCCGAATCTTGGGGAAGACGGCGAAATGATCATAGACACAAGAGCGGATCGTGTGCGCGGTGTGCCCATCGATCATGTGATCCCGCTTACCGGGGAAGCGATAACGGCGATCTTTGACAAGGGCGAAGATTACCTGCTGGATTATGCTGCGAATTACTGAGTGAGGAC
>CAMOEK010000206.1:0-4416 GCA_946612125.1 uncultured Lachnospiraceae bacterium | reverse complement strand
GAAGGAGATTATAACAATGAACTTAATTCTTAAACACTCATTAAAAAACATATTTTCCAAACCTTTGCGCCTTCTGCTTCTGGTTTTCTGCATCACCTTTGCCTCCTTTGCGGCATTGCTGGCAGTGGATATGAGGAACAATATAGAAGGCCTCATGAAGGGATATATGATGGATATGATCGGAAAGATGGATATCATCATCATGAATGCATCCCCTGAGGCGCTGGAGGAAGTTGAGGATATCGCAGATATCCGTAAGGTCGGTATCAGTCAGGCCGGGCTGTATGAGTATGAAAGAGACACCACCGGATATGAGTATTCATTTGAGAAATATATAGATGTAACAGCCGTATCCGATATGAAGGCTGCATACGATATGGCATTTATACCGGAAGAGTTGGAAATTGACGACAGCACTGCTGTGATAAGTAAAGAATATGCCGAGCATTACGGTTATGGGGTGGGAGATACGATCGAACTTGAGACAAGGGATGAAGAGATCCTTAAGCTTAAAGTCATTAAGCTTATCGATATTAAAAATATCATCTGGAGTGGAGAATATATCATCGTTTCAAACGAAAATCTGAGAAGGATAAGCTGTCTGGCAGATAATGACTATGATATATGGCTTGTTGATGTAGCGGATGACAGCCGTATCTCTGAGATTGCCGATCATATCAGGAGCAACGATCCCGGTGCTGAGCTCGAGGTGATAAGCGAGATGGAGGATGATGGAGATATCGAACAGCTCTATAATATGTTTTATCTGCTCTTTCTTATCTCATTTCTTCTGGTGATATTTGTAACGATCTCAATAGCAGAGAAGATCGTTAATGAGAGGATGTCGGTGATAGGTACTTTAAGGAGTCTTGGTGTTACACAGGGAAAAACGGCTTTTGTGCTGCTGATCGAAAACATACTCTATGCTGTTTTGGGAACGGCTGTGGGAATATGGCTGTATTCTGTCATAAAGCCTTCATTCTTAAGTTCGATGATCAATGTAAGCGCAGATACCGGCAAGGCTATATCGCATTATATAACGCCTACACCTATATGGGTATATCTGCTGGTGCTTTTGGGAGCAGTGATCGTAGAGTGCGCATATCCACTGTATGAGCTGACCAAAGCCGTAAAGACGCCTATAAGGGATATTATATTTGAGAATAAGGATACGGAATTCAGGTATAAATGGAGCAGGCTTTATACAGGCATCGTTCTGGGCGTGGTGGCTATAGTTGCAGGGCTTCTGGTTAAAAACTTTTTTACGCTGGCAGTATCCTTTGCGTGCGGAGTAGTAGCCACGGCAGTATTGATCCCCTTTATCATCAGGATCATATCCCGGCTTATAAGCGGGCTTTGCCGTAAGCTTTCGCTTCCCATAGCGCAGCTTGCCGCCGAAAATATGTCCAGGAACAGGATCATCATGGGAACGGCAGTATTGTGCGTTACGTCACTTACGCTTTCACTGCTTATCGGCGGAGTGGGGGCATCCATGATGAGCGATCTTGATTCGGTGGATTACGATTGTGATGTGATCATTGATATTCAAAAAAGTGATGACGATCATACATACAGATATATCAGGTCGGTTGAAGGAGTTGAAGAGACTGATTATGTATATGTAACCCCCGCTGTACAGGGAGCTGTAAATGATGAAAAGAGCAGACAATTCACGATCCTGTCAGATACGGAGCACAGTATAATTACCGAGCTCCCTGCAGAGGGATACGGTCTTAACGATGATGAGATCGTTATAACCAAAGAGCTTGCAAAGCGTTATAAGCTTAATGTGGGGGATGAGATCAGGTTTGTATTCGGACCTGACAGTGATTTCCCTACGGAAAGACATTTTACCGTAAGGGATACTATGGAGTTAAAGAACAGTTTGCTCAGCAGTATCGCTACGGTAGTCATAAGCAGGGATCTTTATGATCATGCATACGCCGGAAGGCTGGGGGATATACTTATCAGAACATCTGATCCGGATGCGCTGAAGGATAAGATCGAAAAGAGTTCGGAGACAGAGGCGCTTTCTGTAGAGACCATGGCAGAGCGTGAGGAAGAAAAAAAGAAGAATGCATCCGGACTGACCACTGTCATCAGGCTGATCGTAGCGGGAAGCACGGCACTTACGCTGATAGGTATAGCGGGTAACCAGTCTTTGGGATTTATAACACGCAAGCGTGAAACAGCTCTGCTTTATTCGGTGGCGCTTCCCAGACATAAATTAAAGAGACTGATCTTTCTTGAGAGTCTTTTCTCAATGGGAGTATCCGCTGCTGTTGCGGGGCTTACGGCACCTTTTCTCTACCGGGTATTGGCGCATCTGTTTGATGTGATCGGTGACGGGGACATGGACATCATGACAAACGGAGGCATAGGCTTTTCGAACAGCCTGACATATATGGCGGTGATACTTATCGTATATCTGCTGACCACGCTGATACCTGCAGGATACTTACGTAAGATGAATATAGCTGAAGAGCTTAAGTACGAATAAAAAGGAGAGTCATAAAATGGATACAATAATAACGGTAGATAACGTATACAAATCATTCGGTAAAGACGAACTGGAAGTAAAGGTGTTGCAGGGCGCGGATATGACGGTAAAGAGAGGAGAATTTGTTTCGCTCATGGGGCCCTCCGGCTCCGGCAAATCAACCCTGCTGTATCTGATAGGCGGGCTGGACCGTAGCTATAGCGGCGATATAGTGGTATGCGGTGAGAATATCGGAAAGATAAAGGAAAAGAAGCTTTCGCAGCTGAGGCTTTCAAAGATAGGTTTTATCTTCCAGTTCTATAATCTGGTCCAGAATCTTTCGGTTGAAGATAACATACTCCTGCCGCTTAAGGTTTCGAAGCGCTATGACAGCGCCGCGGCTAAACGGCTTACTGAGATACTGGATATAACCGGTATCGCGGATAAACGTAAGGTAATGCCGTCCAAGCTTTCCGGCGGACAGCAGCAGCGTGTGGCCATAGCCAGAGCTTTAATGGGTGAGCCCGAGATAATACTTGCTGACGAGCCAACCGGAAATCTGGATAAGGAATCCGGCGAGACCATTATGGAGCTGTTTAAAAAGATCAATGAAGAGAGGAACATGACTATACTTCAGGTAACACACTCTGAACATAACAGCCACTACGGCAGCCGCGTCGTACAACTCGACAACGGAAAGCTGGTCTGATAAAATAGAAACAGATCTGTGATCATAAGGAGCGCAGAGACTACCCTGTCATCCTGAGCGTGGGTGAAGTACTTAATGAGTGCAAGCGATAGCGCAGCACGAATATAGTACTCACCTACCTGCGAAGCTTAGCGAAAGCAAGGCATAGCCGCAGCTTGAGCTTAGCGACCTCAGGAAGCGAAGGATCTTTACTGAGTGGAGCAGAACATGAAGATCGCCATATGCGATGATGAAAAAGTATTTCTAGATGACCTTGAGCAGAAGATCTACGGGATCATATCACGGCTTGACTGCGATGTGATCTCGTTTTCATGCGCAGAGGATCTGCTCGCTTCTGAAGAAGAATTTGATCTGATCTTTCTGGATATAGAGATGGGCGGCATGGACGGGATGAGCGCTGCCAGGCAGATGCGATCAAAAAACAATGGCACGCCAATAGTATTTCTGACCAGTCATACAGAAATGGCAATTGACGGTTATGAGGTAGGGGCTTTCCGTTTCCTGAAAAAGCCCGTAGAGGATGAAAAGCTTAAGCAGACCCTGCAGGATATAAAGCTTATGAAAGCCAGTATGCAGGGAGTGATGATCAAGTCTGCCGGGGAAGAGATAGTAGTGGTGCCGTCGGAAGTTTTATTCCTGGAATCGGATAATAATAATGTAAGGATAATAACCGGATCCGGTTCGTTTACCACCAGGATGAAACTAACGGAAGCCATAGATATATTTAATAAGATCAATGATACTATCAGAAAGGTTCACCGCTGCAGCGCGGTAAATCTTGATCATGTTGCAAGGCTAAGGGACAAAGAGGTTGTTTTGGATGATGGGAGCATAGTAGGTATAAGCCGCTCCGCTTATAACGAGTTTAAAAAAGAGCTCTATGAACATGTTAAGAAAACGGTGAGATAGGAATGACTGTATTATGTTATGCTCTTACTTTGATACTGATACCGGCAGCCGCATTTTTGATGTGGTTTTTTATATTGGGAAGAAGTGGCACGAGCAGACAGAGTCTTAACGTAGCGGCGGTAAAAGCAGACTATATCATATCTGCAGGTCTTTGCATACTTATGAGCCTTATTATGACATTTGATGTAAGACGCGCACTGGTATATCTGGAATCATATGGAGAAAAGGAAATACTGAGTGCGGTTTTTTTCCCGGTAAGCGGATTAGCCGTTCTTTTGATAATGATCCCGGGAAGTGTGATAAATGCTAAAAAAGAAAA